>JBMDWQ010000194.1:0-13042 GCA_048594675.1 Microbacterium sp. | reverse complement strand
GTCGCCACGGAGAGCGTGTTCACCGGGCAGGCCTCCCCCGCCGACGCTCAGGCACAGTACGACTCGGCGCTGATCGGGATCGTCGGCGAAGAGAACACCCAGGCGGGCTGATCGCTCCATGACCGCCGTCGCCTCCCGCGGTCCGATCGAGCGTGGCCGGGGCTCTGCTCCCCGGCCACGCTCCGGCCGCCGCTCCGCGACCGCCCGGCGCGCGCTCGGTCGCGTGCTTCCGCTGCTGCCTGCGGTGCTGCTGCTGGCGGCGTTCATGCTCGGGCCGATCGTCTACTCCCTCTACGGGTCTCTGACCGATCGCGCGATGACGGGACCGCGAGCGGCGAACCCGCAGTTCGTGGGACTCGACAACTACGCGCAGCTGTTCGCCTCACCGGAGTTCTGGAGCTCTCTCGGCCTGACGGTCGTGTTCATCCTCGCCTCCGCCGTCATCGGTCAGAACGTCCTCGGGATGCTCCTGGCGGTATTGCTGCGCAGCGCGGTGAAGTCGCTCCGTTCGCTGGTGGGCGGCCTCGTCGTGCTGGCCTGGGTCCTGCCCGAGATCGTGGCGGCCTTCGCCCTCTACGCGTTCTTCTCCAAGGACGGCACCCTCAACGCCGTCCTCGGCTGGGTGGGGCTGGAAGGCACCAGCTGGCTGTACTACTTCCCCCTGCTGTCGGTGATCATCGCGAACATCTGGCGTGGCACGGCGTTTTCGATGATGGTCTACAACGCGGCACTGTCCGAGGTGCCGCCGGAGCTGACCGAGGCCGCGACGATCGACGGCGCGGGCGCGTGGCAGCGGTTCACCCGGGTGACCCTGCCGTTCATCCGGCGGTCGATCTCCACCAATCTGCTGCTGACGACGCTCCAGACGCTCGGGGTGTTCACCCTCATCTGGGTGATGACCGGCGGCGGCCCGGGCACGCAGTCCTCCACCCTCCCGGTCCTCGCCTTCCAAGAGGCGTTCAAGTTCGCCCAGGTGGGGTACGGCACCGCGATCGCCACGGTGACTCTCCTGATCGGGGCGGCGTTCTCGATCGTCTACATCAAGATCCTCAAGCCGGAGGTGGACTGACATGGCCCGTCGCACCAGTGCCGTCAGCGTCGCCGCTCCCCGTCGGCGGACCCAGACCCTGATCGCCTCGGTGATCCTCGCCGCGATCGGAGTCCTCTTCCTCGTTCCCCTTCTGTGGATCGGGTTCGCCTCGTTCAACGGCAATGCGACCGTGTCGATGACCCTCCCCGAGACCTGGACGCTGGACAACTACCGCCAGGTGATGACGTGGGAGCTGACGTGGCAGCCGCTGCTGAACTCCATCGCGATCTCCCTCGGCACGGCGGTGATCACCGTCGTCGCCGGTGTCCTGGCCGCCTATCCGCTCTCCCGCTACCGCCTGCGGTTCCAGCGGTCGTTCATGTACGCCATCCTCTTCGGCACGGGTCTTCCGATCACCGCGATGATGGTGCCCGTCTACGCCCTGTTCGTGAGCCTCAAGCTGCTGGACTCCGTCTGGGGCGTCATCCTCTTCATGGCCGCGACGTCGCTGCCGATGGCGATCTGGATGCTGAAGAACTTCATGGACTCGGTGCCGATCTCCCTCGAAGAGGCTGCGTGGGTGGATGGCGCGAGTTCCATGACAGCGCTCCGGCGCGTGGTCCTCCCGCTCATGCGCCCGGGCCTCGGGGTCGTGTTCATCTTCGTGTTCACGATGGCGTGGGGGAACTTCTTCGTCCCCTTCGTCCTCCTCTTCTCGGCCGACAAGTTCCCCGCGGCCGTGTCGATCTTCAACTTCTTCGGTCAGTACGGATCGATCGCCTACGGGCAGCTCGCCGCGTACTCGGTGCTGTATGCGACACCGATGGTCATCCTGTACGTCCTCGTCCAGCGGCTCTCCGGCGGCGCCTTCGCTCTCGCCGGCTCGGTCAAGGGCTGAACCGGCGACGTCTTCCGACCCCTCCCCGATCTCGAAAGGCAACACCTCACCATGCATGACCGTTCCACGCTCGCCGAGCTCCGGGTCGACCGCTTCCTTCGCGAGCGGCTGCAGGCCTCCCTCTACCGCGCCGCACAGCCCCTCGCGCTCGCACGCTGGGAGGCACCGGGAGAACCCGTGGACTTCGCCGAGGCGGCCGGCGGCACCTACGAGCCCATCGCGGCGGGCGAGCGCTGGGGTCGCCCGTGGGGCACGACGTGGTTCCGTGTGCAGGGACGGGTTCCCGAGGAATGGCTCGACACCGAGGGAAGACTCCCCGAGGCCACGCGGGCGGAACTGGTCGTCGATCTCGGCTTCACCACCGGGCAGCCGGGCTTCCAGTGCGAGGCGATGGTGTGGACGACCGACGGCACCCCCCTCCGCGGCATCGCCCCGCTCAACAACGCGGTCGTCGAGGCTGTGGGCGAAGACGGGTCGGTGGACGTCTACATCGAAGGCGCCTCGAACCCCGACGTCGGGAGCCTCTTCACGTTCGACCCGACTCCGGTCGGTGACCCCGCCACCGCCGGGACCGACCCGATCTACACGCTCCGGCACGTCGATATCCGTCTGCGCGACCTGGAGGTGACGGCGCTCCTGGCCGATACGCGAGCCCTGCGAGGCCTGGTCGGCCAGCTGGATGCCGGCTCACCCCGTCGCGCGACCATCCTGCAGGCGCTCGAGCGCATGATCGATGCGGTCGACCCGCACGACGTGGCCGGCACGGCCGCCGCGGGGCGCGCGGTGCTGGCCCCCGTCCTCGCCTCACCTGCCACGGCGAGCGCCCACACCCTGCACGCGGTGGGGCACGCTCACATCGACTCCGCCTGGCTCTGGCCGGTCCGGGAGACGGTGCGCAAGGTCGCCCGCACCTTCTCGAACGTCCTCTCCCTCATGGACGAGGACCCTGACGTGATCTTCGCCGCGTCGTCGGCGCAGCAGTACGCCTGGATGAAGGAGTACTACCCCGACCTCTTCGCGCGGATCCGACGTCGGGTGGAGGAGGGACGCTTCGTCCCGGTGGGAAGCATGTGGGTGGAATCCGACACCAACATGCCCGGCGGCGAGGCGATGGCGCGTCAGTTCGTCGCCGGAAAGGGGTTCTTCCTCCGCGAGTTCGGACTCGACACCCCGGAGGTGTGGCTCCCCGATTCGTTCGGCTACACCGGGGCGCTGCCCCAGATCGCACGCGCGGCCGGGGCGCGGTGGTTCCTCACGCAGAAGACCTCGTGGAACGAGACCAACCGGATGCCTCATCACACCTTCCAGTGGGAGGGGATCGACGGCACGCGCCTGTTCACTCACTTCCCGCCGGTCGACACCTACAACTCCGTGGTCTCGGCGGCCGAGCTCGCCCACGCGGAGCGGAACTTCGCCGACAAGGGGCGCGCCTCCGTCTCCCTCCTCCCCTACGGATACGGCGACGGTGGCGGCGGACCGACGCGGGAGATGGCCCACGCGATCGCACGAACGGGTTCGTTGGAGGGGTCGCCGAAGGTGGTGCACAGCTCACCCCGCCGGTTCTTCGAGACCGCCGAAGACGAGTACCCCCATCCTGAGGTGTGGGCCGGCGAGCTGTACCTCGAGTTCCACCGCGGCACCTACACGAGCCAGCTGGCCACGAAACAGGGCAACCGGCGCAGCGAGCACCTCCTGCGAGAGGCAGAGCTATGGGCCGCGACCGCGACGGTGCGCACCGGTGCCCACTACCCGGCGGAGCGCCTGGCCCGCGCGTGGGAGACGGTGCTGCTGCAGCAGTTCCACGACATCCTCCCTGGGTCTTCGATCGCGTGGGTGTATCACGACGCCGAGCGCAATTACGCCGCGGTCGCACGCGAGCTGGAGGACGTCATCGAGTCGAGCTTGCGTGCCCTCGCCGGCGAGGGCGACCGCGTCGTGCGGGCCAACGCCGCCCCCCACGGTCGCGAGGGCATCCCCGCCCTGGGCGCGACGGCATCCGTTGCACCAGGGCGCGCCGCACCACGAGCCGACGGTGAGGGCTGGGTCCTCGACAACGGCGTCGTCCGCGTCAGGGTGGACGCCCGGGGCCTCATCGTGTCGGCCGTCGACCTCGCGACCGGGCGAGACGCGGTCGCTCCCGGCGCGGCGGCGGGACTCCTGCAACTGCATCGGGACACCCCGACGCAGTGGGACGCGTGGGATGTCGACGTGCACTATCGCGAGACGGTGACCGACCTGACCGAGGTCGACGACCTTCGGGTCGACGGTGACGAGATCGTCGTCGAGCGCCGGTTCGGGTCCTCTCGCGTCACGCAGCGGATCGCACTGGATGCAGGCTCCCGCACCGTGTCGCTGGAGTTCGACCTCGACTGGCAGGAGACGCAGAAGCTCCTCAAGCTCGCCTTCCCCGTCGATGTGCACACGAACGTCGCGACCAGCGAGATCCAGTTCGGGCACATCGATCGAGCGACGCACACCAACACGTCGTGGGACGCCGCCCGCTTCGAGACGGTCGCGCATCGCTGGATCCGCGTGGCGGAGCCGGACTTCGGCGTGGCGGTGGTCAACGACTCGACGTACGGCCACGACGTGACCCGCGCCCCCCGCGGCGAAGGCGGAGGGACGGTGAGCATCGTGCGGCTCTCGCTCATCCGTTCGGCGCTGTTCCCCGATCCGACGCAGGACCGTGGTGAGCACCGCCTGCGCGTGGGCCTCGTCGTCGGCGCCGACGTCGCCGACGCGGTCACCGAGGGCTACCGCATCAACCTTCCCGTGAGGACCATCGATGGCGCCGGGGCCGAGATCGATCCGCTGCTCACCGTGAGCGATCCGGGGGTCGTGGTGGAGGCGGTCAAGCTCGCCGAGGACGGCAGCGGCGACGTGATCGTCCGACTCTATGAAGCGCTCGGTGTGCGGACGACCGCGACGGTGACGGCATCGTTCGCCGCGACGGGCGTCGTCGAGACCGATCTCCTCGAACGCGAGCTCCCCGCCGCCGCGCTGACGTCATCGGCATCGGGCGACGGCGACCACTCGGCGACGCTCGAGCTGCGCCCGTTCCAGATCGCGACCCTCCGCTTCACCCGCTGAGCCTGTCCGCTACTCAGCCCGCCGCGGTGCTCTCCGTCACGGCCGAGGCGAAGTGATTCGCCCTCAGGGAGCAATCGGGGCAGGGGTCCCCGCTCTTGCTCCCCGAGGGCGAATCACGCAGCCGGTCCCCCGAGGGGACGACCGCCGCAGGTCACTCCCACTCGATGGTCCCCGGCGGCTTCGACGTGACATCGAGCACGACGCGGTTGACCTCGCGCACTTCGTTGGTGATGCGGTTGCTGATCTTCGACAGCACGTCGTAGGGAAGTCGGGTCCAGTCGGCCGTCATCGCGTCTTCGCTCGAGACGGGGCGCAGCACGATCGGGTGGCCGTACGTGCGACCGTCCCCCTGCACGCCCACCGAGCGGACGTCGGCGAGGAGCACGACGGGGCACTGCCAGATCTCGCCGTCGAGGCCGGCCTTGGTCAGCTCCTCGCGGGCGATCGCGTCGGCGTCACGCAGGATCTCGAGACGGTCAGCGGTGACCTCACCCACGATCCGGATGCCGAGGCCGGGCCCCGGAAAGGGCTGACGGCCGACGATCGCCTCGGGCAGGCCCAGCTCGCGGCCGATCGCGCGCACCTCGTCCTTGAAGAGGGTGCGCAGGGGTTCGACGAGCTCGAACTGCAGGTCCTCGGGCAGGCCACCGACGTTGTGGTGGCTCTTGATGTTCGCCGTTCCCGTTCCGCCGCCCGACTCGACGACGTCGGGGTAGAGCGTCCCCTGCACGAGGAAGCGGATCGGGTCGCCCTCGGCGGCCGCTTCGGCGATGAGGTCGGCCTGCACCTTCTCGAAGGCGCGGATGAACTCGCGCCCGATGATCTTGCGCTTCTGCTCGGGATCGCTGACACCGGCGAGGGCGTTGAGGAACGTCTCCCGGGCGTCGACCGTGATCAGGCGCACCCCGGTGGAGGCGACGTAGTCGTTCTCGACCTGTTCCCGCTCCCCCTTGCGCAAGAGGCCGTGGTCGATGAAGACGGCCACGAGCTGGTCACCGACGGCTTCGTGCACGAGCGCCGTCGAGACGGCGGAATCGACACCGCCCGACAGGGCCGACAGGACGCGTCCGCTGCCCACCTGGGCACGGATCTTCTCGATCTGCTCGGCGATCACGTTTCCGCTGTTCCAGTCCGACGGCAGACCCGCGGCCTTGTGCAGGAAGTTGACGATCACCTCCTGCCCGTGGTCGGAGTGCTTGACCTCGGGGTGCCATTGCACGCCGTAGAAGCACTTCTCGTCGCTGCCGAACGCGGCCACGGGGGTCGCTGCGGTGGAGGCGAGCACCTCGAACCCGTCGGGAGCCTGAGCGACCTGGTCGCCGTGGCTCATCCAGACGTTCTGCTCGGACGGCTGGCCGCCCAGGAGAACCCCGCCATCGTTGGCGACGACCGCGTCGGTCGCACCGTACTCGCGCAGGCCCGTGTTGGCGACGACGCCGCCGAGCTGCTGAGCCATCACCTGGAAGCCGTAGCAGATACCGAGGGTCGGGACGCCAAGTTCCAGCACGCCGGGGTCGAGCGAGGGTGCTCCGGGCTCGTACACCGACGACGGCCCTCCCGAGAGGATGATCCCCACGGGGTTCTTCGCCGCGATCTCGCTCGCGGTCGCGGTGTGCGGCACGATCTCGCTGTACACGCCCGCCTCGCGCACCCGGCGGGCGATGAGCTGGGCGTACTGGGCGCCGAAGTCGACGACGAGGACGGGCCGCTGAGCGGTTTCGGTCTGGGTGGTCACCGGGGGCCTTCCGACGCGGAAACGGAGGAGACGGCCGCCGCTTCGGCTTCGCGGCGCGCGAGGTAGCCACGCACCTCCCGCGCGACGCGCGTCTCCATGATGAACGACAGCAGGGGCACGATGCCGCCGAGCGCGAGGAGCACGAAGCGCAGGAACGGCCAGCGCATGAGGCTCCAGATGCGGAAGCACGCGAAGAGGTACACGACGTAGAACCAGCCGTGCGCGATGAGGATGAACAGCGAGATGTTGAATCCGTCACCGGCCGAGGTCATCTCGCAGCCGTTGCCCCCGGGGATGAACAGCGAGAACCACTCGCAGCCGGGGCCGGCGATGACGGGGGCCAACCAGAGCAGGCCCCCCGAGCCGCCCGCGAACAGTTCCACGTGCAGCGGCGTGTACTTGAGCACCATCTCCGTCACGAGCAGGAGCAGGCCGATTCCGGTGATGATGGAGGCGATCTGGTAGAACCTCAACGCCCCGCGGATCGCCGGGAACGCGGCGAGTTTCGGCTGTGCGGGCATGCCCTCCACTCTAGTCGGCGGCAGGTGGTGCCCCGGCCGCCGCCTGCCCTGCGGCCGTGCGGGCGTCCTCGAGCGCCTCGACCTCCTTCTCCCACGCGTCGCGGGCCAGGCGGTACCACATGTAGAAGGCGAAGCCTGCGAACACCGCCCACTCGACGGCGTAGAAGATGTTCAGCCAGTTGACGTTCGACAGCTCCGTGGGCGCCGGCGAGTCGATCGCGACGAGGCCGGCGGGCGGGTCGATCGGACCGAGCGCGTCGATGTCGGCGACGAGGAACGGGCGGTAGACCTCGAGCCCCTCGATCGGGTGCCACTGTCCGAGCAACGCCGCCGGGGACATCGTGGTCATCTCGGTGATCGGGGCACCCGGCGCGGGCACCCGCGGGCCTTCGTCGGAGATGAGCCGGCCGGTGAGAGTGAACGGGGCCGCGTCGATCCTCGCCAGCTCCGCTGAGATCGATCGCGCGGCAGCGTCGGCCTCTTCCCGGGTCGCGGTCCACCCGAGGGCGACCGCGAGTGCGGTGGGCTGCTCGGTGCCGTCGACGAAGAACCGGGCCGTCACCCAGAACCCCTCGACGCCGTCGTTGTACCGCGACGAGACGACCAGCAGGTCGGACTCGCCCCAGACTCCCGTCACCTCCACCCGTTGCCCGACGAGCGGCTCGGGGAGGTAGGCACCCGGCTCGACCACGTCGTCGATGGGCTGCACCTGCTCGGTCGCGCCCGGCGGGGGCGGATCGGTGTCGATCGCGCGTTCCAGCTGCCATTGCCCGAGCCAGGCGAAGATCCCCGCCACCGCCAAGGCGAACACGAGCATGCCGATCCACCACGGACGCAGCATCACTTCCCGCAGGGTGGGCGGGAAGACCTCGGGAAGGTCGGGAGCGAGCGTGGAGGGGGAGGACGAGGGCATCAGTGCGAGGAGTAGGGCGCGACGACCACCTCGACGCGCTGGAACTCCTTGAGGTCGGAGTAGCCCGTCGTCGCCATGGACTTACGGAGGGCACCGATGAGGTTGGCGGTGCCGTCGGCGACGGGAGCCGGGCCGTAGAGGATCTCTTCGAGGGGCGCCACCTGCCCCACCTCCACGCGTCGACCGCGCGGGAGCTTGGGGTGGTGTGCCTCGGGTCCCCAGTGGAAGCCGCGGCCGGGCGCATCGATCGCGCGCGCGAGGGCGACGCCGAGCATCACCGCATCGGCACCCATCGCGAGCGCCTTGACGATGTCTCCCGAGGTGCCGACACCGCCGTCGGCGATGACGTGGACGTAGCGTCCACCCGACTCGTCGAGGTAGTCCCGTCGCGCCCCGGCGACATCGGCCACCGCGGTGGCCAGCGGCGCGTGGACACCGAGCGTCGCGCGAGTGGTCGAGGCGGCACCCCCGCCGAAGCCGACGAGGACTCCCGCCGCGCCCGTGCGCATGAGGTGGAGGGCCGCGGTGTAGGTGGAGGCCCCGCCGACGATCACCGGCACGTCGAGGTCGTAGATGAACTTCTTGAGGTTCAGCGGCGCAATGTCGCTGGACACGTGCTCGGCCGAGACGGTGGTGCCGCGGATGACGAACAGGTCGACGCCAGCCGCAACGACGGTCTCGTACAGCTCCTGCGTGCGCTGCGGAGTGAGCGCCCCGGCGACGGTCACACCGGCGTCGCGGATCTCGGCGAGCCGGTCGCGCACGAGCTCGGGCTTGACGGGCGCCGCGTAGATCTCCTGCATGCGCCGCGTCGCGATCTCGGCGGGGAGCGAGGCGATCTCTGCCAGCAAGGGCTCCGGGTCGTCGTATCGCGTCCACAGACCCTCGAGGTCGAGCACGCCGAGGCCTCCGAGCCGTCCGAGCATGATCGCCGTCTGCGGGCTCATGACGGAGTCCATCGGCGCCCCCAGAACGGGGATCTCGAACCCGAATGCGTCGATCGACCAGGACGTCGAGACGTCTTCGGGATTGCGGGTGCGACGAGAAGGCACCACGGCGATGTCGTCGAACGCGTACGCGCGGCGGGCGCGCTTGGCGCGGCCGATCTCGATCTCCATGCTCACGCCCCCAGCCTACCCGTCGCCGCCGCGGGAGCCGCGGGCGGTGAAGGCCTCACCGCGCACGCGCGACGCGTCTCTCGTCCCAGACCGGCTCCGGCGCCTCGTAGACAAGGCCGTCCGATCCGAACACGAGGAAGCGGTCGAAGGATCGGGCGAACCACCGGTCGTGCGTGACAGCGAGGACGGTGCCCTCGAACGAACCGAGAGCCGCCTCCAGCGCCTCCGCCGAGACGAGGTCGAGGTTGTCGGTCGGCTCGTCCAGGAGCAGAAGGGTGGCCCCCGACAACTCGAGCAGCAGGATCTGGAACCGGGCCTGCTGCCCGCCCGACAGGCTCTCGAAGACCTGCTCGGCCTGACGGACCAGTCCGTAACGATCCAGGGCCGAGCTCGCGGCCTCACGGGCGAGCCCGGCTCGTGCGTCGTCTCCGCGGTGCAGGATCTCCAGTAGAGTCCGCCCGGTGTAGTCGGGGTGTTCGTGGGTCTGCGCGAACCACCCCGGCGTCACCCGAGCGCCCAAGATCGCTCGGCCGTTGTGCGCGACCGGCTCGAGGCGAGCCCCGATCTGTGTGACGTGTCCGAGTGTCGGATCGGGATCGGTGCCGCCGGAGGCGAGCAGCCGGAGGAAATGCGACTTGCCCGATCCGTTCGAGCCCAGGACGGCCACCCGGTCGCCGAACCACACCTCCAGCTCAAAGGGCCGCATGAGGCCCGTGAGCTCCAGACGCTCGGCGACGACGGCACGCTTGCCCGTGCGCGCTCCGCGCAGCCGCAGCCGCAGGTTCTGCTCGGGTGGGCGCTCCTCGGGAGGTCCCGCCTGTTCGAAGCGTCGGAGCCGCGTCTGGGCGGCTCGATACCTCGAGGCGAAGTCATCGCTCGCCGCGGCCTTCACCCGCATCTCGGCGACGAGTCGCTGCAGCTTCGCGTGCTCCTCGTCCCATCGTCGGCGCAACTCCTCCAAGCGCTCCATCCGATGCGTGCGCGCCTCGTGGTAGGTCGCGAAGCCCCCACCGTGGACCCACGCCGTGCTGCCGGATGCCGTGACTTCCAGCGTCACGATGCGGTCGGCGGCCCGAGCGAGCAGTTCACGGTCGTGTGAGACCAGCAGCACCGTCTTGGCGGACTCGCGCAGCCGCTCCTCCAACCAGCGCTTGCCCGGAACGTCCAGATAGTTGTCGGGCTCGTCGAGGAGCAGCACCTCGTCGGGCCCGCGCAGGAGGGCCTCCAGAGCCAACCGCTTCTGCTCCCCTCCGGACAGCGTGGCGAGGTCTCGGAAGCGGGCGCGCTCGTAGGGGATGCCGAGCGCCGCGGTCGTGCACGTGTCCCACACCGTCTCGTGCTCGTAGCCACCGGCTTCGGCGTAGTCTGCGAGCGCCTGCGCGTATGCCAACTGCGTGACGGTGTCGTCGTGCTCGATGATGGCGTTCTCGGCGGCTTCCAGCGCGCGAGCCGCCTGGGAGATCCGGGCCGGCGCGACGGCGACGAGAAGATCGTGGACCGTCTCGCCCTCCGCTCCGTGGCCGATGAGCTGGTCCATGACGCCGAGTCCACCGGTGACCACGATCGCGCCCTCGGGGGCGGTCAGTTCACCCCGGATGAGGCGCAGCAGCGTGGATTTCCCGGCACCGTTCGGGCCGATGAGTGCGGTCGTGGTGCCCGAGCCCACGCGGAACGTCACGGCATCCAGAAGCCGGTGCCCGTCCGGGAGGACGTACGACACCGCCGATACGTCGATGTGGCCCACGAGCGATCCTGTTCTGCCCCGGCCAGTCGCACAGAGCCGACCAGTCTATCGGACCCGGAGGCCACCACACGATCGAGGCCGGGCTCCGCGCACGGCCCCCGGATCGCCCGATCGGACCTACTTCTTGTAGTTGGGCGCCTCGACGACGATCTGGACGTCGTGCGGGTGGGACTCCTTGAGGCCGGCGGCCGTGATGCGCACGAACTTCCCCCGCGCCTTCAACTCCTCGATCGTGCGGGCGCCGACGTAGAACATCGACTGCCGCAGGCCCCCGACCAGCTGATACGCGACGGCCGAGACCGGGCCGCGGTAGGCCACCTGTCCCTCGATGCCCTCCGGGATGAGCTTGTCGTCGTTGGGCACGTCGGCTTGGAAGTAGCGGTCCTTGGAGTACGACGTCTTCTTTCCGCGGGTCTGCAGCGCGCCGAGCGAGCCCATGCCGCGGTAGAGCTTGAACTGCTTTCCGCCCTGGAAGACGATCTCGCCCGGCGACTCGTCGGTTCCGGCCAGGAGCGAGCCGAGCATCACGGTGTCGGCGCCGGCCACGAGAGCCTTCGCGATGTCGCCCGAGTACTGCAAACCGCCGTCGGCGATCACCGGGATCCCGGCCTCGCGTGTGGCCTGGAACGCCTCCCAGATCGCAGTGACCTGCGGCACGCCGACGCCGGCGACGACGCGCGTCGTGCAGATCGACCCCGGCCCGACGCCGACCTTCACGGCGTCGGCGCCCGCGTCGACGAGGGCCTGGGCGCCTTCGCGCGTGGCGACGTTGCCGCCGATGACGTCGATGTGGTCGAACGACGAGTCCGCCTTGATGCGACGGATCATGTCGATCACGCCGGCGGACTGACCGTTGGCGGTGTCGACGACGAGGACGTCGACACCCGCGTCGCGAAGGGCCTCGGCACGCTGCCACGCGTCTCCGAAGAAGCCGATCGCCGCGCCGACGCGCAGCCGTCCCTGCTCATCCTTGGTCGCGAGGGGGTACTTCTCGCTCTTGTCGAAGTCCTTGATCGTGATGAGGCCGGCGAGCTTGCCCTCGTCGTCGATGAGGGGCAGCTTCTCCACACGGTGCTGCGCGAAGAGCGCGATGACCTCGTTCGCCCCGATGCCCACCCGCCCGGTGACGAGCCCTTCGCTCGTCATGACGTCGCGCACTTTGGTGGTCTGACGCTCGAAGCCCGAGACGAAGCGCATGTCGCGGTTGGTGATGATGCCGACAAGGCGCCCGTCCTCGTCGACGACCGGCAGTCCCGAGATCCGGTACTGCGCGCAGAGGGTGTCGACCTCTTCGATGGTCGCGTCGGGAGTCGTCGTGATGGGGTCGGTGATCATTCCCGACTCGCTGCGCTTGACCCGGTCGACCATCGAGGCCTGCTCCTGGATCGAGGCGTTCCGGTGCAGGATCCCGATGCCACCCTCGCGCGCGATCGCGATGGCCATGCGCGCTTCCGTGACGGTGTCCATCGCCGCCGACAACAGAGGGGTCGCGACGGTGATACGCCGAGTCACACGGGAGGAGGTGTCTGCTTCGGAGGGGATCACATCGGTGTGTCCGGGAAGCAGCAGAACGTCGTCGTAGGTCAGTCCGACGAAACCGAACGGGTCGTTGTGCTCCATGCAATCTCCTGCGTTTTCGGGGTTCTCCGATTCTAAGGCGCGGCGGTGCGGTTTCATTCCGAGAACGTCGTGCGCGCGCCCGACTAGCACACGATCCCTTCCCGGGGAAGGGAAAAGAGTGTGAGGTAGGCGAAACAACGCCGACACATTACGCTCGTACCGTCGTTGATCACCGTGGATGCGACCCGCGCCTCTCGAGGCGTACGGACTGGAGGATCTGTGAGTCCCACGACCGTGAGTACGAGACGCCCGTTGCGGTGGATCGTCCTGTTCCTGG
Organism: Microbacterium sp.; assembly: GCA_048594675.1. Taxonomy (GTDB): domain Bacteria; phylum Actinomycetota; class Actinomycetes; order Actinomycetales; family Microbacteriaceae; genus Microbacterium. The sequence goes on along the minus strand of JBMDWQ010000194.1, from coordinate 96 downwards.
GCGCGGTGCTCGCGGGAGCGACGCTCTTCGCGGGCCTTCCCACCGCCGCCCATGCCGACACCGAAGACCTGCCGTACACGGTCGTCGTCAACGTAC
>JBMDWQ010000193.1:0-9693 GCA_048594675.1 Microbacterium sp. | reverse complement strand
GTCTCCCTGGATCGTCCGCTCTACGCCGTCAATCACCTCGTCGGCCACATCGCCGCCGACATCCTGACGGGAGAACGGGTCGAGTACCCGACTGTCGCGCTCCTGGTCTCCGGGGGCCACACCTCGCTCCTGCTCGTGCGTGACCTCGTCTCCGACGTCGAGCTGCTTGGCGAGACGATGGACGACGCGGCGGGCGAGGCCTTCGACAAGATCGCACGCATCCTGGGGCTGCCCTACCCCGGCGGGCCCGAGATCGATCGTGCGGCCGCCGAAGGTGACCCCACGGCGATCCGATTCCCGCGCGGACTCTCTCGGGCGTCCGACATGGCCGACCATAGGTACGACTTCTCCTTCTCGGGGCTGAAGACCGCGGTCGCTCGATGGGTGGAGCGTGCCGAGGCGGCCGGTGAGCAGATCTCCGTGCCCGACGTCGCCGCCTCTTTCCGGGAAGCGGTCATCGACGTCCTGGTCACCAAAGCGCTCGACGCGTGCCAGCGGCACGGCGTGCCGCGGTTGCTCCTGGGTGGTGGGGTCGTCGCCAACCGCCGCCTCCGTGAGGTCGCCCTCTCCCGCGCAGAGGCCGCCGGTGTCGCGGTGCGCATCCCCCCGCTCGCGCTCTGCACCGACAACGGTGCGATGATCGCGGCGCTCGCCGCCGAGCTGATCCGTAGCGGGCGACCCGCCTCGACGCTCGACTTCGGTGCGGACTCGACTCTTCCGGTCACACAGATCCAGGTGGCGGTGAGTTCATGACGCCCGATCGTGCCGACGGGACGAACCCGCTCCCCGACGACGTCCCTCAGCTGCCGGTGCCCCTTCTGGATGCCGACGCCGCATCCGCCGCCGGCGAAGCTGCGCTTCCCGGCGCGCATCGGGGCGGTTTCCGGCGGCCGCTCACGGAGCCGGTCGACATCGCCGCCGCCGCGAGCCCCGCAGTGCCCGAGGCTCCCGAGGTGCGGTGGGCGCCTCCGCCACCGGCGCCCCTTCCGCGGTCGGCGGGCTGGGCGCTGACCTTCGCGATCCTGGCACTGGCGATCTCGCTCTTGGTGGGCTGGGGATTCCCGGCCGGAATCCTCGGCGCCGTGCTGGCGATCGTCGCGCTGCGCCGACCGTGGGAGAACCGCGGCATCGCGGTCTGGGCCCTCTGCCTGAGTCTGCTCTCGCTCGCCTACAGTGCCGGCTGGCTCTGGTGGGCCCACATGCAGGGCGCGCTCTGGTCGTGACGGTCGCGACGGCGACGCGGATCCGTGGACGCTCCTAGACCCTGTCGGCGAGAAGTGCGACCCGGGTCGATCCGATGCGCGTCAGGATCAGTGTGGCGGAAGCGGATCCGCGGAGCTTCAGACGCGTGCGCAGCCGAGCGGGATCGACGTCGACACCGCGCTTCTTGATCTCGAGCGTTCCCACTCCCCGTTCGCGCAGCGCACGCGCCAGTCGCGAGACGTCGGTGGGGAGGCTCTCTCGGATGCGGAAGGTCTGCGCGAAGGGACTTGTCCGAGCCGTGTCGGAGGTGAGGTAGGCGATGCCGTCGGAGACCATGCCGGCATCGAGGTCTCGCGCGAGGTCGCCGATCAGGCGCGCGCGGATGACGGCACCGGCCGGCTCGTGCAGGAACTCGCCGAGTGCGCGGACAGGCTCGTCGATGCTGTCTCCGGGCGCGGTCATCTCGTGCGCGCGGTCGCCGTTCACGACGAGGGCCGCCCGGTGCACACCCGTACGGGCCAACGCTCCCGTCCAGACGACCAACTCGATCGTGGCGCCGTCGACGGTGATCCACTGCGCCTCCACCGGGTGGTCGTCCGTGCCCGACGGTATCCGGCCGCGGTCGAAGCCCGGCCCGAGCTTGATCCCCGTCGGAAGTCTCGCAGCCAGATCGAAGGACCACTCCAGGGGCGGAGACCATTCGTCTGCCGACGTCCGTCGCGTCTCCTCGTGACCGGCCGTGCGCCGAGCCGGGTCGAGCCAGGCGGCGTCCACCTGCGTCAGATCGACCTCCTGAGCCTGAGCGTGCCGCACGGTCACGGTGTCGGCGAACGGGGCGAGATTGTAGGCGGCGATCGCCGCGGTGACCTCATCAGCCTCGACGGCGAGTACCTCCAGGCCGATCCCCGCCAGCCCGAGGGAGTCGCCCCCGATCCCGCAGCCCAGGTCCGCGACGCGTCGAACCCCCGCGTCCCGGAACCGCCCCGCGTGTCGCGCGGCGACCGCAAGTCGGGAAGCCTGCTCGAGGCCCGCGCGCGTGAAGAGCATGCGCGAGGCGAACGGACCGAACTTCGTCTCCGCACGATGGCGCAGACGCGCCTGCCCGACGACCGCCGACACGCGTTCGGGCGCGTGACCTGCGGCGCGGAGCCGGCTGACGACCGCGGCGACGTCGTCGGTCGAGGCGACCGTACCGAGCTCGTCGAGGAGCCGGAGCCCTTCCGGGGTCAACAGCGACGTCAGTTCGGCAAGGTCCACCCGGCAAGCCTATGCCGGGCGCTCCGCCCCACCCCGTGACCTCCCGCGCTCTCGCGTCGGGACACGGGCGGCGGAAGGCCTCGGAATCCGGTTGGCACTCGCGTTGCACGAGTGCCAACCGGGCCCTAGACTGGCGTTAGCACTCGAAGTGTGCGGGTGCTAATGAGTCTTGAGGCAAGACCCCTGAAGCAAGAAAGAGGTAGACCGTGTCGGTTTCCATCAAGCCGCTCGAGGACCGCATCGTCATCAAGCAGGTCGAGGCTGAGCAGGTGACGTCCAGCGGACTCGTCATCCCCGACACCGCGAAGGAGAAGCCCCAGGAGGGCGAGGTCGTCGCGGTGGGCCCCGGTCGCATCGACGACAACGGCAACCGTGTGCCGCTCGACGTCGCGGTCGGCGACCGCGTCATCTACAGCAAGTACGGCGGGACCGAGGTCAAGTTCGGTGGCGACGAGTTCCTCGTCCTCTCCGCGCGCGACGTCCTCGCTGTCGTCGTTCGCTGACATCGCCCGCGGACGACTCGTCCGCGCGACGGTCTCGAAAGGCCCGGATGCCTCGGCGTCCGGGCCTTTCGCCGTTCCCGCAGGCCTCGCTGGCAGGATCTCCGCGGACATCGGCAGGATCCGACCCGGAACACCGGCGCACTCCGAGTCAGGACCGTTCTAGTCTTGGACTCATGACATCCCCCAGCCCTGACGCAGAACGTGCGCGCGGCGGGGTCTACGCGTTCATCGCCTATCTCCTGTGGGGCTTTCTGCCCCTCTACTTCCTCACGCTTCCGCCGACCGGACCGTGGGAGGTCGTGGCGTGGCGCATTCTGCTCTCGCTCGTCTTCTGCGCGCTGCTTCTCACCGTCACCCGCACGTGGAGCAAGCTCTGGGCGATCCTGCGCAACCGCCGGCTCGTCCTCTGGACGATGGCGGCGGGCCTGCTCATCTACGTCAACTGGCAGGTCTTCCTGGTCGGCACGCTCACCGGCCATGTCATCGAGGGCAGCCTCGGCTACTTCATCAATCCGATCGTGACCGTGCTCCTCGGTGTCCTCGTTCTCAAGGAGCGCCTGCGCGTCGCGCAGTGGGCCGCCATCGGCATCTCGGCGGTCGCCGTGCTCGTGATCGTGATCGGATACGGGGCGTTTCCCTGGATCGCGCTGACACTCGCTGCGAGCTTCGGGACCTACGGACTCGTCAAGAAGCAGATCGGTCCGAGCGTCGACGCCATCAGCGGTCTGACGCTGGAGTCACTGTGGCTCGCACCCGTCGCGGTGGTGCAGCTGATCGTGGTGGGGGCGACCACCGGGATCACGATGGGTCAGGTCAGTGCGGGGCACACCGCGCTACTCCTCCTCGCCGGTGCGGTCACCGCGACGCCGCTCCTCTTCTTCGCCGCCGGTGCCCGTCGCGCCACGCTCACCGTCATCGGCCTGCTGCAGTTCGTGGCACCCATCCTGCAGTTCATCACCGGCGCGTGGATCATGGGCGAGCCGATGCCGTGGGAGCGCTGGATCGGCTTCGGACTCGTGTGGCTGGCGCTCGTCGTCCTGATGGTCGACTCGGTGCGTCACGCGCGGCGCTCCCGCGCCGCGGTCGGGTCCGTCGCGTAGCGCCCGCACCGGTCGCTCTCCAGCGGTGGGGTGATCGCGCCCGTCACCAGTCGCGTGGCCCGGAGTCTCCGAACGGCCTCGCCCGCTGTCCATCGAGGAAGTCGTCGATCGTCTGAGACCGGCGTCGCGTGCGCAGGGGCTTCCCTGGTTGCGCTCTGGCTCCGGCCGGGAGAGCGCCCGGGGTCATACTCGCCCAATAGTCGAGGCGTCGGCGCTTCTCGCGTCGACGGCGACGTTCCCGGGCGGCCCGAGAAGCCGCATACACGGAGATCGTCGCGATGATCCCGATGCAGACGCCGACGACGCCGCCTGCGAGATAGGGGAAGAGCATGTCGGGGGTCACGTCGTCAGGCTAGCGCTCGGGTCATGCCGACGCTGTTTCCCGCCGGAGGATCCTGGCGGAGGGGAGTGCTGGCGACGGGGAAAGATAACGAAGATAACGATCCGGGAGGCGTTACACAGCGTTAACGGATCGCAACATTGCCGACGCGCTGCGGCGATTAGGTTATTCCCAATTGGGGCGGCACCCGGGGTCGCCCGCGTTCGCAGATAGCAAGGAGCAACATGACCGTTCTCACACGCTCACGTGCCGCCAAGATCATGGGCGGCATCGCCCTGGTCGGCGCGAGCGCGCTCGTCTTGGCCGGCTGTTCCGGCTCCCCGGCACCCGGCGCGAGCTCCGCCGCGCCCGGCGACGACTACACCTTCCCGATCGACTGTGACAAGGCAGCGCCGGAGTCCTACACGCCCGAGTACTCCTCGACGTCGAAGGGTCCGGGCACCGACCTGAAGTACACGATCGGCACGGCACTTCCGGTCACCGGAAACCTCGCCTTCCTCGGACCGCCCGAGATCTCGGCCACCGAGTACGCGGCGTCGGTCGTCAACGAGGCGGACAAGGGCGTCACCATCGACCTCGTGCAGGGCGACTCGGGTGACACCGACAACAAGGCGTACGAGACCGAGGTGCCGCGTCTGCTGAACGCCGGCGCGACGGCCATCATCGGTGCCGCCTCGTCGGGAACGTCGCTGCAGTTCATCGACCAGGTGATCGCGGCCGACGCCATCCAGTTCTCGCCGGCCAACACCTCGGCGGCCTTCACCGGCTACAAGGACAAGGGCCTGTACTGGCGCACGGCGCCGTCCGATGTCCTGCAGGGCGAGGTGCTCGGCAACCTCATCTCCGGTGACGGCAATGAGACCCTCGGCCTCATCGTCCTGAACGACTCGTACGGCACCGGTCTCGCGTGCTTCACGAAGGACGCCTTCGAGGCGGCCGGCGGCAAGGTCGTGGCGGCGTCGCTCTACAACACGGGTGACACCAACTTCTCGGCTCAGGTCGAGGACGTGCTGGCCGCCGACCCCGACGCCATCGCGCTGATCACGTTCGAAGAGGTCAAGACGATCATCCCCGAGCTGGTGGGGGCGTCCTTCCCGTCCGACAAGATGTACTTCGTCGACGGCAACCTCTCCAACTTCGGAGACGAGTTCCCGGCCGGAACGCTCACGGGTGCCAAGGGGACCTACCCCGCGGTCGACCCCGCGACGATCACCGAGTTCCGTGACAACCTCCAGAAGTACTGGACCGACGAGGGCAACGAGGAACTCAAGGACTTCACCTACGCGCCCGAGTCGTATGACGCCGTGATTCTTCTGGCGCTGGCGGCGCTCGAGGCCGGTTCCACGGAGGGCCCGGACGTCGCGGCCCACCTGCAGCAGGTCTCCGGCGGCACGGGTGACGGTACGAAGTGCACGAGCTATGCGGAGTGCGCCGACATCATCATCGGAGGCGGCGTCGCCGACTACGACGGTGTCTCGGGTCCGATCACGTTCAACGAGGTCGGCGACCCGACCCAGGCGTCGATCGGCATCTTCCAGTTCGGTGACGACAACAACAACGAGTTCGTCGAGGTGGGCTGACCACCTCACGGATGGAAGGGCCCCGGTCTTCGGACCGGGGCCCTTCGCCGTGTCAGCACGATCCGCTGCCCGGTACCCCGCAGCGGCCGACCGGCTATCCTGGCCCCATGATCACCACGAGAGACGAGCTCAACGAGCGTCCCCGGTGGGTCGTCGTGACGATGTGGGTGCTGGCCGTCGCGGTGGCCGCGGTGGGAGTCGCCGTCGCGATCGCGTCGTCGAGCGCGTGGCCGCTCGTCGCATTCGCCGGACTGTTCCTGCCGATGATCCCGTACGGGCGGCGGCAGCGCCGCGCTCAGTCGGCGCCGAGCGTTCCGAGATAGAGCCCGATGACGTTCGGGTCGTTCAGCAGCTCGCGGCCCGTGCCCGTGTAAGCGTCGCGACCCTGGTCGAGGACGTAGCCCCGGTCGCAGATCTGGAGGCACCGGCGGGCGTTCTGCTCGACCATGATCGTCGTCACACCGGCCTTGTTGATCTCCGAGACGCGCAAGAACGCCTCGTCCTGTCGCGAGGGCGACAGGCCCGCCGACGGCTCGTCGAGCAGGAGCACGTGCGGGTCCATCATGAGGGCTCGCCCCATCGCGACCATCTGGCGCTCGCCGCCCGACAACGACCCGGCCCGCTGAGCGAGGCGCTTGGCCAGGTCGGGGAAGACCGACGTCACGAAATCGACCCGTTCGGCGTACGCCTTCGGACGCTGGTAGGCGCCCATCTGGAGGTTCTCGGCGATCGTGAGGCTGGGGAAGACGTTGTTGGTCTGCGGAACGAACCCGACGCCCTTGCCCACGAGCTTGTTCGCGCGAAGCCCCGTGATGTCCTCGCCGTTGAGCAGGACGGCGCCCGAACGGATCTTGACCTGGCCGAAGATCGCCTTGAGCATGGTCGACTTGCCGGCGCCGTTGGGGCCGATGATGCCGATCAACTCTCCCTTGGCCGCGGTGAGGCTCGCGCCGTTGAGGATGTTGACGCCGGGGAGGTACCCGGCGACGACCTCGCGCAGCTCGACGACGTTCTCCGGCGCGTCGCCGCGCACGTCGGCCGTGGTGGCGGGGGCGGTTCCGCTCATTTCTGGTCCTCCGCTTCCTGGGGCGCCGCGTCACTGTCAGGCTCGACCGCCTGACTGAGCTCGTGCGCCGTCTCGACGAGCTCCTGCGCGTCGGCGGGGAGGTCTCCCGCGTAGCGCCCGGTGACGACGCCGAGATCGACGTCCTGATGCGTGCCGAGGTACGCGTCGATGACGGCCTGTTCGCGCATGACTGCATCAGGCGGACCTTCGGCGACCACCTTTCCCTCCGCCATGACGACGACCCAGTCGGCGATGTGTCGCACCATGTGCATGTCGTGCTCGACGAAGACGACGGTCATCCCGAGGTCTTTCAGATCGAGGATGTGGTCGAGGAGCGACTGTGTGAGTGCCGGGTTGACCCCGGCCATGGGCTCGTCCAGCATCACCAGGGTCGGATCGCTCATGAGTGCGCGCGCCATCTCCAGGAGCTTGCGCTGTCCGCCGGACAGCGAGGCCGCGAAGTCCTTCTCCTTGGCATCGAGCTTGAAGCGCGCCAGCAGATCCCGTGCCTTGGCCTCGATCTCGGCTTCGCGCCGGCTCCACAGGAACGGCAGGATCCCGGCCCAGATCTTCTCGCCCGTCTGACGGGGCGCTCCGAGCTTCATGTTCTCCAGCACGGTGAGAAGACCCAGCGACTTGGTGAGCTGGAAAGTGCGCACCTGCCCCATTCGCGCCGTCTTGAACGCAGGGATGCCCGAGAGGTTGGTGCCGTCGAACGACCAGGATCCCGCATTGGGCTTGTCGAATCCGGTGAGGAGGTTGAAGAGGGTGGTCTTCCCCGCGCCGTTGGGGCCGATCAGCGCAGTGATCGCATTCCGCGGGATCTCCAGGTGCTCGACGTCGACGGCGGTCAGGCCGCCGAACTCACGCCGAACGCCGTCGATCACGATGATCGGATCGACCTTGGCGACACCCGGGGCGATGTCGCCGGTGTGGAGCCCGGTGGTCTTGGGGCGGGGAGTGGGAGGCGTCACGTCAGCGGACAAAGGTCAGCTCCTTCTTGCTTCCGAGGAGACCCTGCGGGCGGAAGATGACCAGCAGCATCAGGGCGACGCCCACCAGGACGAACACGAGCATCTGGCTCTGCTCGGTCGACATGAACGGCAGCCAGCCGATCTTCACCAGCGCCGGGAGGAGGTTGGAGAGGAACGCACGAACCACCCAGAACAGCACCGCACCGAGCACCGGGCCGAAGATCGTGGCCGCACCTCCGAGGAGGAGAGCCGTCCACACGTAGAACGTCTGCGAGGTGACGTAGACATTCGGATTGACGTTCGTCCCCATCGCGGTGATGATGCCGCCCGCCGCGATGATGACGCCGCCGACGATGAGTGCCTGCATCTTGAAGGCGAACACGTTCTTGCCCAGCGATCGGACGGCGTCCTCGTCCTCGCGGATGCCGCGGATGACGCGTCCCCAGGGGCTCCGCATCAAGAGCCAGACCACGAGCACGACGACCGCGATGGTGATCACGCCGATGAGGATCACCCACCATTGATCGGACTGGTACGTCCACGGGCCGAATCCCCACTTGCCGGGAGGGAGGGGGTTGCTCGCGCGGAATCCGGCCTGGAAGCCGGAGAGGCCGTCGGCGGACCCGGTGTAGTTGCGAAACGCCGAGGTGAGGAAGAAGAGGCGCAGCACCTCGGCGGCGGCGATCGTGACGATCGCCAGGTAGTCGCCCCGCAGTCGGAGCGTGGGGATGCCCATCACGAGCGCGAACAGCACGGCTGCGATGAGACCGATCAGCGCGGCGACCGGCCAGGGGAGACCGAAGGTGAGGATGGAGATCGCGAACCCGTAGGCGCCGATGGCCATGAAGCCGGCGACGCCCATGTTCAGCAGGCCCGCGAAGCCGAAGTGCACCGACAGGCCGGTGGCGGCGAGGATGTAGCCCAGCGTCGCGGGCGCGAGGATCTGCGCCAGCGTGTTGTTGAGAATCTGTCCGAAGTCCACGGCGATCACCCGATTCGCTCTCGGCGTCCGAGGATGCCCTGCGGACGGAACAGCAGAATGACGATGAGCACGGCCAGCGCGCCCACATACTTCATGTCGGACGGTATCCAGAGGGTCGACACCTCGACGAGCATTCCCACGATGATCGATCCGATCAGAGCGCCGAAGGCCGTGCCGAGGCCGCCCAGGGTGACCGCCGCGAAGATCAGCAACAGGATGCTCGTTCCCATGTCCCACTTGATGCCGGGGCGGAAGTAGGCCCACAGCACTCCGGACAGACCCGCCAGGGCCGCCGCGAGCACCCAGACGACGCGGACGACCGCGTCGACGTCGATCCCGCTCGCCGCCGCCAACGACGGGTTGTCCGAGACGGCGCGGGTGGCGCGACCGATGCGGGTGCGCATGAGCCACCACGCGAAGGCGCCGATCACGACGAGCGAGACGATCATGCTGACGACATCGGTGACCGTGAGGCGAATGGGGCCGAGCCCGGGGATGGTGGCCGCAGCGCCGCCGGGGAGCTGGGCCGTGCCGCCGCCGACGAACATCTGGTACACGTACCGCAACGCCAGCGACAGGCCGATCGAGACGATCATGAGCTGCACCGTGCCGAGGCCCTTGCGCCGGAGGGGCCGCCAGAGGCCCGCGTCCATGCCCAACCCGAAGCCTGCCGAGACGGCGACCGCGA
>JBMDWQ010000192.1:0-4737 GCA_048594675.1 Microbacterium sp. | reverse complement strand
GCTCGCGCTGCTGCTGCTGATCGGTGGGGGAGCGCTCCTGCTGCGTCGCCGCTCGGCGACCGAGGGAGCGTGTGCGTGCCGGCGTGACCCCCCGCGCGCCGGCACGCGCGTCCCGACCCCGGGGGCTCAGTGGGTCGGGAGAAGACGCAGCACAGCGGGCAGGGTGGTGACGCCCTCGTCCGCTAGGAAGTGACCGCCACCCGAGACGGTCACTTCCTCGGCCTCGAGTCGTGCCGCCAGGCGAGGGGTGAGCGCCGGGGGCACGGTCGAGTCGGCGTCCGACACGACGACGCCGCGGCGGAGCGGGCGGGCCGCCGGTAGGGCCGTGTCGGGCGTCTCGGCGGTGAAGCCGTCGAGCTGGGTCAGGGCCGGGAGGGGATCGACGAAACCGGCCACCGCGACGAACGCGCCGAGGCTCCATTCTCCGGCGAGGCGATCGAGCGCGTGGAGCGCCGTCACAGCGCCGAGGCTGTGTGCGACGATCGCGAGCTCCGCGGTGGGCGTGCCGATCGCCTCCGCGACCGTCGAGATCCATCGCTCAGCGTCGGGCTCGGACGAATCCGGCAACTCGATGACCTCGACCTTTACTCCGGGGGAGAGCTCATCGCGGAGCCAGGGGAACCAGTGATCCGACGGTGAGGCGAGATAGCCGTGGAGGACGAGAACGCGGCGCAGAGTCATGTTCGGAGGAACGAGAGCCACGGCGGCGGCTATTCCCGCGGCCCGGCGGAGCACTCGCGGCAATGGTCCTGAGCGCCCGCTGAGAAAAAGCTTGACGTTCGCTGTAAGGAAATGGGTTCCTGCGGCAACTTCTCTATGACGGCATTTTTCCGTCGTGCTCTCCCACCCGAAGGATCACCCATGCCCGCACCCACGATCTTCCGTGCTGCCCAGCCGCGCCACCGGTTCCTCGCGACGATCGCTCGCCGCACCGCCACGTCCATCGGGGCGGGAGTGATCATCGCTGCCGGACTCGTCGGCGGCCTCCTCGCTCCGAGCGCCGCCGCTGAGACGGCGCCGGCGCAGCCCACGACTGAGGCCCCGGCCTCCACCCAGGCGGAAGAGCGGACGACGGTCGCCGATTCCCCCATCGAAGCGCAGATCGCCGCGAGGGCGCAGGGTGCGCGGGTGGAGGTGCTGTCGGAGCGGACCGAGTCATCGGTGACGTTTGCGGAGCCGGATGGTTCGTTCACGGTGGAGTCGTCCACGGGTGTCGAGAGGGTTCGTGATTCGTCGGGTGAGCATGGCTGGCGCGATGTGGATCTGACGTTGCAGGCGGGGGCGGATGGCGTGGTGCGTCCGGTGTCTCCGGTGTATGACGTGGAGATCCATGGCGGGCGGGCGGGGGACGCCCCGTTGGTGCAGATGGGTTCGGAGGATGGTTCGGTCGGGTTCGGGTGGCAGGGAGAGCCGCTGCCGGAGCCGGTGCTGGAGGGGTCTCGGGCGACGTATCAGGATGTGGAGCCGGGGGTCGATCTGGTGGTGGAAGCCACGCGGTACGGCTTTGAGCATTACGTGGTGTTGACGGAGAAGCCGGAGGATCCCGCGTCGGTCGCGGTGGAGCTGCCGGTGGTCGCCGATGGGGTGGAGTTCGTTCAGGACGGCGAGCAGGTTGCTCTGGTCACCGATGAGGGTGACACGGTGGGCGCGTTGGGGACGGCGTTCATGTGGGATGCGGAGGCGGATCCGCACGGGGAGGTCTCGCTGCCGGCGGCGGCGGGTGAGGTGGCGGTCGCGGACGTCAGTGTGGAGACCCGGAAGGGTGAGCAGACGGTCGTGGTCACTCCGGGTGAGGAGTTCTTGGAGTCGGCGACGTATCCGGTGGTGATCGATCCGAGTGTGACGTTCGCGGGGCCGCGGGACAGTTATGTGTCGACGCAGTTCCCGAATGAGAACTACGCGTCGGCGACGGAGTTGATGTTCGGGACGTACAACTCGGGGACGTACAAGTACCGGGCGTTCTTGAAGTTCAGTGGTCAGCCGATCGCGGGCGCGCAGATCCAGTCGGCGACGCTGCAGCTGTATGGGAACAAGTCGTACAACTGCAATGCGTCGTCGTTCACGGTGCGGGCGTCGTCGGAGACGATGAGCAACGACGACATCACGTGGAACAACCAGCCGAGCACGAACAGCAGCGTGTCGAAGACGTTCTCGGTGGGTGGGAAGGGCGGCGGGTCGGCGTGTCCGGCGGGGTGGATGTCGGCGGTGGACGTCAAGTCGATCGTGCAGAACGCTGCCGACCAGAACAAGACCACGTTCTCGATGCGGTTGACCGCGTCGGAGAGCTCGAACCTGGAATGGCGCCGGATCTCGTCGTCGAACGGGTCGAATCCGCCGAAGCTGAAGGTCACGTACAACCGGCATCCGGGTAAGCCCAGCGCGCCCACGGTGTCGGGGGTGACGACGTCGGGATCGACGAAGTACGCGAACACGCTGACCCCGACGTTCTCGACGAAAGCGACGGATGCCGACGGAGGGACGTTGGCGTACACGCTCGAGGTCTACAAGTCCTCGACGGTCAGTTCCGCCAACCTCGTGACCACCTGCACAAAATCGGGATCTTCGGGCGCGACCGTCTCGTGCGCGGCGCCGTCGGGCAAACTCGCCGACAACTCGTCCTACTGGGTGCGTGCCGTCGTCCGCGACGGCGTCTCCGGATCCAACCCCGGGTACAGCTCGATGGTCGCGTTCAAGACCGCCGTCGGCAAGCCACCCGCCCCCACGATCTCCTGCCCGAACTACGCCAACGGCTCGTGGACGGACAACCCGCCGTCCTCGAACATCACGTGCACGATCTCCGTCCCCAGCAGTGGCGGCAACAATGCGGCGACCGCCCTCGCTTACCGCGTCGATGGCGCGACCAGCGACACGGTCAAGTCGGTCACCGCGGGCTCGGGCGGCACCTTCAGCGTCTCGGTGTCGAAGTCGTCCGGAAGCCACCGGATCACGGCGTACACGAAGCAGATCTCGGGCCTCACCTCGGCCACACAGACCTACACGTTCGGCTACGGCAACGCGGCGTTCACGACGTCTGTCGAAGGCGTGAAGACCAACAACTCGGTCCGGTTGTCGGCGACGGCTCCTCCGCTCGGGCAGGCCGCATCCGTGAGCGCGAAGCTGCAGTGGCGTGCCGCTGGTGCATCCGGGTCGGGATGGACCGACGGTGGCAGTGTGCCGACCACCGGCGGCGCATCGACTCCCGTCGAGGTGAAGAACTTCATCTGGCAGACCCAGTCGGCGGTCACCGATACGAGTTCGGGCTCGTCCGTTGCTCTCAGCCCCCGCGTGCCTGTCCTCCTGGAGGTGCGGCTGTGCTTCACCTACGCCTCGGTCGGTACTCAGTGCACCGATGACAACGGGGTGGGCGCCACCGTGCTGCGGGTTCCGCATGCCTTCGGAGGAGGCTTCCCGACGGCCGAAGCCGGTCCCGGCCAGGTGGCGCTCTGGACCGGTGAGTTCAACATGAGCGAGACCGACGTGACCGTGCCGACTCCGGAAGGCGCGCTGTCGGTGTCGCGTTCGCACTCCACGTTCGACGGCCCCGTTCCCGGCGGCTACGGCGTCTTCGGGCCCGGATGGACGGCATCGTTCGACGGTTCGGGCGAGGGAGGCGCATCGCTGACCGTGGTCGATAGCACCACCATCGATGGCACCATCGCGTTCGTCGACGACGAGGGAGACCCCCTCGTGTATCGGCAGCCCGGTGGCAAGAAGCTCGACGCTCCCACAGGCTCCTATAGCGCGGTGGACGAAGACACCGCGTTCATGGAAGCCAAGGTGACCGTTGCTGGGAGCGGGACGGGGCGCACTCTGACGCTCAAAGAGATCGACGGGACCATCACGACCTGGAAGATCCTGTCGCAGGGTGATCCGCGCTTCCGCTGGACGCCGGTCTCTGTGCAAGAGCCCGGCGGGCTGGGCAAGACGACCTACACGACCGACGCCCAGGGACGCGTGACGCGCATCCTCGCCTCGGTGCCCGACGGCGTGACGTGCACGACCCTGGTCGCGGGGTGCCGCGCGCTCGAGGTGACGTACGCGTCGTCGACGACCGCGACATCCTCCTCCCCGGGAGATGTGTCCGGCCAGGTCAAGAGCATCGCGTACACGGCGTTCGATCCTGATGCCACTCCGACCCCCGGCATGCGAACGACCGTCGTCGCCCAGTACACGTATCACTCGAACGGGCGACTGGCCACCGTGACCGACCCGCGCCGGCCGGGCCTCTCGACCAGCTACACATACTCGGTCAGCGGAACCGACGTGACGCGCCTGACCGGCGTCACCAATGCCGGACTGGCGCCCTACGGCTTCTCGTACACGACGGGAACCGATCTGCGGCTGGCGAAGGTCACCCGCGGCGGCGCCGCGTCGGGGCAGCCCACGTCGACGGTGACGAGCTTCGTCTACGGGATCGACCCGACCCAGACCGTGTCCGGGCTCCCCGACCTGAGGGCGACGAGTGTCGCCCGCTGGAAGCAGGAGCGGGTGCCCACCTACGGCGCGGCGGAGTTCGGCCCCGACCGGCCCCTCACCACGACCGACCCGTCGCAGCTCTCGGCAGCCGACTGGCGCTACGCGTCGATCCAATACACGGACGACGAGGGCTACACCGTCAACAGTGCGGAGTACGGCGCAGGGGCATGGCAGCTCACCGCGACCGACTACGACGATCTGGGTAACGTGGTGCGCTCCTTCGACAACCGGGGAATCCGCGCCGTGATCGACCGCGCGGCC
>JBMDWQ010000191.1:0-5257 GCA_048594675.1 Microbacterium sp. | reverse complement strand
GGTGGGACCGGTCTCGATCGCCTCGGGATGGAGATACTCGAACAGCTCGATCTGGCCCTGACCGCCCGGTGTCTGCAGGACGGCGATCTTCGCGTGGTTGCCGTCGAGACCCACGGCCGTATCGGCCCACCCTCCGCTCACCGTGTCGCGACCGACGACACTCAAGCCGAGATCGACGAAGAAGGCGATCGCCGCCTCGATGTCACGAACCGCGATCCCGACGTTCTCCAATGCGATGCCCATCGTGTGCTCCTCCGCTCCGCGCCGACTGTGGCACGGCCCGGCCCGCAGCACAATGGCCTGGCGCGGGCGGGAGGGTCGTTCGCTCGTGCACAACAGCGGACCGGGCGGGTGACACGCCGAGGAACGGCGCCAACACGCCGGGCAACGGGCCGGAATCTCCGCCGTTGTGTCCGCCCGACCCCACACCCGAGGCCGCACCAGCCGCCGGGCTAGGATGACCGAGTGGCGCCACATCCGGATCCCGCACCGCGCGTCGTCGGTTCTGATCGGGTGCTCGCGCTCCTGATCGAGCTGGCCGAGCGGCCCGACGGCGCCACTCTCGACGAGCTCGCTGCCGCCGTCGACAGCCCGAAGTCCACCGTGCATCGCGCGCTCGCCTCGCTGCGCCGCGCGGGGCTTGCGGCACAGTCGGGACGCGGGATGTACGTCGTGGGCGACGAGTTCCTCCGGCTGGCGTTCGAGAACCACGCCCGCCGGCCCGAGCAGCGCACCGTGGAGCCGATCCTTCACGCGCTCGTGGACCAGTTCGGTGAGACGGCCCACTACGCCGTCCGCGACGGTGCCGAGGTGGTCTACCGCGCGAAGGTGGATCCGTCGTCGGGATCGGTGCGGCTGACGTCGGTGGTCGGCGGACGCAATCCCGCGTGCTGCACGGCCGTCGGCAAGATGCTCCTGAGTGAGGCCGCCGGGAGCATCGAGGAACTGTCGGGGATCGTCGCGGCCACCCCCCTCGTGGCGCGCACGCCCCAGACGATCGTCTCGGTCGAGGCGTTGTGGGACGACCTGCAGCGCACGCGGGAGCGCGGCTACGCGATCGACGACCAGGAGAACGAGCAGGGGGTGAACTGCATCGCGGTTCCCCTGCGCAGCGGCACACATCCCGAGACCTCGGGTGCGGTCAGCGTGAGCGCGCTCGCCTTCCGCACGCCCCTGCCGGAGCTCGTCGCCCGCATCGACGAGGTGCGCGCGATCGTGGCGTCGAGAGGCGCCACCCGCTAGAGCCGCACCTCAGTAGGTGGCCCGGCCCCCGCTGATGTCGTAGACCGCGCCCGTGGAGAAGCTCACCCGGTCGGACGCGAGCCAGGCGATCAGCTCGGCGACCTCTTCCGCCTTACCGACGCGCTTCATGGGGATGAGGCTCGTGATGTGGGCCAGCACGTCGGGTGCGGTGTCTTCGTTCATGGGGGTCGCGATCACCGCGGGGGCGATCGCGTTGACGAGGACGCCCGTCGTGGCCAGTTCCTTCCCCGCCGACTTGGTGAGGGCGATCACCGCCGCCTTCGAGGCCGAGTAGATCGACAGATTGGGGTTACCGTCCTTTCCCGCCATGCTGGCGAGGTTGACGACCCGGCCCCACCCGCGCTCGACCATGCCCGGGACGAAGGCACGCATCATCGCGACGGTGCCGAGCACGTTGACGTCGAAGACGTGACGCCACTGTGCGGAGTCGGTCTCCAGCAGCGGAGTGTTCGGGCCGACGATCCCGGCCGAGTTGACGAGCACGTCGACGGGTCCGATCTCGGAGGCGGCCGCTGCCACCGCCTCCTCGTCCGTGATGTCGAGCACGATGTCGCCGCGGTCCGAGACGTCGATGCGGATCACCTCCACCCCGTCGTCGGCCAGTCGGGCCGCGGCCGCCGCGCCGAGGCCGCGTGCACCTCCGGTCACCAGGGCACGTGTCATGTCGATCTCCTTCGTCAGATCTGGATGAGAAAAGTGCGGCTCGTGATGACCAGGGCCCTCATCGCGGACCGATCACGGTCTGCCGCTGCGTGCCGAGTCCATCGATGCCGAGCGCCATCACGTCACCCTCGCGCAGCCAGATCTGAGGCGAGAAGCCCATGCCCACGCCGGGGGGTGTGCCGGTGTTGATGAGGTCGCCGGGCTCGAGCACGAGGAACTGGCTGATGTAGTGGACGATCACGAAGGGGTCGAAGATCATCGTCGCGGTCGACCCGGTCTGCCGGCGCACCCCATTCACGTCGAGCCACATGTCGAGGGCCGTCACGTCGTCGACCTCGTCGGGGGTGACGAGCCAGGGACCGGCGGGGTTGAACGTCTCGGCCGACTTCCCCTTCAGCCACTGCCCGCCCCGCTCCATCTGGAACGCGCGCTCGCTGACGTCGTTGACCAGCACCCACCCGGCGATGTGGTCGCGCGCGGCGGCCGGAGACTCCAGGTAGCTCGCGCGGGCACCGATCACGATGCCGAGCTCCACCTCCCAGTCGGTCTTGGTCGCCCCGCGCGGAAGCCGCACGTCGTCATGAGGACCCACGATCGTGTTGGGCGACTTCGTGAAGAGGATCGGCTCCTCCGGCACCGCTTGGCCGGTCTCCCGCGCGTGGTCGCTGTAGTTGAGGCCGACGCAGATGATCTGATGCGGGCGGGCGATCGGAGCACCGATGCGCTGACCTGCGAGCGGCGTGATCCGCCCTTCCCGCCGGCGTTCCTCGACGACCGGGGCGATCCGTGCGATCCCGTCGGATCCGAAGAACTCCTCGTCGAAGTCGGAGACGAGATCGGAGACGTCCACGAACCCGTCCTCGGTGACGAGGACCCCGGGGCGTTCCGCACCCTCCGGTCCGACGCGCAGCAGTTTCATTCGTCTCCTCCTTCGGGGACGGGGTGGTCGGGTCGACGTCGTCACTCTAGCAACATTCCGTTATTCAGACCCATATTCCGTTTATCAGAATGCGGGTCGAATGCCGAGCATCCTGTCCCGCCCCCAACGGCGGATACGTCGGGCAACACGCCGCATATGCGGGCGCGATCCACGGCGAGTCGCCTCCCGCGTCCGCCGCCGTGTACTTGGGACCACGCGAAGGAGAGGCGGGACGACGCCCCCTCCCCTCCTCCGCGTCAGGCCGGGAGGCGCCAGACGATCGCGGAGCGCCAGAACGCGAAGTGCCGCCACCGGAAACGGGGAGCACCTCGGCGACAGCGCGCCGAACGTCGGTGAAGGTGTGCGGCGGAGGCCACACCGTCGGGGCGGTGTGCTGCGCCACCCAGCGCCCGGCCACTCACCCCCGCGGACCGAACGAGCACAACGGCGGAGCGGACGGGCGACACGCCGTGCGAAGGGGAGGAACACACGGCGTGTCGGCCCACCCATCCGCCGTTGTGCATCAAGCCTCCGCCGTTGTGCATCACGGAGGGACGGGCACGACCCAGCCCGACGGCTAGCGCGTGCGGAGGGTGATGACGGTCCAGGACACGGGCGGGAGATCGATTCGCCCGGCGCCGTCGGCGAGTGCGAGCGACGTGTTCGCCCGCATCGACACCCGCTCCGGTTCGGCGAGCGTGTTGACGGCGTAGATGTCGTCGTCGGCGAGGGTCTGCGCGTCACCGCCGATCACGCCCGGGAAGGAGGAGAGGTCGAACTCGAGCGTCGTGGCGTCTGTCTGCGAACGGTTCACGACGAAGATGCTGACCGTCCCGGCCTCGGCGTCGTGCGTCGTGATCGCGTCGATCGTCGGCACGGTGCCGTACACGGCGGTGTCGTAGGTCTCGGACTCCACGCGCGTTGTCACCGCCTCGCCGACGGCGAGCGCCGAGGTGAGGGCGAACGGGAAGAACGTCGTCTGCTTCCACGCGATGCCGCCAGGCTCGGTCATGATCGGGGCGATCACGTTCACGAGCTGCGCGAGCGAGGCGCTCGTCACACGGTCGGCGCGACGGAGGAGCGAGATCAGGAGGTTCCCGACGACGACGGCATCGAGCACCGAGTACGCGTCTTCGAGGAGCCGGGGCGCGACCGGCCAGTTGTCCACGCCGGTGATCTTGTCGATCTTCTCGAAGCGCTCGTTGTACCAGACGTTCCACTCGTCGAAGGAGATGTTGACGACGTGATCGCTGCGCTTGACGGCCTTGACGTGATCGATGGTCGTCACGACCTGCTCGATGAAGGCGTCCATGTCGACGGCCGAGGCGAGGAAGCTGGCCGCGTCGCCGTTCTTCTCCTCGTAGTACGCGTGGCAGGAGATGTAGTCGACGTCGTCGTAGGAGTGGGAGAGCACGACCCGCTCCCACTCGCCGAACGTGGACATGTGCCGGCTCGACGACCCGCACACCACCAGCTCCAAGGACGGGTCGAACATGCGCATGGCGCGGGCGGTCTGGGCGGCGAGCTTGCCGTAGTCGTCGGCGGAGCGGTGTCCGAGCTGCCAGGGTCCATCCATCTCGTTGCCGAGGCACCACATGCGCACGTCGAACGGCTCGGCGCGTCCGTTGCTCGCCCGCTCGAGGGCCCGGGCGCTGCCACCGGGAAGGTTCGCGTACTCGAGCAGGTCGAGCGCTTCCAGGGTCCCGCGGGTGCCGAGGTTGACCGCGAGGACGAGCTCACTGTCGATCGACTCCAGCCACCGCTGGAACTCGTGCAGCCCCACCTCGTTGGTCTCGGTGGAGTGCCACGCGAGATCGATGCGCTCGGGGCGCTGCTCGCGCGGCCCAACGCTGTCCTCCCAGCGGAACCCCGACACGAAGTTGCCCCCGGGATAGCGGATGGCACTCACCCCCAGCTCGCGGACGAGGTCCCGCACATCCTGGCGGAATCCGTCGGCGTCGGCGGTGGGGTGGGTCGGCTCGTAGATGCCGTCGTACACCGACCGGCCGAGGTGCTCCACGAAGGAGCCGAACAGCCGGCGGTTGACGGCACCGATCGGCAGCCGGGGGTCGAACATGAGTCGTGCGGTGGGCATTGCAGCCTCTCGTCTCGGGTCGGTCGGGGTCATTTGAGTCCGGTGCTGGCGACGCTCTGGATGAAGCGCCGCTGGAGCACGAGGAAGAGGACGGCGAGGGGTGCCAGGGCGATGAGGGATCCGGCCATCATCACGCCGTAGGGGATGATGCCGTCGGGGCCGGTGAGCAAGGTCAGTCCGGAGGTGATCGTGCCCATCTGCTGGTCGGTCGTGAAGACGAGGGGCCAGAGCAGGTCGTTCCAGTTGTTGACGAAGGTGTAGATCCCGAGGGTCACCAGCGCCGGCACGGCGTTGGGGAGCACGACGCTGCGGAAGAT
>JBMDWQ010000190.1:0-15713 GCA_048594675.1 Microbacterium sp. | reverse complement strand
GTGATGGCGCCACAGCCCGAGAGGGCGAGTGCGCCGGCGACGGCGAGAGCACTCCACGCCAGGAGGCGGCGGGTGCGAGTGCGAAGGGACATCGGTGCTCCTTTGATCCGAATGAGGGTGAGAGTGTGAGCGCTCGCGGGGAGGGCTCGATCGGGTGAGAGTGTTCGGTGCGGACGCGCGCGTCGTGGGCGCGCGATGGGGATCGGCCCGGTCAGGCCTTGGTCTTTCGGCGTCGTTGCCAGGTGTCGGCGGCCACGGCGGCCACGATCACGAGACCGGTGATGACGGTCTGCCAGAACGACGAGATTCCGTTGATGTTGAGGATGTTCTGCAGGAGGCCGATGAAGGCGACACCGATCACGGTGCCCCACATCGTCCCCGAGCCGCCGAACAGGGCGGCCCCGCCGATGATGACGGCCGAGATGACGGTCAGCTCCAGTCCGGTGCCGGTCACCCCCTGCACGTAGGAGAGGAAGGACAGGCCGAGCACGCCGGCGATCGCCGCGGTCAGACCCGACAGCACGAAGGCCGAGACCTTGACGGCCTTGACGTTGATGCCGACCAGGCGTGCCGCTTCCTGGTTCCCGCCGACCGCGTAGGTGTTGAAGCCCAGACGCGAGCGCGACAGCAGCACGACGCCGACGGCGGCCACGAAGAGGAAGAACAGGAACTGCATCGGGATGATGCCGAACAGGCGGCCCTGGCCGAGGAGGCCGAACTCGGCGACCCCGGGCTGGTCGGAGCTGAGGGAGATGGGCGCGCCGTCGGAGATGAGGAGGGCGACACCGCGGAAGACGCTGAGGCTTCCGAGGGTCACGATGAAGCTCGGCACCCCGAGGAGGACGACGGCGAGTCCGTTGAGAAGGCCCGCAATCACCCCGGCACCCAGGCCGATCAGCACCGCGACGGGCCACGCGACTCCCGCCGCGATCGCCATGCCGGTGGAGATCGCCGCGAGCGCGTAGATGGAACCGACGGAGAGGTCGATCTCGCCGTTGATGATGACGAACGTCGCCCCGACCGCCATGATCCCGATCTGGGCGATCTGCTGACCGACCGAGAGCAGGTTGCCGCCCTGCAGGAAGCTGGGCGAGAGCACCGCTCCGAGCACGAACAGCAGGACGAGGGCGGCCAGCACACCTGCTTCGCGGGCGTGGAGGAACGAGCGGGCGCTCGTGGCCGTGCGGATGGCGATGGTCGAGGTCATGAGGCGGCTCCGGTCTCGTCGGCGAGGTCTGCTCGGGTCGGAAGGGCGGGGATGACGCCGGCGATGGTCACGGTGCGGGCACCGGCCACAGCGGCGAAGTGTGCGGCGTCGGCAAGGCTCTGGCCTTCGGCGAGCGCCACGGCGAGGGCGGCGGTGAAGGAGTCGCCGGCACCGGTCGTGTCGACCACGCGCTCGACGCGGACGGGCGCGACGGGCGTGACCACACCGCCCTCCGACAGCAGCGCTCCGGCGCCGCCGCGCGTGAGAACGACGCTTCCGCCGGAGCGCGCGGCGAGCAACGCGAGGAGATCCTCGTCGGTGCGGCCGTGGTCGGCGGGAAGGCCGAGGAGCACCGGCGCCTCGGACTGGTTGGGGGTGAGCACGTCGATCCACGGCCACACCTCGTCGGGGAGGGGCTGGGCGGGAGCGGGGTTGAGGAGCGTACGCGTGCCCTCCTCCGCTCCGATGCGCAGGGCCGCGGCGGCGACCGGGAGGGGGATCTCCATCGAGACGACGAGGATGTCGGCGGCGGCGATCTCGGCACGGAACGTCTCCACGGCGGCGGCATCGAGCTCGTCGAGTGCGCCGGGGGCGATGGCGATGCGGTTCTCGCCCGAGGGCTCGACCAGGATGATGCCCACCATCGTGGCGGCCTCGCGCGTGACGACGACCTTCGACGCGTCGACCGACTCGGCCGCCCAGAGCGCAGCCGCGGCGCGTCCGTAGTCGTCGTCGCCGACGGCGGTGAGGAAGGAGACCTCAGCGCCCAGACGTGCCGCCGCGATGGCCTGGTTCGAGCCCTTTCCTCCGGGGCCCGCGTCGAACGCGCCTCCCGACAGGGTCTCTCCGGCTTCGGGCATCCGCGGTACGCGCATGGTCAGACCCACGCCGTAGCTCCCGACAAGTGCAATCTTCATCGATTCGATCCGTACGTCGTCGTAGTGGACATTTGTATGTGGACAACTATGTACATGCGATCATGAGGCTCGGCGCGTGCGATGTCAAGTCGGATCGAACGGCCGCACCGCGAGGCCGCGCCACAACAGCGGATCCGCATCGCGACACGCTGGCCCGCCGGTCGCACGCCGCGGCGTGTCGTCTACCCCATCCGCCGTTGTGCGTCCATCACTCCGGCGCCGCGCGGGCGCGCGTCAGCCCCGGCACCGGGGCGGTGTCAGCCGTGGTGCGTCAGGCGGTCGGCCGGCGAGTCGACGCCGCGCCGGCCTCCGGGCCCGCGTCCGCCGCGCGTTGCGTCGAGGCGCGCGTGTGCCGAAGCAGCGGAAGCTCGATGGAGGTGCCAGGCTCGACGACTCCTTCGAGGAGATCGATGAGCAGCCGCACGCAGGCCGCGCCCGCGTCGCCTCCTCGGGCATCCACCGACGTGATCGGCGGTTGCAGCGCCTCATTGGCCTGACTGTCGACGCAGGATGCGAGAAGGAAGTCCACGCCGATCCGCCGCCCCGCCGCCGTGATCGCGGGAGCGACGGTCACCGCGACACCGTCACCGGCCGCGACGAGGGCGTCGGTCTCCGGATGGGCTCGAAGGAGTTCGGCTGCGGTCCGTTGGAGATCCTCCGGCGCCGCGCCGAACGGCGACTCGACGATGACGGGCGTCACGCCCCTCTCCGCGCACCACCCGTTGTAGGCCTCACGGATGTTGAGCGACCACTCCGACACGGTCGTCGAGGCGATCAGCGCCGGGGCGCGCGCTCCCTCGTCCGCGAGATGGTCGAGCAGTTCGCGCGCCTGCGCGGCATGATCCGACCAGACGACGCCGGTGGGCTTCCGCCCCCCGGGGAAGTGCTCGGAAGAGACCGTCATCAGGCCCGTCGCCATGAGACGGTCCAGGTTCTGGTCGCTCTCGACCGGGTCGATGAGGACCAACCCGTCGACATGCGGAACGTGTGCCGCTCGCTCCCGGTTTCCCGCGACGATGAGCGTCACGTCGTAGTCGCGCTGTGCGGCCGCGTTGACGGCGCCGTACACGAAGGACAGGTAATGCTCGCTGCGGACGAGCACCTGCGGGATGTAGAGACCGATCGCACCGGTCGTCGCCGTCCGCAACGACCGTGCCGAGCGGTTGAGCGAGTAGCCGAGCTTCTCGGCGGCAGCGATGACGGCCTGTCGCGTCTCTTCGGAGACCCGACCGCCGCCGCGGAGCGCATCGGACACCGTCGTCTTGGACACACCGGCCGCCTTCGCCACGTCCACGATCGTCGCCGATGCCACGCGCCCCTCCCGAGTCTTCGCCATTGTCTCAGAAACCTCCCTCTCAGAAGCTCTGCCATCCCTCACGCGTCACTCGGCACGGGCCACCCTCGTGGAACTGCAGTCGCCCGCGCTCCACGTCGATCCCGATCGTGATCAGCGTCTCCCAGCGGTGCTCGAAGGAGAGCGCCGGATCGGGGTGACAGCACACGGCGGCACCATCGGCCTCGTGGAGGAGCATCGCCTGCGCCCGCGCCACCGGGTCGTCGGTACGGAACCGGTCGCGGCGCTCCTGCAGCCGTCGAAGGCGGGGGAAGGTGCTCGAGGTCGCCGGAACCATTTCACCCTGCGCGAGGACGGCATCGAGGAAGTGGTTCGTGTGCACGAGAATGCCGTCTTCGTCGGGTGTGACGACGACGGCACCGCTCGGGCTGAGCTCGATCGAGACCGCCTGTCCGCCCCTCGCGCCGCCGGCGACAACGGTCAGCACGGTCGACGCACTGACCGCGGCCGATCGGGCGACCCGGATCGCTCCTGCGATGTCGTCGGCGCCGTCGAGCACCGCGCGCGCCACGGCGTGCACGGGCACCCCGACCGCTCCGCCGTCGTCCTGGTGATTGAGGATGTTGAAGTGCGCACCCAGCCCGGCGTCGTTCACGCCGACCTTGCCGAGGATGCCGAACTCGGTGAAGTAACGCACCTCGCGGTCGGCACTCAGGCGCGCACGCACGACGAGTTGATCCTCGTTGGACACGTCGTGCCAGTCCCAGGTCTGCATCGTCCGGGGCGCGCGCCCCGCGTCCAACGCGACGACGGTCGAGCACTCGCCCTCGCCGATCGCTCCGACGGTCGCGAGGATCTCGGTGCGCGCGTTGAGCATCCCGATCTCCCATGGCTCCACGCCGGCACCGGCGGCGATGCCGCGCGCCTCGGCTCCGAGGGCCGGAGACCACCGCTCGATGTTCTCGAGCGCTCGTCGACCGATACCCGGCAGGTCTTCCTCCGAGACGCCGACCGCCGCGAACAGCTCGCGGTAGCTGCGCAGGTTCCAGGCCACCCCGTCCGCGCTGAAGCGTCCGATCGCCGCTCCGCGCGCGAAGGGATCGACCTCATCGGTCTCGAACCGGCGAATCGCCATGGGGTGTTCCTCTCAGATCTGGTGATGCCCGCGTCGAACGACGCGGTGGGTGGTGAAGGGAGCGAATCGGTCAAATCGCGGCGCGGAGGACGGCGTCCCACGCCAGCTCCGAGGCGACGGTGGCCAACGCGATCGAGTTGACCGCCTGCTCCCCGAGTCGCGTGCTCCCCGCCGGCGGGAGCGTGACCTCATCAGTGGTGAGGGCGAACAGCGTGTCGCCGTCGTGATTCGTGTGGAACGGCTGGATGGCTCGGTGCATCGACGAGTGGACCTGTCGGGCGAAGAGCCGCAGCTCCTTGTCGTCCAGAGCGACGTTGGTGACCACGGCCGTGACGGTCGTGTTCCCGGGTGAGGTCGTCGGGAGGGTCTGCGAGGCCAGCGCCTGCTCATAGTCGGCGAAGGGGTGTCGACGCTCACCGGTGGCGGCGTCGTAGTTGCCGCGGACGACCGTGCCGGAGCGATCGACGATCACACCCACCGGATTGACGACGGTGACGACGAGGATCCGAATCTCGCCGAGCTGCCGGAACGCCGCGCCCTGGCCCGAGAACTCGGTGCGTGAGGGATCGATCTTGCCCGTCGAGGCGGAGACCCCCGCTCCCACCCGACCGACCGCGACGACGTCGGAACGCGCGGCGCGCAGAGCGGCGGCACCGAGAGCGGCGTCAGGAACGATGCCCGTCGGGCGGGCGGCAAGGTCGTAGATCACGGCCCCGGAGGTCGAACGCAGCTCTCGCCAGCCCACGCGGCCCTCCGCGCGGGCGAGGAGCTCCTCGTCGACGCCGGTCGCAGCGGCGAGGCCATACGATGAGCCGCCGGCGAAGCAGATCGCGTCATTGATCCCTTCGTAACGCCCGATGATGCCGATGGCACCGCCGCGCGCATCCACCGAGGTCCGAAGGCCCCGCTCGAACGCGAGAACGGTCGTGCCGGTCGGGCCTTCGGCGTACTCGGCCGTGCCGATCGAGACACCGGGCAGGTCGAACGCGACCAGTCCCCGTCCGATGCCGTGGGTGGGGACGAGGTCGACGTCGTCGTTGCCGAGGCGATCACCCGCCACCGGAAGGGGCACGAGGCGATGGGGCGCGTCGGGTTCGACGAGGGCCGGATCGATGAAGGTCATGCTGTCTCCTCACAGTCGAGGGGTCGGTCGAGCTGTCGGGTCATGGGCCGGCACGGCCGCCGCGTCATCGGGCGGCGCACAGGACGGCGTCCCAGGCCAGTTCGGAGGCGAACGCGCCCAGGGCGAGCGAGTCGACCGGGGACCCTTCCCGCGGCACCGCGGGCGCCAGGTCGACCTCGTCGGTCGTCAACGCGAACAGGGTGTCGCCGTCGAGCGCCGTGTGGAAGGGCTGGATCGCCCGGTTCATCGACGAGTGGACCTGACGACTGAAGTGGACGAGCTCGTGCTCGGTGAGTCGCACGTTGGTGACGACGGTCGTGATCGTCGTGTTTCCCCGTTGCGCCTCCGGCCGCACTCCGCCTGCCACCTGGGCCTTCTCGATGGCGGCGACATAGTCGGGCTCGAGGCGTCCACGCGTGCCCGACTCGGTGCGGTAGTTCCCGCGGACGACGACGCCGTCGCGATCCACGATGACGCCGACCGGATTGGGGACGGTCACCACGAGCACGCGCACGTCACCGATGCGTCCGAACGCCGCACCCTGGCCGGTGATCTCGGTACGGGCGTAGTCGAGCTTTCCTGCCGACGCCGACGCGCCGGCCCCGACACGACCGACCGCCACCCGGCCGTGGGCGGCGTCTCGGATGGCCGCGCGGCCGAGTGCGGCGTCGGGGATGATCGCCGTCGCCCGCGCGGAGAAGTCGTAGATCACCGCGCTGGACACGAGCGCCAGGTCGTCGACGCCCCCGCGGTTGCCGCCCCGGGCGCGGAGCTCGTCAGCCACGCCCGATCCCGCCGAGAGCCCGTACACCGAGCCGCCGGCGAGGCAGATCGCGTGCGCGAAGTACTCGTAGCCGCTGCTCATGCCGATCGCGCCACCCCGCGCGTCGATCGTCATTCGGGCACCGTCGGGGATGTGGATGACGGTGCATCCCGTCGGCCCCTCGGGGTAGGTGGCCACGCCGACCTCGACACCGGGGAAGTCATAGTCGACGACCTCTCCCCTGGTCCCGGCGACGAGGGACAGCTCGAGGTCGGCGTTGACGACGCGGGGTCCCCAGTCGGGGATCCCGGCCAGCCGAGGGGCGGGGATGGCGGACGAAGGGGTCACAGTGCCTCCAGGAGTTGACGGGAGTATTCGTGGGCCGGAGCCGAGGAGAAGCGTTCGGTGTCGGCCAGCTCGACGATCTCGCCGAGCCGCATCACGGCGATACGATGCGCCAGATAGCGGACGGCAGCCAGATCGTGGGAGATGAACAGTGCGGCGAAGCCGTGCTCCTCCTGTAGATCGCGCAGCAGGTTGAGGATCTGCGTCTGCACCGAGACGTCGAGCGCGCTGACGGCTTCGTCGAAGACGATGAACGGCGGATGCGTGATGAGCGCACGGGCGATGGCGACGCGTTGACGCTGACCTCCCGAGAGCTCGTGCGGATATCGGTCTGCCAGCGACACGTCCAGGCGGACGTCGCGGAGCATGCTCTCGACAGCCGCACGATGCGATCGCAGACTCCCTCCCCGCAACGCGGCGAGGGGTTCCGCGATGGACGCTGCCACGGGGAGCCGCGGATCGAGAGACCACAGCGGATTCTGGGGCACCAGCTGCCGGCGACCGCGGGCCGACTTCGGGCTCCCCAAGGGCTCCCCCTCGAAGAGCACGCGTCCGCTCGTGGGCTTCTGCAGGGCGAGCGCGACCCGTCCCGTCGTCGACTTGCCGGAACCCGACTCTCCCACCAACCCCAGAGTCTCGCCCCTGTGGATGTCGAACGACACGTCGCGCATCGCTTCGACGCGACGTCGAGAGGAGCCCCAGCCGCTCGTGAACGTGCAGGACACGCCCTCCAAGGACATGACGGCATTCATCATCGTGCTCCTCTTCCCGGCTGGACGATCACGCCCGTGTCGATCCGCTCCCCGGGCTGCGCGCGGGCCGGATCGGCGTGGGCGAGGGCGACGGTGTAGGGATGCGTCGGCGAGCCGAGGACGCTCGCGGCAGGCCCCTGCTCGACGACGGAGCCGGCGAACATCACGGCGACCCGCTCGCACCAGCGACCGACAGAACGCAGGTCGTGGCTGAGCCAGACCACGGTGGTCTTCTGCTCGTCGGCGATCTCGAACAGCAGGCTCGTCACCTCATGACGCACGCTGGCATCCAGCGCCGCCGTCGGTTCGTCCGCGACGAGAACTCGGGGACTCCGGGCGAGAGTCATCGCGATGACGATGCGCTGAGCCATTCCGCCCGAGACCTGGTGGGGGAAGAGGCGGAGCACGCTGCGGGGATCGCGGATGCGCACGCGATCGAGAAGGTCGGCCGCGTCGGCGGCGGTGCTCACCGTCCCGGGGAGCGCAAGACGCAGCTGGCGACCGATGCGCATCGTCGGGTCCAGCGACGATGCCGGATCCTGCGGGATCGTCCCGACGACTCCACGGCGCAGCGCCCGCACCTCGTCCGCCGTCATCGAGAGCACATCAGCGCCCTCCACCTCCACACGTCCCGAGGACACGGAGCCGTTGGCGGGCAGGAGCCGAGACAGCAGAGCGGCCACCGTCGACTTGCCGGAGCCCGACTCTCCGACGAGCCCCAGACGCTCACCCCGCGCGACGGAGAGCGTGGCATGGTCGAGTGCGCGGACGACTCCCCCGTCGCGGCGGACGTAGTCGACCACGACGTCGTCGATCTCGATCGCGAACGGGCCGGGCGCGGGCGATGGCAGGGCAGCGGCGCTCATTCGAGGCTCCTCGTCTCACGGGGTTCGAACAGATCGCGAAGACTGTCGCCGAGCACGTTGATCGCGAGGATCGCGACGATCAGGACGATGCCGGGCGCGAGGAGCAACACGGGTGAGGTCACCATGTAGATCGCGCCTTCGCGGATGAGGAGGCCGAGCGAGGATGCCGGCAACTGGACGCCGTAACCGAGGAAGCTGAGCCCTCCCTCGACCAGGATCGCGACGGAGAGCGCGTAGGTGCCCTGCACGGCGATCGTTCCGGAGACATTGCGCAGCACGTGTCGCACGAGGATGCGTGGGGTGCTGACACCGGCGATGATGCCGGCCGTGATGAAGTCGCGACCGGCGACCGCACGCGCTTCCTGGCCTACCATCCGCGTCATCAGGGGCACCGTCACGAGCACGATCGCGGCGACGGCGGTGGTCACCCCCGGCCCCACGACGGTCGCCACGAGGATCGCCAGCACGATCGCCGGGAAGGCGTAGAGGATGTCGCCGATGCGCAGGATCACTCCACCCACCACGCCGCCGTGATATCCGGCGATCATCCCCGCGGTGGACGCGACGACCGCGGTGATCGCGACCGCGAGCACCGACAGCGCCAGGGTCGTGGCGATGCCCTCGAACAAGCGCGGGAGCAGGGAACGACCGAGGGAGTCGGTTCCCAACGGCCAGGCCGGCGAGGGCGGCGCGAGCCGGGGCCCGGCGATCGTCGCGGAGTCGCCGCCGATGTGGAAGAGGGTGCCGGCGACACCGACGAGCAGGATGGCGGCCAGGACGCCCAGCGCGACGCGACCGAGCAGGTCGAGACCGCGGAAGGTCGAGGACAGCCGTCGAGGGCGCACGCCGACCACGTCGGTGGCGGGAGGGATCGGGGCGTTCATGCGAGACCTCGCTTGCGGCCGGGGGTGACACGAGGATCCACGAGGGCCGTGACGACGTCGATCAGCAGACTGCACACGACGAAGACGACGGTGGCGAGCAGGACGCCCGTCTGGACGACGGCGATGTCGCGCCGGCCGAGCCCCTGCACGAGGTAGGAGCCCAGTCCCGGCACCGAGAAGACGCTCTCCACGAGCACGGCGCCGCCCAGCAGATAGGCGAAGATCGTCGCCGTGAAGGTGAACACCGGGATCAGCGCGTTGCGCAGCACGTGGTGCCGCACGATGAACCAGGGTCGTTCGCCGCGGGAGACCGCCGCCAGGATGTGCGGCTCGACGAGCACTCCCATGACCGCATCGCGAGTGGTGCGGGCGGTCGCCGCGACACAGAAGACGGAGAGTACGAGAGCGGGCAGGAGGAGCGAGAGGATCGCGCCGCCGAGGTCGTCGCGCGCCGACACGAACCCGGTGACGCTCAGGCCCAGATCGAACCGGGAGAAGAGGTAGACGACGAGCGATCCCAGCACGATCTCGGGGATGCTGATGCCGATACTGCCGAGGAGGCGGCCGGCGACCGCCGAGCGGCCGCGCGCGGGTCGCGTGCCCGCGTAGACGCCGAGCGGAATCCCCACGGCGAGCGTGATCGTCATCGCCATCAGCGCCAGGAGCGCGGTCGTGGGGGCCCGCACGGCGAACTCGTCCAGCACGGGCGTCTGGCTCGCGACCGAGATGCCGAAGTCGCCGCGCAGCGCAGAGGTCATCCATGCCCAGTACTGCTCGGGCAGGCTGCGGTCGAGCCGGAAGGCCTCCCTGACCGCATCCTTGGCCGCGTCGGAGGCGAGCGGGCCAAGCAGCAGCTGGGCGAAGTCGCCGGGGAGGCTGCGGACGGCGACGAAGATCAGGATCGACGCGCCCATGACGACCGCG
This sequence comes from Microbacterium sp., assembly GCA_048594675.1. Lineage (GTDB taxonomy): Bacteria > Actinomycetota > Actinomycetes > Actinomycetales > Microbacteriaceae > Microbacterium. The sequence goes on along the minus strand of JBMDWQ010000190.1, from coordinate 5,503 downwards.
AGGGCCGTCATCAGCCTCCCCGGCAGCATTCGCAGGATTCGCATGGCCCTACCGCGCCTCGACGACTCGGAAGTCGGAGACGAAGCGCAGCACGTTGCCGTAGCCCTCGTCGGTGGCGATGGTGGGGCTCAGCGCGTCGGAGCGGAACGCGACCTGACCGGGTCGGTTCACGAGTGCCACCATCTGCGCGTTCTGATCGACAGCCGCGCACAGCTCGTTGAACACCTGGGCGCGCGCGTCACCCAGCGGGGTCTCGGCGGCCTTCGTGATGAGGGCGTTGATCTCCGGAGTAGGAGCCATGAAGCGGGCCGTGAAGCCCGCGGTGTCGGTGTTCCACCAGTTGGTCACGAGCGAGGCGTCGCCGTAGCCGGCGAACCAGCTGACGCTGAGATCGGTGTCGGCGGGAACGGCAGGGTCGCCGTAGAGCGCCTCGGACCAGATGCCGTCGTCGAGGATCTGCACGTCGAGGTCGATGTCGAACTCGGCGAGCTGCTGCTGGATCACCTGGGCGATCGCGCCCGGCCCGGACTCGCTGTTCCAGGTCTTCAGGGTGAGACTCAGGTCGGTGGCACCCGCATCGTCGAGAAGCGCGCGGATCTCGTCGTCGCTGATCGTCGCGGAGGGCAGCTGCGCGGGGTCACAGGCGTCCGGCAGTGCGAACGGGGTGAGGGCGGTGGGTCTCGCGTTCCCCGCGAGGGCGATGTCCGAGATCTGCTGCCGGTCGATGATCGCGTTGACGGCGAACCGCACCCTCTCGTCGGCGAGCGGGGATTCGGGATCGGCCCCATTGAGCACGAGGTAGAAGAAGTCGGTGTTCTGCTGGTTGACCACTGTCGCCGAGGCGGTCTGAGCGAGAAGGGACGCGGCATCCGGGTTGTTGAAGACCACGTAGTCGGCGCTCCCGTCCCGGATGGCGGCGAGGCGCGCGGCCTCATCGGGAACGACCTGGAGCGCGATGGAGTCGGGCGAGTACGCCGGGCCGTTGTAGTGCGAGTTTCGCTCGAAGGTCCACGACTGATCCTGCACGTGCGAGGTCGGGACGTACGGACCGCTGCCGACGATGTCGGTGGCGAGATCCACCTCGCCGGCCTCAATCTCTGCGATCGGCAGGATCGACGTCGCGACGTGGGCGAGCAGCCCGAACAGCGGCGAGTAGGGCTCGGCGAGGTGGAGAGTCACCTCGCGCTCTCCCGTCGCCTCGACGGAGGAGATCACCGAGGCCTGAGTCGACCAGGAGCCGCCGGCGGCCTTGAGCCGTTCGATGCTGCCAGCCACGTCGTCGGGGGTGACGGCACGGCCGTTGGAGAACGCCGCACCCTCCCGCAGGGTGAAGACGTACTCGGTGGGGCTCTTCTCCTCCCATTTCTCGGCGAGTGCGGGGGTGGGGGCGAAGTTCTCGTCGAGACCGAGGAGGGTCTCGTAGGAGAGCCCGAGGATCATCCAGGAGCGGGCGGTGTTGGCCAGCTGCGGGTCGAAGCCCGCGGCTTCGACGCTGTCATAGTCGACCGCCACCGTCAGCGCACCCCCCGTGGGGAGAGAGGTGTCGGCGGACGCCAGGAAGCCGGCGTTTGCCGCGGGAGAGGCGCCGGGGGCGGTCTGTGCGGAGCAGCCCGCCAGGACCAGGGCAGTGGTGAGGGCGAAGCCGATCGCGGGGATCTTCATACGCATGTCGGAGTCCTTCGAGAGTCGATGGTGCGGGAGTGGTGCAGGTGGGTGCCACGATCGTGCGCGGATCGAGTCGGCGACTCTGCCGGATCGTTCCGGCACCCTTGCAAGCTAGCCGTCGTCGATGTCGCCGTCAAGAGCGGATCCCGGAAGTTCGCAGATCGAGACATCCCCGTGATCTCGGGCATCGGATCGTTCCGGCAGTCTTGACCACTCGTCGCACGGCTCGCTACAGTTCGATCGAGCCGGATCGTTCCGGCACCCTTTCGCCAGCGAAGAGACGGACGGTACTCTCCTGACACGGCGGGCCTGTGATCCGCCCCGAACCCGATCCCGCCTCCCCTCCCCCTCGACCCGACTGGAGCACCATGACCACCGACCGGTCGACTGCCCCGAACACGCCCTCGCTCATCCCGGCAGCGCCGCCGATGGTGACCGAGGCGGACGCAGAACGGATCGCCGCTGCATACTTTGGCGTGTCCGGGACGGCGCGGAGCCTCGGCAGCCACGAAGACAGGAACTTCCTCCTCGAGACGGGGACGGAGCGCCTGCTCCTGAAGATCGCCAACCCGGCGACCTCGATCGAGGAGGTGACGGCGCAGTCCGCCGCAGCCGCACACCTCGCCGAGCGCGCCCCCGGCGTCCGCGCCCCCCGAGCGAGGACGACCACCGGCGGCGCACCGGTCGCTCAGGTGCCGCATGAAGGCACCGTGCTGCACGTCCGCCTGCTCGATTTTCTCGACGGCGGAACACTCTCCGGCAGCGGGCATCTCGCTCCCTCGATCGTCGATGCGCTCGGCGACCTCGCGGCCCGCGTCGACCTCGCGCTCGCCGATTTCGAGGCACCGGGGGTGGAACGTCCGCACCAGTGGGATCTGCGGCAGTCGCGCTCGGTGCTCCCGGAACTGTTCGGACACCTCGACGACCCTGCTCTCCGCTCACGTCTCGAAGCGATCGCCCACCACGCGTGGGAGGCACTCGCCCCGCTGGAGGACGACCTTCCGGTGCAGGCCGTGCACGGCGACCTCACGGACGACAACGTGGTGTGGAGCGACCCGGTTCGGCGCACACCGGACGGAGTCATCGATCTGGGCGACCTGAACCGCACGTGGCCGGTCGGCGGGCTCGCGATCACGTTCTCGTCTCTTCTGCACCACGACGGCATCGATCTGCCCGCCGCCGTGCGAGCGCTCCAGGCGTACCATCGCCGGCGCCCGCTCTCGAGCGGCGAGGCGTCCGCCTTCTGGCCGCTCGTGGTCCTGCGGGCCGTCCACCTCGTGGCGAGCGGACATCACGTGGTCGCGCGAGAGCCGGGCAACGCGTACGCGGCCGAGAACCTCGTGCACGAGGAGGCGATCCTCGCCGCAGCGGTCTCGGTGCCGCTGCCCGTCGCGACGCGCCTCGTGCGCCGGAGCCTGGGGCTTCCGTCTGTCGTCACGGAGCTGCCTCCCGCCCTCCCCCTGCTGCCGGAGGTCGGAGCCGACTCCGTCACCGTGCTCGATCTGTCCGCGGCGAGCACCGACGTCGAAGACGGCGCCTGGCTCGACCCCGACCTCCAAGAGCGGCTCGCCCGCGGGGCGCTCGCCGCGGGAGCCCGCGCCGCGATCACCCGGTTCGGCGAGGCGCGCGTGACGCGCGCGACGACGTACGCGCAACAGGCGCCCGCCACCGTGGCGACCGGCATCGACATCGTGCTCGATCGCCCGGCGAGCCTCGTCGCCCCCTGGGACGGTCGGCTCTCCCGCGACGATGCCGGCCTCGTGCTGCGCGGCGACGGCGGGGCGGCGGGCATCCGTCTGGAACTCATGGCGGCGTCCGTCGAGGGCGGCCCGCTCGCGGAGGCCGACGAGAGCGACGAGCGCCCGGTGTCCGGCGGAGACGCGATCGGAACCGCCACGCAGCCCCTCACGGTGCGCATCGTGCGCGAGGGCGACGACGGCTTCGGTGAGGCCACGCGCGTGCCCGCTTTCGTCGCCCCCGCCTGGGCCGATGCCTGGCTCGCCGTGGTCGCCGACCCCTCACCGCTCCTCCCCGGGCACCCGTCCCCCGTGGAACGCGATGACCCTGCGGTGCTGCTGGCGCGGCGCGACCGGGTGTTCGCGGAGGTGCAGGAGCACTACTACGACGCGCCCCCGATCATCGCCCGCGGTTGGAAGCAGTACCTGATCGACACCGACGGACGCGTGTACCTCGACATGGTCAACAACGTCACGGCGCTCGGTCACGCGCACCCGCGGATCGCGGCGGCGGCGAACCGTCAGCTGCGGACGCTCAACACCAACTCCCGGTTCCACTACTCCGCCGTCGTGGAGTACGCCGAGCGCTTGACCGAGCTCACGCCGGAACCGCTGGACACGGTGTTCCTCGTCAACAGCGGATCGGAGGCCGTCGACCTCGCTCTACGCCTGGCGAGGGCGGCGACAGGGCGGCGCGACGTGCTCGCCGTCCGGGAGTCGTACCACGGGTGGACCGACCTCGCCGATGCCGTGTCGACGTCGGTCGCCGACAACCCCGCGGCCCTGGCGACCCGCCCCGACTGGGTGCACACGGTCGACGCGCCGAACAGCTTCCGGGGCGTCCATCGCGACGAGGAGGCCGCCCGCTACGCCCCCGAGGCCGTCGCGGAGATCGAACGGCTGGCCGCGCTCGGGCGCGCCCCCGGGGCGTTCGTCGCGGAGACGTTCTTCGGCAACGCGGGCGGAGTGGCCCTCCCGGACGGATATCTCTCCGCGGTCTACGCGGCCATCCGCGCCCACGGCGGCCTCGCGGTCGCCGACGAGGTGCAGGTCGGGTTCGGCCGGCTCGGCGAGTGGTTCTGGGGCTTCGAGCAGCAGGGCGTCGTCCCCGACATCGTGGCGGTCGCCAAGGCGATCGGCAACGGGCACCCGCTCGGCGCCGTCATCACCACGCGGGAGATCGCCGCGGCCTACCGACGGGAGGGCTACTTCTTCGCCTCGACCGGCGGAAGCCCCGTCTCCAGCGTCATCGGATCGACCGTACTCGACGTGATCCGCGACGAGGGACTCCAGGAGAACGCGCGGACGGTCGGCGCGTACCTGCGCGCGCAGGTGCTCGGACTCGATCACCCCCTCGTCGGGGCCGTCCACGGGTCCGGCCTCTACCTCGGCATCGAGCTCGTCCGCGATCGAGCCACCCGTGAGCCGGCGACGGAGGAGACCGCGGCCCTGTGCGACCGGATGCGTGAGCTCGGTGTGATCGTGCAGCCGACGGGTGATCATCAGAACGTCCTGAAGATCAAGCCGCCGCTGTGTCTGGAACGGGCAGACGTCGACGCTTTCGTGCGCGCCTTCGCCCGCGCGCTGGAGGGCCGGTAAGGCGAGAGGTGGGCACGCTCAGGAGCGCTCGCGCGGAGGCGCGGGCGGCGGAGTCGCCTCCCGCAGTGCCCGCGCCAGCTTCTGCACCTCGACGGGCACGTCGTCGCCCGTGGCGGGCGCGTCGATCCACGGTGACCGGCCCGACGGCCACCACCGCAGACCCTCGGCCCAGACGAGCGTGCCGAGGGAGCGCAGGGGCGCGGCACCGTCCAACACGATCGCACGCCACGCCCGCACCTCGTCGGTCTCGGGGTCTCTGACCGGTTCAGCCTCGAGCGCCCGGAGCACCCGACCCGCCGCCACGAGGTGTGCCGAGCGCCGGGGTTCACCGTTCCTTTCGCTGGATTCGTCGGGCTCAGGAGGGCGCTCGCCCGTCGCCCATGCCTCGCCCTCACCGAGGTCGGGCGGACTCGCCGCCACTGCGCCGGCGAGCCCATCGACCAGGCCCCTCGCAAGAGTACCCGTGAGGCTCTCGGCCGGTGATTGCTGCCAGACCACCACGC
>JBMDWQ010000019.1:0-3789 GCA_048594675.1 Microbacterium sp. | reverse complement strand
CCGGCGGTATCAGAGGTGGGCCCCGTGGGGCTCGAACCCACGACCCGCGGATTAAAAGTCCGATGCTCTACCGACTGAGCTAGAGGCCCTCGAGTCCTAGCCTACCCAGGACGCGGGTCCCTCACGCGCGTCGCGGCTCCTCCGAGAGGATCTCCCCCTCGCGGCGGAGGCGCGTCCGCCGTCCGGCTCGTACCATGGTGGCATGACCGAGAACTCGAACAGTCCACAGAACTGGATCGCGATCGGAATCGCGCTCGGCGCGGGGCTCGGCGTCCTCCTGGGGTCTCTCTTCGGCAACCCTCCGATGGGCGTCGGTATCGGGATGGCGCTCGGAGTCGCGATCGGCGCCGGTCTCGATGCGCGGAACAAGAAGAAGGACTAACCCCGGCGACGCGCACGCCACCCCGCACACGCGCCCCCGCATACGGCAAACTGCCGCCGCCGGAGCGCGAAGCATCCGGCGGCGGCAGGCCCTCTCAGCGTGGGTACCGCTCCCTCGCTGGAGTCGTGATCACTCGGCCGGGGGGAGGAGCACCGAGTCGATCAGGTAGACGGTGGCGTTGGCGGTCTGGACGCCGCCGCAGATCACCTTGGCGTCGTCGTTGACCATGATGTCGTCACCGGATCCGGTGACCGTGAGGTCGGCACCGTTGACGGTCGTGTGGGTGCCGTCGATGGCGTCGGGCTCGATCTGGCCGGGAACCACGTGGTAGGTGAGGATCGAGGTGAGCATGTCGCTGTCGGTCTTGAGCTTCTCGATCGTGTCGGCGTCGAGCTTGCCGAAGGCTTCGTCCACGGGAGCGAACACGGTGAACTCGCTGCCGTTGAGGGTGTCGACGAGGTTCACGTCGGGGTTGAGCTGACCACTGACGGCCGCAACGAGCGTCTTCAGCAGCGGGTTGTTCGACGCCGCCACGGCGACGGGGTCCTGCGACATGCCCTGGACCGATCCGGGGCCGTCCGGAACCTGTTCGGCGTACGCGGCGCAGCCCGATCCGACCAGGTTGGCGGCCGGGTCCATGGCCGGAGCCGACTCGCTCATCGACGGCTGCGGTGCCATCGAGCTCTCGGACGGTGTGGCCGTGGTGCTGCCCATCGAACATCCGGCCAGCGCGAACATGCCGGCGACGGTCAGGGCCAGTGCGCTGCCGAGCTTCTTCTTGGTGCTGAGCATGATGTCTCCATTCCTCGTGATGTGCTGTCGTGCCGCGCTCCGTCGGCGGCTTTGGCAGTTCTTCGGAGTGCTGTCGGGATCGGATGGGAGGAATTTTGGAAAGAGCTCCGCGCGGCTGACCGACGCCGCGTTTTCCCCCTCTTCGCGGGCCCTCCGCGTGGCGCCCTCTTCATGCGGTGGGCTGCGCCCCCGAGCACCCCGAGCCAATCCGATTCACCGCGCCCGCCGAATGCCTCTCAACACCGAGGGAGAGTCATGGACCTGATCATCATCGGCCTGCTGGGCGGGCTCATCACGGGCATATCGCCGTGCATCCTGCCGGTGCTGCCGGTCATCTTCCTCACGGGAGGCGCGCAGTCCGCTCGCTTCGAGGGCGACGCGAAGACGAAGCCCGCTCGCCGCAGTCGCCCCTACTTGGTGATCCTCGGGCTCGTCATCAGCTTCACGCTTGTCACGCTCGTCGGCTCGCTGGTGCTCGGCCTCCTGAACCTTCCGCAGGACGTGATCCGCTGGGTCGGCATCGCCGTGCTGATCCTCATCGGGGTGGGCCTGCTGATCCCGCGGTTCGAACAGCTCCTCGAGAAGCCGTTCCAGTGGCTGCCGCGTCGCGAGGTGCAGAACCGGGGGAGCGGGTTCGGTGTCGGTCTGGCTCTCGGCGCGGTGTTCGTGCCGTGTGCCGGGCCCGTCCTCGCCGCGATCATCGTGGCCGGGGCAACGGGTCGCATCGGCGTCGACACGGTGCTCCTCACGGCGTCGTTCGCGATCGGTGTCGCCATTCCTCTCCTCGTGTTCGCCCTCGCCGGGCGCGGCCTCGTCGAGCGCATCCGTGCGTTCCGGAGCCGTGAGCGTGGCCTGCGGATCGCGGCGGGCGTCGCGATGCTCGCCCTCGCCGTGGGACTCGCGTTCAACGTGCCGCAGGCGCTCCAGCGGCTCGTTCCCGACTACACGGCCCAGCTGCAGCGCGACCTCACCGACAACGACCAGGCCGCTCGGGCGCTCGGTCTCGGTGGCATCGTCACCGACGAGAATCGCGACCTCGACAAGTGCACCAATGGGGCGGACCAGCTGGAGTCGTGCGGCACGGCGCCGTCGATCAAGGGCATCGAGAAGTGGTTCAACACCCCGGGCGGTGAGGCGATCGATTTGAAAGACCTGCGCGGCAAGGTCGTGCTGATCGACTTCTGGGCGTACTCCTGCATCAACTGCCAGCGTTCGATCCCTCACGTCGTGGCGTGGGACAAGGCCTACCGCGATGCAGGGCTCCAAGTGATCGGCATCCACTCTCCCGAGTACGCGTTCGAGAAGGACGCGGCCAACGTCGAGGCCGGTGCGCGCGACTTCGGGATCACCTACCCGGTGGCGCTCGACAACAACCTCGCCACGTGGACCAACTACCGCAACCGGTACTGGCCCGCGCACTACCTGATCGACGCGCAGGGCACGGTGCGCCACATCGCCTTCGGCGAGGGGAACTACGCCGCCACCGAGAAGATGATCCGTGAGCTGCTGACTGATGCCAACCCGTCGGTGAGCCTCCCCGCGGCCACCAACGTCACCGATGAGACCCCCGAGCTGGGATCGACGACGCCGGAGACCTTCCTCGGGTCGTCGAAGGACGTCAACTTCGCCGGCCCCGGGCAGTACCGGGCGGGCGAGGGGCAGTTCACCGCGCCGGCCGATCAGGCCGCCGACACCTTCGCCCTCGACGGCGCGTGGAACGTGCAGACGCAGTTCGTCACTCCCACCGCCGACACCGGACGCATCGTGCTGACCTATCGCGCCTCCGAGGTGCGGATCGTCGCGGCCGGTGAGGGAACGATCCAGGTCGACTTGGACGGGAAGAAGTCCTCGATCGACGTCGGAGGAACGCCGCGCTCCTACGCCGTGATCGAGCGCGGAGAGGCTCGCCAGGGAACGATCACGCTCGAGGTTCCGAAGGGCGTGGAGGCCTACTCCTTCACCTTCGGGTGATCACGGGATACGACGATGAAGCGGGAGATGGTGCATGCTTGTCGAGATGGTCATCGACGGTGTGGAAGTGGACGAAGACGGCGAGAGCGCCGATCGCGTCGCGGAGCTTCTGATGCGTATCGCAGCCGGTGACGACACCGCCTTCGGGACGCTGTACGACATGATGTCGTCTCGCGTGTTCGGACTGATCCTGCGTGTGCTGGTCGACCGCGCTCAGAGCGAAGAGGTCCTCCAAGAGGTCTTCCTCGAGATCTGGCAATCCGCTGGCTCGTTCGTTCCGAATAGAGGACAGGGAAGGTCGTGGGTTCTCACGATCGCACACCGACGGGCCGTCGACCGGGTCCGGTCTGCACAGGCAGCCGGGGAACGAGACGTCCGTGCCGGCATGCGGGAACTGAACACCCCGGCCGTCGCCGTCGAAGAACAAGTCGAGTTGCGGATCGAGAGCAGGCGCGTGGCGCGGGCCCTCGAAGCGCTCCCCGAAGCACAGCGTGAAGCACTGACTCTGGCCTACTTCGGCGGTTACTCTCAAAGCGAGATCGCCGCGCTGAGCGGAACGCCGCTGGGAACGATCAAGACGAGAATGCGCGACGGCCTGTCGCGCCTACGCACCGAATTGGGGGTGGCCGTATGAACGAGCAGGA
>JBMDWQ010000189.1:0-3977 GCA_048594675.1 Microbacterium sp. | reverse complement strand
CGGATGCCGGCTTCGACACCGGTGTCGACGACGAACGCGTCGGCGCAGCCGGCGACCGCGCCGCGCAGGAAGTCGGCGTAGGCGCGCACCTGACGGCGGCCGCGCACCTCGGCGATCGTGAAGTCCTCGGGATCGACGACGTTGAGCATGCGTCCGTCGGCGGCGGTGAGACGCGTCGCGTTGACCATGAGCTCGCCGGGGCGCGTGGTGGCGAAGATCCAGATCTTGTCGCGGGGGAGGTCGGCGCCCGCGGTGCGCGCCGCGACAATCGCCGCCGAGACGGTGGGCGGACTGATGGTGTCGTCGCCGAACTCCGCCCAGAACGCGTCGGTGTCGACGCCGCCGAGGCGGAAGAACATCGTGGGGTTCTGGATGCGGCCGTCGTCGCCGTAGCGGTAACGCCCGCCGGCGCGGGCGACGACCGCGGCATCGCCGGAGGCATCGATCGTCCGCCGGGCGTGTACGGCGGTGCGGCCTGCCTTCGACTCGATCGCGACGCCCACGTGCCGGTCGCCGTCGAGGATCGCCGCCACGACTGACGCGTGGAAGATCACCCGCACCCCGGCGCGTTCCAGCAGATCGTCGGCCGCCTCGCGCCACACGAGGGGATCGTGCGCCGAGGCCCACGTGCGGCCGTAACGCTGCGGTGCGGTGAGCCCGCCGCGATCGTGCAGCGCGACGCGGAACCGCTCGGTGAAGCCGTGCACCACCTGCTGCGGCGCCTCATGGTCGCCGGCGAGATACATGCCGCAGATGGTGCCGCTCATACCGGCGACGGCGGCTCCGCCCGCGAAGCCGTATTGCTCCACCAGGACGACCTCGAGCCCCTGTTCGGCGCAGACGACCGCGGCGGCAACTCCCGCAGCGCCCCCGCCGACCACGACGACGTCCACGTCGGCGAGCACCGGGAGGCCGTGATCGACAGGCAGCACGCTGCGCTCCTGCCACGAGGCGCCGTGTGGAAGGGGAGAGGCGAAAGGTGGCATGGTCACCTTCCCTCAAACCGTGCCGCGCGCTTCTCGACGAAGGCACGGACGCCCTCCCGGCCATCGGCGCTCGCGAAGAGCGCGAGGAGGGATCGGGTCTCCTCCTCACTGCCGGGAGAGCGCCCGTGGGTCTCGTACGAGGCGCCGATCGCGCTCTTGGCCGCCGCGAGGGCGAGAGGGGCGCGGGAGGTGAGGTCGGCCACGCGCTCGTCGACGAGCGGGCGCAGCAGCTCCGGCGTGGTGACGGCGTTCACGAGCCCCGCGGCCTCCAGCTCGGGTGCCGACAGCACGCGCGCGGTGAGGATCGCCTCTTTCGCCCGCGTGGGACCGAGGTGGCGGACGAGGCGCTGCGTGCCCTCCCAGCCGGGGATGAGGCCAAGCGTGATCTCGGGAAGGCCGAAGCGCGCGCGGTCACTCGCGAACACGAGGTCGGCGGCGAGCACGAGCTCGAACCCGCCGCCCATCGCGATGCCGTCGACCGCGGCGACGACGATCGTGGGGCTCGTGCTGAGGCGATGCATGAGCGACTTCGCGCGCGCGCCGAAGGCGGCCAGCGCGTCGAGGTCGTCGAGGTTGTCGGCGTAGGTGGCGATGTCGGCGCCCGCGCAGAACGCGGCGCCGCTCGCCGAGATCACCATCACTGGCAGGCGCTCGTCCTCGGCCCGGTCGAGTGCGGCGTGGAGACCGTCGAGCATCTCCCGGGTGAGCGCGTTGCGCTTCTCGGGGCGGTCGAGGCGCACGTGGAGCGCACCCTCGCGCGCGTCGACCAGGAGCCCGGTGCTCATGCCACGGCTCCCGTACCCCGCAGGGCCGCCACGTCGTCGGCGCCGTAACCGAGTCCGGTGAGGACGTCTGTCGTGTGCTGGCCGAGTTCGGGCGGCGCCGTCCGGACCCCCGGGCGCACCCCGTCGTAGGTCACCGGATGTTTGAGCACCCGCACGGTGCCTGCATCGGGGTGCTCGTACTGGTCGAAGCTGTCGTTGTGCTGCACCTGCGGGTCGGCGATCACCGCGTCGTGGTCGTTGACGGGCGCCCACCACATCGCGGCGGCGCGGAAGACCTCCGCCCACTCGGCGGTCGTCCGCGTCGACAGGTGCGCGGCGACCCGTGCGTTGACGTCTTCGCGGCGGGCGAACGCGTCACCGGGTTCGATGCCGTCGAAGCCCTCGTCGTCGAACACCTCCCGCAGCTTCTGCGGGCTCGTGAGCGAGAGGCAGATCCACCCGTCAGCCGTGCCGAACACCCCATACGGCGCGGTGTAGAACGGGCTGGAGACCCCGCTCGCCGAGCGCTCGCCGCGGAACCCGTTGAGCGCGTACGTCAGCGGCTCGATCTGCAGGTCGAGCGCGGCGTTGAGGAGGTTGCTCTCGACCTTGGTGCCCACTCCGGTCCGCTCGCGTCCGTGCAGGGCGGCGAGGATGCCGAAGGCCCCGAGCACCGCCCCGTGCTGATCGACGATGCAGGCCCCGGTGGGCTGCGGCGGCTGGTCGGCGCGCCCGGTCGCCATCGCGAGGCCGGACATCGCCTGAATGAGCACGTCTTGCCCCGGGCGGTCGACATAGGGTCCGTCGGACCCGTAGCCCGACAGCGACGCGTAGACGAGGCGGGGGTTGCGGGCATGGAGCACGTCCCAGCCGAACCCGAGCCGGTCGAGGGTGCCGGGACGAAAGCTCTCGATCAGCACATCGGCGCTGTCGAGCAGGCGCAGCAGCGGCTCGGCGGCGTCGGGGTGCTTGAGGTCGACGACGATGCTCCGGACGTTGCGGTTGCCGAGACCGAAGAACGGGCTGTGCCCCTCCAGGAACGTCCCCGGCCCGGTCCACGAGCGCTCGAACGCGCCTGATCGCGGCTCGATCTTGATGACGTCGGCGCCGAGGTCGGCCAGCAGCTGGCTCGCCGACGGGCCCTGCAGGAAGTGGGTGAAGCTGATCACCCGGATACCGGTGAGCATCCCGGGGCCCGCCGCGGGGGTCGCGGGCATCAGAAGATCCCCGTCCGCACCTGGAACTTGCTGGGTTTGCCGTAGAGCGGCTGACCGCGCTCCACCCAGTCGGCCACCCAGTCGATCATCCGCTCCACCCCGACCACGGGGTTGCCGAGGAGGTGCTGCGCGCGCTCGCAGTTCACGAACAGGGCGCTGTCGCTTTCCTCGCCCTCGAACACCGGGGCGACACCGAACCTCCGGCCGAACTCCTGGGCCACATGGCGCACGCTCACGCACTCCGGACCGCCGATGTTGATCGGCGTCGCGGGCGTCTCGCAGTGCGCGAGCAGCCGGACGAACTGGTTGATCGCGTCGCCCTGCCACTGGATGTTGACGTTTCCGGTGGCCAGCGGAATCGGGGTTCCGGTCTTCACCCAGTGCGCGATCTCCTGCAGCACGCCGTAGCGCATGTCGATCGCGTAGACGAAGCGCACGATGCGGCCCGGTGTTCCGTGCAGGCGGGAGAAGTACTGGAACGTCCTCTCGCGCCCGACCACGGAGTTGGCGTACTCGCCGGGCCGGGCAAGGGGCGGCACCTCTTCGGTCACGCCGCCGCGCCGAGGATCAGACCACGGGTAGACGTGGATCGTCGACAGCGCCACGATGCGGCTGTCTCGGAACGCCTCGGCGACGTAACCGGGGACGAGCGTGTTCATCGCCCACAGGAAGTCCTCGCGTCCGCGGTAGTCGAACTTCAGCCCCGCCATGTAGATGACGTTCGGGAGCTTGGGGAGCGCCCCGACGGCCTCGCGGTCGAGCAGGTCGGCGGTGATCGCCTCCACGCCGTGCTCCTCGAGGTACTCGCGCGAGCCCGCGTCGCTGAAGCGGGCGACGCCGACGACGCGCTTGTGCGGAGCGGCGCGCTTGATGAGCCGGGCGAGGCCGAGTCCCATCTTCCCGGCGACCCCCAGCACGATCACGTCGCCGTCGAGAGCGGCGAGGTCCGCGACGGTCGCCGACGTGGGGCGCGAGAGGAACTCGTCCAGCGCGTCGACGTCGTCGAACCG
>JBMDWQ010000188.1:0-13692 GCA_048594675.1 Microbacterium sp. | reverse complement strand
GGCGTCAAGGCCGTCATCACCGAGAGCTTCGAGCGCATCCACCGCTCCAACCTCATCGGCATGGGTGTCGTGCCGCTGCAGTTCCCCGAGGGCGCCTCGTGGAAGTCGCTCGGGCTCGACGGGACCGAGATCATCTCGATCGAAGGTCTCGAGCAGCTCAACGAGGGCGTGACGCCCAAGACCGTCAAGGTCACGGCGGCCCCCAGCGAGTTCTCGCCAGCGGGCAAGGAGACCATCGTCTTCGACGCCAAGGTGCGCATCGACACCCCCGGTGAAGCCGACTACTACCGCAACGGCGGCATTCTGCAGTACGTGCTGCGCTCGCTCGTCTGACGCCATCGGAAGGCCCCGTTCTGAGCGAACCGCGCGGAACGGGGCCTTCCGTGTCCCCACGACCGGTCCGCGTTCAGCCGCATACAATCGAGGGATGAGTCTCCTGGCGTCGATCTCCGGTCCCCGTGATCTCGATGCCCTCACGACCGACCAGTTGCGGGAACTGGCGGACGAGATCCGCGCCTTCCTCGTCGAGAACGTCGCCCGCACGGGTGGGCATCTGGGGCCGAACCTGGGCGTGGTCGAACTCACGCTCGCCATCCACCGCGTGTTCGACTCGCCGCAGGACCCCATCGTCTTCGACACCGGACACCAGTCCTACGTGCACAAGCTCCTGACCGGCCGGCAGGACTTCGCCGCGTTGCGCAGTCGCGGGGGACTGGCCGGCTACCCGCAACGATCAGAGAGCCCCCACGACGTCGTCGAATCATCGCATGCGTCGAGTTCGCTCAGCTGGGCCGACGGCATCTCCCGAGCCCTCACGCGCACAGGTCGCAAGGACCGGCACGTCGTCGCGGTCGTCGGCGACGGCTCGCTCACCGGCGGCATGACGTGGGAGGCACTCAACAACATCTCCGACGACAACGACCGCAACCTCGTCATCGTCGTCAACGACAACGGACGCTCCTACGCCCCGACGATCGGCGGCATGGCCCGATACCTCAACCGTGTGCGGACCGCAGAGAGCTACCAGCACCTGCGCCGCGGCTCGGACTCTTTCTTCCGCAGGCTCGGGCCGATGGGACGCGCCATCTACCGGGGCGTGCGCGGCGGCACCCACGGATTCCTCTCGCGGTTCACCAACAACGCCGCCCTGTACTCGAATCTCGACATCAAGTATCTGGGCCCGATCGATGGACACGATCTCGATGCGCTCCTGGAGACCCTCCAGCTCGCCAAGGAGTATCGCTCGCCGGTCATCGTGCATGCGATCACCGAGAAGGGGCGAGGGTACGAGCCGGCCCGCAACGACGAGGCTGATCAGTTCCACGCCGTGGGGAAGATCGACCCGATCACGGGCGAGCCTCTGGGCGCCTCCGGTGCGCTCGCGTGGACCGACGTCTTCGCGCAGTCGCTCGTGGAGGCGGGGGAGCGGCGCGACGACGTGATCGCCCTCACCGCCGCCATGCTGCGCCCGACGGGGCTCCAGCCCTTCGCCCAGCGGTTCCCAGACCGCGTGTACGACGTCGGGATCGCCGAGCAACATGCCGTCGCCGCCTCGGCCGGCCTGGCCTTCGGCGGGCTGCACCCCGTGGTGGCGATCTACGCGACATTCATGAACCGCGCGTTCGACCAGGTGATGATGGACGTCGCGCTCCACCGCGCCGGTGTCACCTTCGTCCTCGACCGCTCGGGGGTGACCGGACCCGACGGTCCGAGCCACCACGGCATCTGGGATCTGGCGATGCTCCAGCTCGTACCGGGCATACGGATCGCGGCGCCACGCGACGCTGCCCGTCTGCGCGAAGAGTTCGACGAAGCCCTCGCCGTCGACGATGCACCGACGGTCGTCCGATTCCCCAAGGGGTCGGTCTCCGAGGATCTGCCGGCGATCGAGCGATTGCCGGATGGCGTCGATGTCCTCTTCCGCTCAGAGGGTGAGGACGTACTCCTCGTGGGCATCGGACCGATGGCACAGCTGGCGATCGAGGTCGCCGAGCGCCTGCGCGCGCAGGGCATCGGGGCGACGGTGATCGATCCGCGCTGGGTAGTGCCCGTGGCCCCGTCCGTCGTCGAACTGGCCGCCCGTCATCGCCTGGTGATCACGATCGAAGACGGCATCCGGGTGGGAGGCATCGGAACGCGCGTCCGGCAGGTGTTGCGCGAGGCAGGCGTCGACACCGCCGTGGACGAACTGGGCCTGCCCGATGAGTTCATCGGCCACGCCTCACGCGAAGAGATCCTCGCGGACGCCGGACTGTCGGCGGCCAAGATCGCCCACGACGTCGTGGCGCAAGTCCTCGGAACCCGTATCCCCGTCGCGCGCCCCCACACAGAGCCGGTGCGCTGGATCGCGACCGACGAATCAGAGGACGCGCAGCGCGCCCGCTGACGCTTCGCGCGCGACGACCCGGCTCCACGGACCGTGACAGCATGGAGGGGTGCCGGACACCACCTCTTCCGCTTCCGCTTCCGCCAACCTGGGCCGCGACGAGACGGCCGACCGCGCGTCTCACCTGCGTCTGGAGACGATCGCCGTCGACCTGGACCTGAGCGACGCACGGGATCTCCGACGTCGCGACTTCCCGACGACCGCCGTGCTGAGCTTCGGGGCCACCACTGAGTCCACGTGGATCGATTTCATCGGTGCGGCCGTCGACGAGGTCGTCGTCAACGGCGAACAGCGCGCGGTGGACTGGGACGGCGCGAGGATCCGGATCGACGACCTCCAGTCGGAGAACGTCGTCGTCATCCGTGCACGCGGCCTCTACAGCTCGTCGGGAGAGGGACTGCACCGCTTCCGTGACCCGGTCGACGACGAGGTCTATCTCTACACGCAGTATGAGCCGGCCGACTGTCGCCGGGTCTATCCGTGCTTCGAGCAGCCCGATCTCAAGGCGCGCTGGCGATTCTCGGTGACCGCCCCCGCGCCGTGGCGCATCCTTTCCAACGGCGCGCAGACCAGCCGCGAAACGAACGCCGATACGGGGACGGACCGTGTGACGTTCGCGGAGACACCCCCGCTGTCCAGCTACATCACCGCGGTGGCTGCCGGGCCGTACCACCGGGTCGCCTCCACGTACCGCTCGGGGGAGCGGGAGATCGCGCTCGGCGTCTTGTGCCGGGCTTCCCTTTCGCCCCATCTCGACGCCGAGGAGATCCTCGACGTCACGCGTCGCGGTCTGGCCTACTACGAAGACGTGTTCGCCAGCTCCTATCCCTGGGGCGACACGTACGACCAGATCTTCGTGCCGGAGTACAACCTCGGCGCGATGGAGAACCCCGGGCTCGTGACCTTCACCGAGGCCTACATCTTTCGAGGAGCATCGACTGCGGCACAGCACGAGACGCGGGCCAACACGATCCTCCACGAGATGGCGCACATGTGGTTCGGCGACCTCGTCACGATGCGGTGGTGGGACGACCTCTGGCTCAAGGAGTCCTTCGCCGACTTCATGGGCACGCACGTCGCCGCGCGGGCGGGAGGATACCCCGACGCCTGGGTGAGTTTCGCGAGTCGTCGGAAGGGCTGGGCGTACGAGCAGGATCAGCTCCCGACGACGCACCCCGTGGTCGCCGACATCCCCGATCTGGAGGCCGCCAAGCTCAATTTCGACGGCATCACCTACGCCAAGGGCGCCTCGCTCCTCAAGCAGCTCGTCGCTTTCGTGGGGGAGGAGACGTTCTTCCGAGGCATCCGGGACTACTTCACCGCCCATGCTTTCGGCAACACACGACTCGATGACCTCCTCTCGGCATTGGAAGGCGCTGCGCGAGGGCGCGACCTGCGGTCTTGGAGCGCGCACTGGCTCCAGACGACGGGCGTTCCGGAGATTCGAGTCGATCGACACTCACCCGTCGCGGTGCTCCAGAGCGACGCGCGACCGCACCGCCTGGGGATCGGGTTCTATGACCTGGAGGGGGATGAGCTCGCACGCCGGGGCCGTGTCGAGGTCGATGTCGCGGGGGAGCACACGGCGGTCACCCCTCCCGTGCTGCCCGACACCGCTCTCATCGTGCCCAACGACGACGACCGCACCTACGCGAAGATCGTCCTCGACGACCGTTCCGTCGCCGCCGTCGCCCGGGGATTGCACACGATCGACGACGCGTTGGCGCGCTCGGTGATCTGGGCAGGGCTGTGGAACGCCGTCCGCGACGGCGGGCTGCCCGTGGTCGACTATCTCGATATCGTCGCAGACCACGCACCCCGCGAACCCCATGCCACGCTTCTCGGCGACGCCATCGCCCACGCCGGCTTCGCCATCGCGCGATACTCCGCACCGCACGAACGGAAGGCGCTCGAGGCGTCGTGGCTGGAGACGGTCTGGCGGGCGCTGCGCGAGGCCCCCACCGGTAGCGACGCGCAAGTCGCGTGGTCGCGAGCGGTGGGAGCTGCCGCCGCCGTGTGCGCGGACAGGGCCGGTGAGCTGACGGCGATGCTGGCCGGAACGGTGTCGGCTCCGAATGGGCTCGCGCTCGATCCCGATCTTCGCTGGAGCTGGCTCGCTGCGCTCGCGACGACGGGGCACGCCGCACCGTCAGACGCTGATCGGGAGCTCGCCGCGGATCCGTCGTCCCGTGGCGCGAGCGCCCACCGGACGGTCATCGCCGCGCGTCCCGACGCGGACGTTCGACGAGCCGCCTGGATGTCCGCGTGGACCGACGACACGCTCTCCAACGACCATCTCGACGCCACGATCGCGGGTATCCGTGCCGGCGGGCGCCGGGATCTCATCGCCGATCTCGACGATGACTACTTCGCGCGGCTCAGCGACGTGTGGCAGAGCCGCAGCATCGAGATCGCCTCCCGACTGGTCCGCGGCCTCTTTCCGGCCGCCGATCGCCTGGACGACGTGGACGCGTGGCTCGCCTCGCATCGCGAGGCTCCCGGCGCCCTCCGACGTCTCGTGATCGAGCAGCGTGACGGCCTCGCACGAGCTCTCCGCGTGCAGAGCATGCAGCCGACCGTCTGAGTGCGCCCCCAGATCACGGAACGAGGCCCCGGGAGGAGTTCCCGGGGCATCGTTCCGTGCGTATGACGGTGAGGATCAGTGATCGATCCCACGGATGGGCGGGTGGTGGAAGGTGTCCCCGAAGACGCGCTCAGACGCGCCTTCGCGATCGAGGTACGGGGACGCGCCGCCGTCGATGAACGGCCACCCCGCTCCGAGGATCAGGCAGAGGTCGATGTCGTGCACTTCCGGCACGACGCCTTCGTCCAACATCAGCTTGATCTCTCCGGCGAGCCCGTCCTGCACCCGCCGCAGGATCGTCTCCGCGGCGGTGGGGCGGGAGCCGACCGCCGGAGCGACCACCTTCTCCGCCTCTTTCGTGAATCCGGTGACCCGGCCACCCTTGTCCTTCTCCACGACGGCGGAGAGCTCCGCAAGTGCATGGAAGTTCTCGTTCGCGTAGAACCGATCGGGGAACGCGCGCACCATCGTGTCCTGCACGTGGGCGGCGACCTTCCAGCCGACCAGGTCGATCAGCTGGAACGGCCCCATGGGAAGCCCGAGCGGAGCGAAGGCCTTCTCCACATCGGCCACGGGAGTTCCTTCGTAGACCGCCCGGGCGGCCTCGCCCATCACCTTTGCGAGGAGGCGATTGACCACGAAGCCCGGCGCGTCGGCGGTGAGCACGGCGTTCTTGCCGAGGCCGCGCGCCACCACGAACGCCGTCGACAGCGCCGCGTCAGCCGTCGCTTCGGTCCGGACGACCTCGATGAGGGGCATGACGGCCACGGGGTTGAAGAAGTGGAAACCCACCAGCCGCTCGGGGTGACGGAGTGCGGATCCGATCTCCGTCACCGACAGCGACGAGGTGTTGGTCGCAAGGATCGCGTCGTCGGCGACGATCTGCTCGATCTCGCCGAAGACCGCCTGCTTGACGGCCACCTCCTCGAAGACCGCCTCGATGATGAAGTCGCAGTCCGCGTACAGGCTCTTGTCCGTCGTACCGGTGACCAGACCGCGCAGCTTGTTCGCAGTGTCGGCGTCGAGACGCCCCTTGGCCTCCAGCGCGCCGATCTCCTCGTGGATGTAGGCGACGCCCTTGTCGACGCGGGCTTGGTCCAAGTCGGTGATCAGCACGGGCACCTGCAGCTTGCGCACGAAGAGCAGCGCGAATTGGCTGGCCATGAGGCCGGCTCCGATCACGCCCACCTTCGTCACCTTCTTCGCGAGCGACTTGTCGGGGGCGCCGACGGGGCGCTTGGCGCGCTTCTGCACGAGATCGAAGGCGTACATCGAGGCGGCGAACTGGTCACCGGTGACGAGGTCTGCCAGCGCCTCGTCCTCGCGCGCGAACCCCTCCGCCTTCGAGCCAGACTTCGCCTTGTCGAGGAGGTCGAGCGCGACATAGGGAGAGCGCGGCACCGTTCCGATCTTGGACTGCAGCATGCTGCGCGCCATCTTGATCGCGAGCGGCCACTTGGTGAGCCGCTCGATCTTTCCCGGTTCGTTCTTGCGGACCACCTTCACCTCGCCGGCCAAGACACCATCCGCCCAGCGCAGCGAGTCCTCGAGGTAGTTGGCGGGCGGGAAGATCGCGTCCATGATCCCGTAGTCGAACGCCTGCTGAGGTTTGAGCATCCGGTTCTGCTTGAGCGGATTGCTGATCACCACCTCGAGTGCGTTCTCGATGCCGATCAGATTGGGGAGGAGGTACGCGCCGCCCCACCCGGGGATGATGCCGAGGAACACTTCGGGCAGCGCGACGGCAGCGGCCGACGCGTCCACTGTCCGGTAGGTGGAGTTGAGCGCGATCTCGAGACCGCCGCCGAGGGCGAGACCGTTGACGAACGCGAAGGACGGCACCCCGAGCTCACCCAGCTTGCCGAGCACGTGGTGGCCGAGTTGGGCGATCCGACGGGCATTGTCCTTCGACCCGACACGCGTGATGTCGGACAGATCGGCGCCGGCGGCAAGGATGTACTGCTTTCCGGTGATGGCGACCGCGTCGATCTCGCCGGCCGCAGCACGGCGCGCGAGATCGTCGAGCGTGCCGCCGAGGGCGATGAGTGTCCGGGAACCGAGCGTGTTCGGGCGCGTGTGATCACGACCGTTGTCGAGCGTGATCAGGGCGAGCGTCCGCCCCGAGGGCAGCCGGACGTCGCGGACCGGGGCATGGGTGATGACCTCGTCCGCGGAGAGCTCGTCGAGGACGGAGAAGTCGATGGTCTCGTATCCGTTCATGTGCGGTGCTCCTCAGCGCTTCTTGCCGTCGAAGTGGGGGTTCTCCCAGATGACCGTGCCGCCTTGACCGAGACCGACGCACATCGCGGTCACTCCGTATCGGACGTCGGGCCTCTCAGCGAACTGCGCGGCCAACTGGATCATGAGCCGCACTCCGGACGCGGCGAGCGGGTGGCCGAGGGCGATCGCCCCGCCCCACGGATTGACCCGCGGGTCGTCGTCGGCGATGCCGAAGTGGTCGAGGAAGGAGATCACCTGGATCGCGAACGCCTCGTTGAGCTCGAACAGACCGATGTCGCCGATCGTGAGCCCGGCCTTCGCGAGCGCCTTCTCGGTGGAGGGAATCGGTCCGATGCCCATGATCTCCGGCTGCACCCCGGCGAAGGCGAATGAGACCATACGCATCTTCGGGGAAAGCCCCATCTCCTTCACCGCGCGGCCTCCGGCCAGCAGCGACATCGTCGCTCCGTCCGTCAGCGGCGACGAGGTACCTGCCGTCACCCGCCCGTGCGGACGGAAGGGCGTCTTCAGGCCCGCGAGATCCTCCATGGTCGTCTCCGGACGGCGTCCCTCGTCCTCGGTCGCCAGCCCCCATGCTCCATCCGCGCCCTTGATGGCGACAGGCACCAGGTCGGGCTGGATCTTGCCGGCGTCATAGGCCGCCTGCACCTTGTGCTGGCTGAGCATGCCGAACCGGTCGGAGCGTTCCTTCGTCAGGTGCGGGAAGCGGTCGAAGATCCGCTCCGCGGTGACACCCATGTTCAATGCGCCCGGGTCGACCATGCGCTCGGCCACGAAGCGCGGGTTCGGGTCGGCGTTCGACCCGATCGGGTGGTGCCCCATGTGCTCCACTCCGCCGGCGAGGGCGATGTCGTACATCCCGACGCCGATCGATGCCCCCATCGTCGTGACGCTCGTCATCGCGCCGGCGCACATGCGCTCGATCGCCAGCCCGGGCACGGTCTGGGGGAGTCCGGCGAGGATGGCGACGGAACGTCCCAGGGTGAGTCCCTGGTCGCCGGTCTGACTCGTCGCGGCGATCGCGACGTCGTCGACGCGGTCTGCCGGGACACCGAGATTGCGCTCCATCAGCCCGATGGTCGCCTTCACCGCCAGGTCGTCGGCGCGGGTGTTCCAGTACATGCCCTTCTCGCCGGCACGCCCGAACGGGGTGCGGATGCCGTCGATGAAGTAGACGTCGGTGAGCTCGGCCACACTGCCTCCAAAGGTTGAGATCGAGTCCAGCTTAAAGTGGAACCGGGTCTCGCGAAAACCGTTGGATCGAACCTACGAAGCGGTTTCCGGCGCCTGCGCCGGGGGCTGAACGGAATCCACAAACGCCTCGACGATCACCGGAACGGTGCGCTCGATCTGCCACGGCCGCGCCCCGTGCTCGGCCAGAACACCGGCCACCGCGTCGGGAGTGAGGGGCTCCGGCGGTGCCCACGCGACGCGGCGAAGCGTCTCCGGAGTGAGGAGATTCTCCGTGGGCATACGCAGATCCAGGGCCAGCTGCTCGATGCGCGGACGGACCGCCTTCAGGCGCGCGTCGGCCGGCGGGTTGCGGTCGACCCACGCCCGCGGCGGCGGCAGACCCTCTCCGGGGGTCCGCTCCAGCGGCAGGCTCTCGGCGGCGCGTCCGGCCTCGATCGCCGACCACCACCGGTCCAGCTGCGTCCGGCTGGCCCGGCCGGTGAACTCCTTGAGTCGTGCCAGGTCCTGCTTGGTGGCAGGGTCTGCGATGACGGCGGCCACCAGCGACCGGTCCGGCACGAGCCGACCGGGGGAGACGTCCTCGTCGCGCGCGTAGTCCTCCCGCGCGTGCCACAACGAGCGGGCGACGGCCAACGCGCGCCGGCCCCGTACGGTGTGCAGCCCGCTCAAGCGTCGCCACGGCTCTTCCCGCGGTGACTTCGCGGGCCGTGTCAGTACGGCGTGGAACTCCTGCGCAGCGATGTCGGTCTTGTCTTGCTGGGCGAGCTCGATGGCCAACGCATCGCGGACGTCGACCAGATGGAGCACGTCGAGGGCGGCGTACTCCAGCCACGCCTGGGGCAAGGGTCGCGTGGACCAGTCGGCCGCCGAATGCGCCTTGGCCAGCGTGATCCCGAGCGTGTCCTCGACGACCGCGCCCAGCCCGACCTTGTCGTGTCCGAGCAGCCGGGCGGCCAGCTCCGTGTCGAAGATCGAGGGCGGCTCCAGACCGTCTTCGCGCAGCGACGGCAGATCCTGGCTCGCCGCGTGGAGAACCCACTCCACATCGCCGATCGCCTCTTGGAGCGCAGACATATCGCCGATCGCCGGCGGGTCGAAGAGGAAAACACCAGCACCGCGCCGGAAGACCTGGATCAGGTAGGCGCGCTGTGAGTAACGGAATCCGGACGCCCGCTCGACGTCGACGGCCGCCGGACCTTCTCCAGCGGCGAGCGCGACTGCAGCGTCGAGCAGTCCTTCCGGGTCGGCGATAACGATGTAGTCAGCCACGTGTGTTCCTGTGCGCGCCGAAGACGGCGATTCCTTCCGATCCGGGCGGCAGTCCCGCCAGCATGCAGACCAACTCGGCCCACGCGGAGAGGTGAGCGGTCAGGTCTCCCTCGGGGGACCAGGACGCCCGCAGTTCGATCTGCGCGCCGTCACCTTCCTCCGCGAGCGTACCGAATCCCTTGGAGAGGGTCTTCGTCGCGGTGCCGGAGGCGGCGTGGAAGGCCGCACCCCGTGCCGAGAGCGCATCGACGAGCCACGACCAGGCCACATCAGCCAGCAGCGGGTCGGTACCGATCTCCGGCTCCAGCGGGGCCTGGGCGAATGAGACGATCCGCCACGGCCCTCCCCACTGGTCGGGCTCCTCGTCGTTGTGGAGGAGGACGAACCGACCCGTGCCGTACTCCGAATCGACCCCGTCGGCAGACGGCCGCACGTCGCCGGCGAATGCCACGGCGTCCGGCGCGAGGGAGGCCGGCGCCGCGATCTCGCGCACCACGAAGTCATCACGGAAGGTGAGGGCTCGCAGCGCCTCTGCGGCGTGCGCGAAGCCGAGGCCGCGCGGGGGACGGGTGTCATCCACATCGACAGACTAAAGTGAGCCCACGATGAACGCCTCCAGGCGCGCCGCTGGCGCCTCTCCGTCTCCGGCAGTGCTCCACACCCTGATCGTGGGCCTCACGGTAGCCCTCAGCGCGACGCTGGCCCTTCTCGCCGTCATCGCCGGCCGCATGGCGCGGCGCGTGGTGACCCCCGCCGGTCGGATCGCCGACACGCGCATCGTCGACGTCGACGTGGCCGCCCAGACCATCACCCTGAGCAAGACCGCCGACACCGTCCTCCCCGGACGTTACGGACTGTTCACGGCAGGAACAGCAGACTACGTGAAGGTCGGATCGGTGCTGTCGGACGACGAGTCGACCGTGACGCGCAAGCTCCTGACCCATATCGGACCGGATTCGCGGCTGGCGGCTGACGCCGCCTTCAGCGGCTGGTACTTCGACCACCCCGAGCAGCTGCACCTCCCGTTCGAATCCGAGCTGGTCGGCGCCGCCGTCGGGCCGTGCCCCGCCTGGGTCTTCCCGAGCGCGCAACCGTCCGACACCTGGGTCATCCAGGTTCACGGGCGCGGCACGACGCGCGCCGAGTGCCTGCGTGCGGTTCCCCTCTTCCATGGGCTCGGCATCACCTCGATGCTCGTGTCGTACCGCAACGACGGTTCGGCCCCGCGCAGTCGTTCGGGTGCCTACACGCTCGGGGCCACGGAGTGGCGCGACGTCGACGCCGCCATCGGTGTCGCGCGGAAGCGAGGCGCTCGGCGCATCATCGTCATGGGATGGTCGATGGGCGGCGCCATCGCCCTTCAGGTGGCGCTGAACTCCGCCCACCGCGATCTCCTCGCCGGGATCGTCCTGGAGTCGCCCGTGATCGATTGGCGCCGCGTCCTCTCCTATCAGGCGCGCCAGCTCGGCCTCCCGGCGGGAGTCGCCGGCCTCGCGATAGGCGCACTGGGCACCGACTGGGCGACTCCGCTGACCGGGACGGAGGCCCGCATCCCGTTCGAGCGGCTGGACGTGGTCGCCCGCGCGGGGGAGCTCCGCCACCCCGTGCTCATCCTGCACAGCGACGACGACGGCTTCGTGCCGCCCGACGCGTCGTACGACCTCGTCGCGGCGCGGCCGGACCTGGTCGAGATGCAGACGTTCTCCGTGGCTCGTCACACCAAGCTCTGGAACTACGACCAGGACCGGTGGAGCCGGAGCATCACCGCGTGGCTCGAGCGTCACGATCTGGTCCCGCAGCCCCCTGCCGCGTCGCGTCGCTAGGACAACGCCCGTCTAGGCTTGAGGGGTGAGCAACGTTCCGGCCGGCATCGTGCACCTGACCGACCGTTCTCCGCAGGTCACGGGAAGCGAGATGGTGGCCGCGCTCGTCCCTCCGCCGCAGTTCGATCACGCGACATTCGACACGTACCGCGCGGATTCCCAGTACCCCTCTCAGCAGGCGGCGAAGGATCTCCTCCTCACCTTCAGCGGCGCAGGAGCGACCGCGCCTCGCGGGGGAGGCCTGTTCCGCCGGCGGGAGAAGCCGGCGCAGCTCAAGCCCGGTGTCTACCTCGACGGCGGATTCGGTGTCGGCAAGACGCACTTGTTGGCCGCGATCTACCATGCCGTGCCCGCCCGTCGGAAGTACTTCGGTTCGTTCATCGAGTACACCGCCCTCGTCGGTGCGCTCGGCTATCAGCAGACGGTCGAGCTGTTCCGCGGAGCAGACCTCCTGTGCATCGACGAGTTCGAGCTCGACGACCCGGGCGACACCATGGTGATGACGCGGCTCCTGGGCGAGCTGGTCCCGGGCGGGACGAAGCTGGCCGCGACCTCCAACACGCCCCCCAACGCCCTCGGTGAAGGACGTTTCGCCGCTCAGGACTTCCTTCGGGAGATCCACGCGATGGCGGCGAGCTTCCAGACGATCCGCATCGACGGCACCGACTACCGCCAGCGTGCCGTCGACGGCCACGCGGTCACATGGGATGAGGAGAGCTATGCGGAAGCGATCGGCGGCGCTCCGGGGCTCGCCTCGGATGACGCGTTCCCGGATCTGATCCGCCACCTCGCGTCGGTGCACCCCTCCCGCTACATCCGCCTCATCGATGGCCTGTCGCTGGTGGGTCTGCGGGATGTGTCGCAACTGACCGATCAGTCCGCGGCCCTGCGCTTCGTGGCCTTCGTCGACCGCGCCTACGACGCGCAGCTGCCCATCCGTGCGACCGGGACCCCGCTCGACGAGGTCTTCTCCGAGGACATGCTGGCCGGCGGCTACCGCAAGAAGTACCTCCGAGCGATCTCGCGCCTGGTCGCTCTCACCCACGCCTGAGCCGATTCCCGGGGTCCGCCCGGCGGCACGAAATGTGAAGTTTACGCAGGGGCCGACCCCGTAACCGACTGGAAACACGACACGTGTGCCAGCGGTAACCGCACCTCGCGAAACTGGTCGCGCCCGGAAAGCCGCACACCCGATTGCCCGCGGTCGTTACGGGATCTGAGTAACACGACACGAATGAGGATTCTCATGGATTCAGGCAATTTCGCTTGGTCGATCGCGGCTACCGCCTTGGTACTGTTCATGACGCCCGGTGTGGCGTTCTTCTACGGCGGACTGGTCAAGGCCAAGAGCGTCGTCAGCATGATGATGCTGAGCTTCGGCGCGATGGGGCTCGTCGCTGTCCTGTGGATCCTGTACGGATTCAACATGGCCGGCATCAGCGAGCGCGAGAGCTGGGGCTTCGAGTTCTCCGGCAACCCGTTCGGTGAGCACTTCGCCCTGGCCGGGTACACGAGCTCCGAGCTGGTCGGCGCCACCTTCGGAGCGACCTTCGCGATCATCACCGTCGCCCTGATCTCGGGCGCGATCGCCGACCGGGCCAAGTTCGGCTCGTGGCTGCTGTTCGCGGGCCTGTGGGCGACCCTCGTCTACTTCCCGGTCGCGGCATGGGTGTGGGGCGCCGGCGGATGGATCTTCAACCTCGGCCAGGCCTTCGGCTTCGACTACAGCACGATCGACTACGCGGGCGGCACGGCCGTGCACATCAACGCAGGTGCGGCGGCTCTCGCCCTCGCCCTCGTCCTCGGCACGCGCGTCGGTTTCCAGAAGGGCATCCAGAAGCCGCACAACGTGCCGCTGGTCATGCTCGGCGCCGCCATCCTGTGGTTCGGCTGGTTCGGCTTCAACGCCGGAGCCGAAGGAACCTTCAACCTCCTCGGTGAGGAGAACACGGGTGCGGGCCTCATCGTGATCAACACGCTCGGCGCGACCGCCGCAGCGATCCTCGGCTGGATCATCGTCGAGAAGCTCAAGGACGGCAAGGCCACTTCGGTCGGCGCCGCCTCGGGGGCCGTCGCCGGTCTCGTCGCGATCACCCCGGCCTGTGCGAACCTCGACCCGATCTGGGCGCTTGTGCTCGGCCTCATCGCCGGAGCGGTCTGCGCCCTCTCGATCGAGCTGAAGTGGAAGCTCGGCT
>JBMDWQ010000187.1:0-3619 GCA_048594675.1 Microbacterium sp. | reverse complement strand
GCTGACCGGCATCATGTCACTCAGCGAGACATCTGTGACGAACACGCCGCAGACGGATCTCGCGCAGCACGGCGGGGGCGGTCACACGCCGCCCCCGCCCTCGCCGCGCCGCCGTCCGCGAGGGATCGGCTGGTCGGGACGGCTCGAGATCCTGCTCCTGGTGGGGCCGGCTCTGGTCATCTTCCTCGGCTTCGTCATCTTCCCCGTCGTGATGGCGGCCTACTACGGCTTCTTCCGGTGGCAGGGCTACGGCGCTCCCACCGACTTCGTGGGGCTCCAGAACTACCTCGTGATCCTGACCGACCCCACCTTCATCGAGGCGCTCGGTCACAACGGGTTCATCGTCATCGCCTCGATCGTGCTGCAGGGCCCGGTCGCGGTCCTGCTGGCCCTGCTCCTGAACCGCAGGATGCGGGGGCAGTCGATCATCCGCGTGCTGATCTTCGTGCCCTACGTCATCGCCGAGGTCGTCGTGGGCACGGGCTTCGGCCTCATGCTCCAGACTCAGGGCGCCCTCAACGGCATGCTCGAGAGCATCGGCCTGGGCGACTGGGCACAGGACTGGATCTCCGACCCCTCGATTGCGATCTGGACGCTCATGGCGATCCTCACCTGGAAGTACGTCGGCTTCGCCGTGATCCTCTTCCTCGCCGGTCTCCAGGGCATCCCCGAAGAGCTCTACGAGGCGGCCGCCCTCGACGGCGCCGGCTACTGGCAGGCGCACTGGCGGATCACCCTGCCGCTGCTGGCTCCGACGCTCCGGATCTGGGCCTTCCTGTCGATCATCGGCGCCCTGCAGCTGTTCGACCTCGTCTACATCATCTGGGGCCAGTACGTGGCCTCCACGGCCGGCACCTCGACGATGGCGACCTACATGGTCGTCAACGGACGAAACGCCGGGAACTTCGGCTTCGGTAACGCCGTCGCCGTCGTGATCTTCGTCATCTCGCTCATCGTCGCGCTGATCTACCAGCGCTTCGTGCTCCGGCGCGATACCGAGGGCGCCCTCACGGAAGGGAAGAAGGGCCGATGACCACCCTCACCGCACCCGCCACCGCCGCCGTCTCCACGAGCGAGCCCGGCCGCTCCCGGCGCCGCAAGGAGAAGCTCCCCTGGGGCAACCCCCTGGTGTACTTCGTCGCGCTCATCGTGATCGCGCTGATGCTGGCCCCCGTGCTCTACATCATCATCGGCGGGTTCCGCAGCAACTCCCAGATCACGGTCGACCCGGCGGGCTGGCCGGACCCGTGGAACTTCGAGAACTACCTCACGGTGCTCACGGGCCCCCAGTTCTGGGGTCAGGTGCTCAACTCCGTGATCGCGGCGACCGCCACGACGGCCGGTGTCGTCGTGCTGGGGCTCATGGCCAGCTACGTCATCGCGCGGTATCGCTTCCGCGGTCGCGGCGTGCTGTACGCGCTGTTCGCCGCGGGGCTCATGTTCCCCATCACCGTCGCGATCACGCCGCTGTACATCGTGATCCGCGACCTCGGGCTCATGAACTCGCTCGGCGGCATCATCCTGCCCCAGATCGCGTTCGCCCTGCCGACGACGATCATCATCCTCGTGCCCTTCCTGCGCGCGATCCCCGACGAGATCCAGGAGGCGGCGTTCATCGACGGCTGCAGCCGACTGGGCTTCTTCTGGCGCATGGTGCTGCCGCTGTCGATCCCGGGCGTCATCACGGTGGGCATCCTCGCCTTCATCGGCAGCTGGAACAGCTACCTTCTGCCGCTGTTCATCCTGAACAACGAAGCGACCTACACCCTGCCGCTGGGCGTCCAGGCGTTCTCGTCGCAGTACTCGGTCGACACGGCCAAGGTCCTCGCCTTCACCTCGCTGTCGATGATCCCCGCACTCGTGTTCTTCAGCCTCTTCGAGCGGCGCATCGTCGGTGGACTCACCGGCGCCGTCAAGGGCTGAGACCACCCCCATTGAAGGAGCTACGGCAGTGACACTGACCGACCCCGCCCTCTCCACGCGCGTCTCCGATCTGCTCGCGCGGATGACCCTCGACGAGAAGCTCGCCCAACTGGTCGGCTTCTGGGTCGACCAGGGAGACGAGGTCGTCGCGCCGATGGCCGGCGAGATGGCGACCTCGACGCGCTATGAGGACGCAACCGTCCACGGCCTCGGCCACCTCACCCGCGTCTACGGCACGCGGCCCGTCGACCCCGTCGAGCGCGCGGCGTGGCTGTGGGCCGAACAGCGCCGCCTGGTCACCGAGACCCGGCTCGGGATCCCCGCCCTCGTCCACGAGGAATGCTTGACGGGGCTGGCCGCGTGGAAGGCGGCCACCTTCCCGACCCCGCTCGCGTGGGGCGCGTCGTTCGATCCCGCCCTCGTGGAGGAGATGGCCGAGCTCATCGGCGGATCGATGCGGGACCTGGGGATCCACCAGGGACTCGCCCCCGTGCTCGATGTGATCCGCGACCCGCGCTGGGGACGGGTGGACGAGTGCATCGCGGAAGACCCCTACGTCGTGGGAGTGATCGGCACCGCCTACGTGCGAGGGCTGCAGGAGGCGGGCGTGCACGCGACGCTCAAGCACTTCGTCGGGTACTCGGCCTCGCAGGCCGGGCGCAACCACGCCCCCGTGCACGCCGGTCCGCGTGAGCTGGCCGATGTGTTCCTGCCGCCCTTCGAGATGGCGGTGCGCGACGGCGGCGTGCGCTCGGTCATGAACTCCTACGCCGAGATCGACGGCGTCCCGGTCGCCGCGACCACCGAGTACCTCACCGATCTCCTCCGCGAGACGTGGGGATTCGACGGCATCGTGGTCTCCGACTACTTCGCCGTGGCTTTCCTCCACACGATGCACGCCGTCGCCCGCGATCGCGGCGAGGCGGCACGACTGGCGCTGGAAGCCGGGATCGACGTGGAGCTGCCGACCGGGGACGCGTACACGGAGCCGCTCGCGGCGATGGTGCGGGCCGGCCTCGTCGACGAGGCGCTGATCGACCGCGCGGTCGCGCGGGCGCTCGCCCAGAAGGACGAGCTGGGTCTGCTGGACGCGACGTTCGACTCCCCGCCGACCGAGATCGACCTCGACTCCCCCGCCCATCGCGCCGTCGCCGCGCGCCTGGCGGAGGAATCGGTGGTGCTTCTCGCCAACGACGGAGTGCTGCCGCTGTCCCGCCCCGCGCGGGTCGCGGTCGTGGGCCCCAACGCCGACAGCTCCGAGGCCCTGATGGGCTGTTACTCGTTCGCCAACCACGTGCTGGCGCACCACCCCTACGTGCCGCTGGGCTTTGAGATCCCGACGCTGGCCGCCTCCCTGGCGACAACGCTTCCCGATGCCCAGATCGACGTCGCGCTCGGGTGCGCGGCGGAGGGCACCGACCGCTCCGGCTTCGTGGAGGCGGAACTGCTCGTCCGCGACGCCGATGTGGCGATCGTCGCGGTGGGCGACCGGGCGGGCCTGTTCGGACGCGGCACGGTGGGCGAAGGAAACGACGTCGACTCCCTCGAGCTCCCGGGCGTCCAGCGCGAGCTCGTGCAGCGGCTCATCGCGACGGGGACCCCGGTGGTGCTCGTCGTGCTCTCCGGTCGCCCCTACGCGA
Organism: Microbacterium sp.; assembly: GCA_048594675.1. GTDB lineage: Bacteria > Actinomycetota > Actinomycetes > Actinomycetales > Microbacteriaceae > Microbacterium. The sequence continues at coordinate 56 of JBMDWQ010000187.1, read as the reverse complement.
TCGACTGGGCGCTGGACGGTGAGCACTCCTCATCGGCCGTCGTTCAGGCCTTCTTC
>JBMDWQ010000186.1:0-4064 GCA_048594675.1 Microbacterium sp. | reverse complement strand
AGGATGGAGCCATGACGATCGAGGTGTGGGCTCCCCGGGCCGAACGAGTGCGACTGCGGCGACCGGGAGCGCCCGACGTCGAGTTGAGTCGCGATGCCGGATGGTGGCGAGGCGACGTCGCCCTCGCACCGGGCGACGAGTACGGATTCGTCCTGGGGGACTCCGACGACCTGCGCCCCGATCCGCGCTCGCGGCGTCAACCTCGCGGCGTCCACGGACCGTCCGCCTGGGTCGATCTCGACGCGTTCGCCTGGACCGATGCGGCGTGGACCGGTCGGCCCCTCGCCGGCGGCCTGATCTACGAGCTCCACGTCGGCACGTTCACCCCCGAGGGAACGCTCGATGCCGCCGCGACACGGCTCGACCACCTCACGAGCCTCGGTGTCACGCACGTCGAGTTGCTCCCCGTGAACGGCTTCAACGGCACCCACAACTGGGGCTACGACGGTGTGCTCTGGTACACCGTGCAGGAGGAGTACGGCGGTCCTTCGGCCTACCAGCGCTTCGTCGACGCCGCACACGCCGCCGGCATCGCGGTGCTGCAGGACGTGGTCTACAACCACCTCGGGCCGAGCGGCAACTACCTGCCGGAGTTCGGCCCGTACCTGCGCGACGGCCAGAGCACCACGTGGGGGTCGAGCATCGATCTCGATCAGCCCGAGGTGCGCGCGTACATCCTCGAGAACGCGCTGTCGTGGATGCGCGACTTCCACGTCGACGGTCTGCGGCTGGACGCCGTCCATGCGCTCCACGAGTCGCCGGGGAGCCCCGTCCGCATCCTTCGGGAGCTGTCGGAGCGCACCGACGCCCTGAGCACTCACCTCGGTCGTCCGCTCACCCTCATCGCCGAGAGCGACCTCAACGACCCGGTCATGATCCTGCCGCGAGAATCGGGAGGCTACGGCCTGACGGCGCAGTGGTCGGACGACTGGCACCACGCGGTGCACGTCGCCCTCACGGGGGAGACGGACGGCTACTACGCCGACTTCGCCGCGCTGGAGGCGGTGCCGAAGACCTGGTCGCAGGGGTTCTTCCACGACGGCACCCTCTCCTCGTTCCGCGGTCGACCCCACGGCGTCCCGATCCCCGACGAAGTCCCGTCATCGCGCCTGGTGACCTTCGCGCAGGATCACGATCAGATCGGCAACCGCGCTGCGGGCGACCGCCTGTCGGCGACCCTCTCGACCGATCGGCTGGCCGTCGCCGCCGTCCTCGCCCTCACCGCCCCCGGCACGCCGATGCTGTTCATGGGCGAGGAATGGGGCGCGTCCACGCCGTGGCAGTTCTTCACCTCGCACCCGGAGCCCGAGCTCGCGGAGGCGACCGCCCGGGGGCGGAAGGCCGAGTTCGCGCAGATGGGGTGGGACGAGTCGCTCGTCCCCGATCCGAACGACCCGGCGACGTTCGAGCGCTCGCGACTGGACTGGTCCGAGCGTGACAGTGGAGACCACGCCCGCCTTCTCGACCTCTATCGGCGGCTCGCACGACTGCGCCGCGCCGTCCCGGATCTCACCGACCCGCGGCGGCAGTCCCGCGGCGCGACGAGTGCCGAGGCGATCGGAGGACGGGTCTACGAACTCGAGCGCGGAGACGCCCGGGTGCTCGTGAACCTCTCCGAGGTCCCGTGGCGCGTGTCGCTGGGCTCGGGCGAGAGCGTGTGGCTTTCCACGCGCGAGGTCGAGCAGGACGGCGACACCGTGGTCGTCCCCGTCGATGCGGCGGTGATCGTGGGACCGTCCTCCGTTGTCAAGGCTCTGTCGACCCAGGCCCCCACGCGTTAGCGTCGGGGCATGGCCGCCTCCCCCGACACCGCCTCCCGCGCCCGCACCGGGTTCCGATCCGACCTCGTCCGCCAGATCGGGGTGATCTCCGCGACGTGCTTCATGATCGTCGCCGCGATGGTCGGCACGGGGCTGTTCGGCGGCACGAACGTTCGCGACCTGCAGGGCGGCGCACTCGACTCCGACGCGACGGTGCTCGCTCCCGACCGACCCGCCTTCGGGATCTGGACCGTCATCTACCTGCTCATGATCGCCTACACCGTCTGGCAGGCGCTCCCCGGGCAACGCGCGCGCGAGCGGCAGCGGGCGGCCGGCTGGTGGATCGCGGCGACCGCCGTGCTCAACGGCGGCTGGCTGCTCGCGTCGCAGTTCCTGAACCTCGTGGCCACCGTCGTGGCGATCATCGCGCTCCTCGTCGTTCTCGGTGCCACTCTCCGGGTGCTCTCGCGGCACCGCGCCGAGTCCCCGGTCGACGCCGTGCTCCTGGACGGGACGGTCGGGCTGCACCTCGGGTGGGTGTCTCTGGCGACCGTCGCGAACATCACGGCCTGGCTCACCGCCGAGGTCGCTCCCGCCTCCTGGGGGTCGTATCAGGACGTCGCGGGCATCGCGGTGCTCGTCGTCGTCGCCCTCGTCGGCATCGCACTCGCGTGGCGGACCGGGGGCCGCATCGCCCCGGCGCTGGCGATGGCCTGGGGACTCGTGTGGATCGGGGTGGCGCGCACGACCGGCGAGCCGGCATCGGTTCCCGTCGGGATTACGGCGTTCGTCGTGGCGGCCGTCGTGCTGATCGCCGCCGTCGCGGTGCGGTTCTCGCCGCGGGGCCGGTCAGCCGTTTCGCGGTGAGCCGTCCGCGATCGGCCGCAGCACCCGGCAGGGGTTGCCCACCGCGACGACCCCCGCGGGGATGTCACGGGTGACCACCGAGCCGGCGCCGATGATCGCGTCGTCGCCGACGGTCACTCCCGGCGTGATCGTGACCGACCCGCCCAGCCATACGTTGTCGCCGATGGTGACGGCGCTCGCGCGCTCCCACCCTGCGCGCCGGCGCTCACGATCCTCCGCGTGGTTCGGGGTGTAGATGCTGCAGCGCGGTCCGATGAGGCAGTCGCGCCCGATCGTCACATACCCGCCCCCGACGATGAGGAAGTCCTTGTTGATGAAAGTGCCGTCGCCGATCGTCAGGCCCACGCCGTAGTCGAGGTTGATCGGCGGGCGGAAGTCGATGCCGGAGCCGGCCCCGGGGATCAACTCGTGGAAGAGTCGCATCGCCTCCCCGGGGTCGTCGAAGTACACGCGGTTGATCCGTGCGCAGACCGACTGCGCTTCCCAGGTGAGGTCGGGGAGCTTCGCCGAGGTGCGGTACTGGATCCACTCCTCGGCGAACAGGGCGCGGACGTCGTCGTGCTCCTCGATGAGGCGCGCCAACCGGTCGGTGACCGTCACCGCCTCGCTCATCGCAGGATCTCGGCGTCGACGATCCGGGCGTCAGCGGCCGTCACGGTGTGCACCTCGCCGGTCAGCTCCACCCCGGTCTGGGTCTCGCGGTCGGCGCACGACCCTCCCACCCACAGCTCGATCGTTCCCGGCTCCACGATCCGCTCGCCCTGTCGCCCCGTGAACGCGAACCGTGCGGTCGGGATGTCGAAGCGAACCGTCGCGCTCTCGCCGGGCTCGAGCGAGACCCGCGTGAACGCCACCAACTGCGCCACGGGACGCGTGACGCTGGCCACGACATCCCGTGCGTAGAGCTGCACGACGTCGGTTCCGGCCCGGGTGCCGGTGTTGCGCACGCGCACCGTCGCGGCGAACCGGCCCGACGCATCGACCTCGGCGGGGGCGCTCAGCTCGCTGCGCTCGAACGTCGTGTAGGACAGTCCGAACCCGAACGGGCGGACGGGGGTGTTGTCGGCGCTCGTGATCTCGTTCGGCCCCCCCAGGAACGGGTGCAGGTACGAGTAGGGCTGCGCGCCGGCGGAGCGCGGGAGCGTCACGGGGAGCCGGCCCGACGGGCTGGCCGCACCGGTGAGGATGCGTGCGATCGCGGCACCGCCTTCTTCGCCGGGGAAGAAGGCCTGCACGACGGCCGATGCGGAGTGCTCGCCGTCGAGCGCCCAGTCGATCGCGTACGGGCGGCCGGAGAGCACGACGAGCACCACCGGGGTCCCCGTCGCGATGAGCCGCTGCACGAGCTCGCGCTGGACGCCCGGGAGCTCGAGCGAGTCGACGTCGTTTCCTTCGCCCACCGTGCCGCGTCCGAACAGGCCCGCCCGGTCGCCCACC
>JBMDWQ010000185.1:0-2000 GCA_048594675.1 Microbacterium sp. | reverse complement strand
TTGCGCCTGGAGACGGCTCCCGAGAAGCTGACGCAGCGGATCATCGACCTCGTCGCGCCGATCGGAAAGGGTCAGCGAGGACTCATCGTCGCCCCGCCCAAGGCCGGGAAGACGATCGTGCTGCAGCAGATCGCGAACGCGATCGCGACCAACAACCCCGAGGTCCACCTCATGGTCGTCCTGGTCGACGAGCGGCCCGAAGAGGTCACCGACATGCAGCGCACGGTCAAGGGCGAGGTCATCGCGTCCACGTTCGACCGTCCCGCCGAAGACCACACCACGGTCGCCGAACTCGCCATCGAACGCGCCAAGCGACTGGTGGAGCTCGGTCGCGACGTCGTCGTGCTGCTCGACTCGATCACTCGCCTGGGCCGCGCCTACAACGTCTCTGCGCCGACCTCGGGTCGTGTGCTCACCGGTGGCGTCGATGCCTCCGCGTTGTACCCGCCGAAGCGCTTCTTCGGTGCCGCGCGCAACATCGAGAACGGCGGGTCGCTGACGATCCTCGCCACCGCTCTCGTGGAGACCGGGTCGAAGATGGACGAAGTGATCTTCGAGGAGTTCAAGGGAACCGGCAACAGCGAGCTGCGCCTGAACCGCCAGCTCGCCGACAAGCGGATCTTCCCCGCCGTCGACGTCAACGCCTCTTCGACCCGCCGGGAGGAGATGCTCCTTTCGGCCGACGAGGTCAAGATCACCTGGAAGCTCCGTCGCGCGCTGGCCGGTCTCGACCCGCAGCAGGCGCTCGAGGTCGTGCTGGGAAAGCTCAAGGAGACCCAGTCGAACGTCGAGTTCCTCGTGCAGATGCAGAAGTCCATCCCGGCCCCCACGGGTCACGCGGGTGGTCACAGCCACGGGCACGAGAACAACATCCGCTGACCCGACGGGACGCCACGTGTTCGAGTCCGTCCAAGGGCTGATCTACGAGCACCGCGCGGTGCAGGAGGAACTCTCCGACCCCGCGGTGCACGCCGACGCCGCGCGCGCGAAACGGGTCAACCGGCGCTACGCCGAGTTGAGCCGGATCGTCGCCGCGCACGAGGCGTGGGTTGCCGCGGTCGATGACCTCGACGCCGCGCGTGAGTTCGCCCGCGAGGACGACGCCTTCGCCGCCGAGGTCCCGGCACTGGAGGAGCAGGTGGCCGCGACGCAGGAGCGTCTGCGCCGCCTGCTGATCCCCCGCGACCCCGACGATGCGCGCGATGTGATCATGGAGATCAAACAGGGGGAGGGTGGTGCCGAATCGGCGCTGTTCGCCGCCGACCTCCTTCGCATGTACATCCAGTACGCCGCCTCCAAGGGGTGGAAGACGGAGCTGCTGGAGCGCAACGAGAGCGATCTGGGTGGCTACAAGGACGTCCAGGTCGCGATCAAGGGCTCCAGCTCCGATCCCGCGCAGGGCGTCTGGGCGCACCTGAAGTACGAAGGCGGCGTGCACCGCGTGCAGCGGGTTCCCGCCACCGAGTCGCAGGGGCGCATCCACACGTCGACGACAGGCGTGCTGGTCTTTCCCGAGGTCGACGAGCCCGAAGAGATCCACATCGACCCGAACGATCTGAAGATCGACGTCTTCCGCTCGTCGGGGCCGGGTGGGCAGTCGGTCAACACGACCGATTCCGCGGTGCGGATCACGCACGTCCCCACGGGGATCGTGGTCTCGATGCAGAACGAGAAGAGCCAGCTGCAGAACCGCGAGGCCGGGATGCGCGTGCTGCGGGCCCGACTGCTGGCCAGACAGCAGGAGGAGCGCGACGCGGCGGCATCCGATGCGCGTCGCTCTCAGATCCGCGGGATGGATCGCTCGGAGCGGATCCGCACGTACAACTTCCCCGAGAACCGCATCGCCGACCACCGCACCGGCTACAAGGCGTACAACCTCGACCAGGTGATGGACGGCGCCCTCGATCCGCTCATCGAATCGGCCATCGCCGCCGACGAGGAGGCGCGCCTGGCCGCGCTGAACTCCTGACCTGGGCCGGGCGCCCGACACACGCTACGCT
>JBMDWQ010000184.1:0-8444 GCA_048594675.1 Microbacterium sp. | reverse complement strand
GCCCTCCACGACGCGGGTCTGCAGGACCGACTGCAACGCGTCGTGGACGCCGCGAACCGCCGCGTCTCGCGCGCCGAGCAGGTGCGCCGATTCACGATCGTCGTCGCCGACCTCGACGACACCCGCCTGGTCACCCCGACCATGAAGATCAAGCGGCGGGCTCTCCTCGCCGAGGGCACCGACGTGCTCGCCGACCTCTACCGCTGACCCTTTCCTCCCGGAGTACCGCATGTCCTCGTCGCCTCGCGCGTCCGTCGTCACCATTCTCGTCACGCTCCTGATCGGAGCCCTCGTCGCCGTGGCCGGCAGCCAGGGCGGTGCCACCGCCGCGGGGGTGCCGTTGTTCGCCCTCGCGGTGGCCGCCGCCTTCGCCGTCCAGGTGCTCGTCTACATCCCGTCAGCGGTGAAGCGCACCGAGCGCTTCTTCGACCTGACCGGGGGCGGCACCTTCTTCCTCGTGACGATCGGGCTGCTCGCCCTGGTCCCGCAGCCCGACGCCCGGGTGTGGGTGCTCGCCGCGATGGTGGCGCTCTGGGCGGCACGCCTCGCGACGTTCCTCTTCCTGCGGATCCACCGATCGGGAGCAGACGACCGCTTCGACGAGATCAAGGGCAGCCCCGTGCGCTTCCTGCAGGTGTGGATCGTGCAGGGCGCGTGGGTGAGCATCACGGCCTCGGCCGCGTGGATCGCGATGAGCTCGCCGACGCGGGAGCCGCTGGGCTGGCTGTCGGTGGTCGGCATCGTGGTCTGGGTGCTCGGCTTCGTGATCGAGGTCGTCGCCGACGCGCAGAAGTCGGCATTCCGGGCCGATCCCGCACACACCGGACGCTTCATCTCGTCGGGGCTGTGGTCGCGGTCGCGTCACCCCAACTACTTCGGCGAGATCGTGCTGTGGCTGGGGGTGTTCCTCGTCGCGGCCCCGGTCCTCGACGGGTGGCAGTGGGTCGCCGTGCTGTCGCCGCTGTTCGTCATCCTCCTCCTCACCCGCGTCTCCGGGATCCCGCTGCTCGAGGCGAAGGCCGACCGCCGCTGGGGCGACGACGAGGACTATCAGGCCTACAAGAAGCGCACCCCCGTGCTCATCCCTCGCCTCTTCTGAGCGCAATGCCCGACGAGCATGGTGGGATGGACTCATGACCGGCCCCCGGAACGCCCTCTCGCTCACGCTGTCGGGGCACCCCGATCTCCCGAGCGCGGTGTACCAGGCGCTGTACCGGATCACGGGGCGCTCGACGGTCGAGATGAGAAACGCCGTGCGCGAGGGCGCCCCGGTCTACACGGCCGCCCTCTTCGGCACCGATCACCTCCAGGTCGTGCCCCGGCTGGAGAAGGCGGCGGACTACCTCGACGCGATCAGTCTGCCGTTCGTCGTCCACGAGTGGACCGACGGCGAGGCGAGTTTCATCACGCGGGAGACGATGCACCGCATCCTGGCGGGAACCGACGACCCGGCCGACTGATCGCCGGGTGAGGGGTCAGGCGCCGACCGGCTCCCACCTCTCGCGGTCCACGAACCGCCACGGCTCCACCGCATCGACGAGACGGACGCGGTCGGTGAACCAGTACGTCTCGTCGGGGTTCCAGCCCGCGATGACGCTCGCGGTGTCGCTGCCCACGGCAATGGCGGTGCCGGCGGAGAGGTACGCGGCAACGGTGAGGTGGACCGCGTCGCACTCGGCCGCAACGCTCGCCCAGTCGGGCATGAGCCATGTGCCGTCGCGTCCGGTGGTGCGGAACCAGTCCTGACGGACCTCCGGCGTGACCTCGAGCGGATGGTCCCGGCAGAGGCGCGCCCAGTCGTCGGCGGAACGCACCTCCAGGATCCGCAAGCCGGCGGGAACGCCCAGACGCCGGACGTTCGCCTCCTCCCATCCGAGCGAGTCCTCGACGAACTCGAGCGCTGCCGGGAGGCCGCCGGGCACGTCAGGGAGCCGTCGCGCCGAGCGCGCCAGTCCGTGGGGCGGAGTGGACCACCACTGGCCACTCCAGTTGGCACGGGGATCGGTGGGCCGGTCACGGCGAGCGCGGGCGACGCTCTCGTCCATGCGCTCCCGCCATCCCCGCAGCACGTCGGCCGGACTCCTCGGCACCTCCGGCTCATGTCCGTCCCACGCGACGGCCCACTGGTCCTGGACCGCGACGGGTGCATCCCACCACGCCGAAGCGGGAGCGTCCGCCAGCCGCTCGGCGAGCAGGCGAAGAGCCTCACGCACCTCTGGGTCCGACGCCACGACGTCTTCCGTGCCAGGTTCCTGCCAGTACGCGGCCATGTCCACGGCCCGCACGAGCGCGCGATGGACGATGCCGTGATCGAGGGAGTCGGAGCCATCTGCCTGCCCCGGCGCGAGGAGGGCGGAGACCGCCGCGGCGACCGACGCGGGGGTGGCGCCGGGGTGAGGGGTGACCGATCCGGGTGTCACGTCGCCGACGAACGAGGCAAGTCGCGTCCCCCCGTCTTCGCGGGCGGTCCGGAGTGCGAACGATGCCGCCGCCACCGCGTCGCCCACGGGATGCTCCGGCGGCTCGGGACGTCGCAGCTCGAGCTCGACCGCGAGTTCCAGGAGCAGTCGCCGACCGCGGGGCCCCGCGAGAAGGAGGTCGGAGGCGATCATCCCTCCAGGCTATCCGCGCGCGGCGACGTCATCCGTCAGACGGATCCGGGATGCCTCTCGCGCACGACGACATCTGCTCCCGACGCCGCGAGGCTGGGGGCATGTCCTTCTCGTCATCGACCCCGCCCCCGCCTCCCTCGCCCATCCCGGCGCTTCGCGCGACCGGGCTCCGCAAGACCTACGGCGACCTCGTCGCCCTCGGCGGTGTCGACCTCACGGTCCTCCCCGGAGAGTCGGTCGCCATCATGGGTGCGTCGGGGTCGGGAAAGACCACGCTGTTGCACTGCCTCGCCGCGATCATCGCCCCCGACGCGGGCTCGATCCTCCTGCGCACCCCGACGGGCGAAGAGCGTGAGCTCGCGGCGCTGAGCGAGAACGAGCGATCGACGGTGCGTCGGCAGCACCTCGGCTTCGTCTTCCAGGACCATCTGCTCCTTCCGGAGCTGACGGCGGTGGAGAACGTGGCCCTTCCTCTGCTGCTCCTGGGCGTCGCTCGCGCCGAGGCGGAGGCGCGCGCCGCGGCCTGGCTCACCTGGCTCGGGCTCGCGGGGATGGAGAACCGGCGCATCGGGCAGCTGTCGGGCGGCCAAGCGCAACGGGTGGCGATCGCCCGCGCGCACGTCACCGGAGCGGCCATCGTCTTCGCCGACGAGCCGACGGGGGCGCTGGACTCCGTCACCTCGACCGAGGTGCTCGACGCGCTCCTGCGCGGAGCCGAGGGGACGGCGCGCAGCCTCGTACTCGTGACGCACGACGCCGCCGTCGCCGCCCGCTGCGACCGCGTCCTCCACATGCGCGACGGCCGCTTCGTGAACGACGCCGTCACCGGTACCCCGGGTACCACATCCGAGGCGCACCGATGAGCGTCGCGATTCCGGCGCCGCCCGCACGCCGCTCCACCGCACCCCTCGGGAGCCTGACCGTCCTGTTCGCCCACCCGCGCCGCACCGGCCTCGCCGCCTCGGTGCTCCCCGTCGTGGCCTTCGCGGTGACGACGGGGGTGCTCCTTCTCGTCGCGGCCGGTGCCCACATGTTCTACACCGACCCGCGCGCCGCCGAGACATCGTTCGGCCCTCTCTACGGCGTGTTCACGACGGTGGCGCTCGTGCTGCTCGCCGTTCCCGTGGCGACTCTCGGCGCCGCATCGGCACGACTGACGGCGCGCCGTCGCAATGATCGCCTGGCCACTCTGCGGCTGCTGGGGGCGACGACGGGCGAGGTGACGGCGCTGACCCTCATCGAGGCGACCGGGCTCGCCGTCGTCGGCGCCCTCCTCGGGGTCGGGCTCTATGGCGCGATGACGCCGCTGGTGGGACTCGTCTCGTTCTTCGGTGAGCCCATCGGAGCGCCGGCTCTGTGGGCCGGATGGATCATCGTGGGCGCGGTCGTGGTGGCCGTCGTCCTCATCGCGGCAGTGAGCGCCGCGTCCAGTCTGCGACGCGTGCAGCTGACGCCCCTCGGCGTGCGGCAGCGCACCGATGCCGCACCGGGACGCGGACGGGCCCTCGTGTGGGGCACCGTTGCGCTCGCGGCGGTGGTCGGCGTCGTCTTCGCCGCCGGCACGATCAGCGAGCTTGTGGGGCCGATGGTCGGCGTGGGAGTGCTCTTCGTCGCTTTCGCGGGCGCCATGGCGCTTCTGAACCTCATCGGCACGGCGATCGTGGCCGCCCGCGGCCGGGCGATCGCCCGCACCGCCACCTCGGCGGCGCGGCTGATCGCGGGCCGCGAGCTGGCCGCGCACGCGGCCCAGGCCTGGCGGCGCGTCTCGTCGCTGGCGATGATGGCGTTCATCGCGGTCGTGGGAGGCGCCGGGGCGAGCCTCGTGTCCCTCTCGTCGCCGGAGGCCGCCGGGGACGAGTCGGCGGCCTCCATGATCGAGCTGCTGACCGACCTGCGCACCGGGGTGCTCCTCACCCTGGCACTGGGGTTCCTGCTCCTGGCGTGCTCGGTCGGAGTGACGCAGGCAGCCTCCGTCCTCGAGGACCGCGAACTGCTCGTCGGACTCCACCGCCTCGGGATGTCGGAGCGGGAAGTGCGACGCGCCCGCCGGATGACCGTGATGGTGCCGCTCCGGTGGGCAGCCCTGGGCGGAGCGGTCCTCGGCGCGGTGATGTCCCTGCCGGTGGTCGGGATCGTCGTGCTCATTGCCCCGGCTGCACTCGCCGTCATCGCCGTCACCCTCGTGGCCGGATTCGGGGTCGTGTGGCTCTCGCTCCTGACCTCGATTCCCCTCCTTCGAGCGGCGACCAGAACGCCCTGACCCGCCCCGTGACTCAGCCGACGGAGTCTTCGGGACGCACCCGGAACCCGCGGGCGAGGTTGGCGCGGAGCTCGTCGGCGTTCTGACGCACGACGTAGGCCGGACGATCGCGCTCCAGACGCCACGACTCGCTCAGCGGGCCCGCCGAGACGGTGTCGAAGCCCAGCCGGTCGTAGAGGTCGGTGACGTAGGCGACGGCCTCGGGGTAGTCGCTCGCCGTGCCCAGCGCACGCCGGTCGGGAGATCCTGCCGGAGTGCCCGTGGTGGTGATGTCGGCGGCGGGGATGTGGTTGAACGCCTTGACGACCTTCGACTCGGGGAGGTGCTCCTGCAGCATCCCCGAGGTGGTCGTCTCGCCGCGGTCGAGTGCGGGGATGTGCCCGTCGCGCTCCCAGTAGTAGTTATTGGTGTCGAGCACGATCTTCCCCGCGAGCGGGGCGACGGGGACATCGCGGTAAGCGGCCAGCGGCACCGTCACCACGACGACCTCGCCGGCCTCGGCTGCTTCCTGCGCGGTCGCGGCGCGAGCCGTCGGGCCCAGCTCCTCGATGAGCGGAGCGAGGGTCTCGGGCCCCCGCGAGTTGGCGATCACCACGTTCTCGCCGAGCGCCGTGAACGCCCGCGCAAGCTGTGATCCGATGTGTCCTGCGCCGATGATTCCGATCGTGGTCATGACCGGGGAAACCCGGCGCGGGCGCGACTCATTCCCGCGCGATAGCCGGCGCGTCGGCGGACGCTGCCGATCCTGCGCCGACCGGCTCGATCGGACCGAGCCAGGCCCGCAGCTGCGCGGCAAAGCGCTCCGGATCCTCCTGATGGAGGAAATGGCCGTGCCCGCGCCAGACATCGATCGTGTGGGCGCTGTCGCGGTCATCACCGTCCACGACCGAGCGGTGCCACTGGGCGACCTCCGTGCCCTGATCGGCGTACACCGCGAGCACCGGCGCCTCGATCGTGCGCAGCCTCGCCTCCGCCGTCCGTCGCCGGCCCGCGCCGGCCGGAGCGTCGTACAGACCGAGGAAGGCGTCGCGGACGACCGCGGGGTCGGTGCCCAGGACCCGCCGGCGGTGCCACACGGGGAGCCAGGGCGGAGTGCGCTTCGTGGCGAATCCTCGCCACACCCGCCGCGCGAACTCGTGCGGCTCGACGGGGGAACCGGGACGAAGGGCATCGAGCGAGGCGACCAGCGGAGAGTCGTCCGCGATGAACACCGGATCGATGAGGACGAGCGCCTCCACGGCGTCGGGGTGCTCCGCGGCGAGCACGGTGGAGACGATCGCCCCCATCGAGTGCCCGATCACGAGGGCCGGGGCGACCCCGAGCGCACGGAGGACGTGGGCCAGGTCGGAGGCCATCCCCTCGGGTGGGACCGCCGGACCTGCCGAACGCCCGTGTCCACGCAGGTCGACCGTGACCACACGGTGGTCGCGCACGAGGTCTTCCTGCAGCCACGCACCATCGGAGCCGTCGCACGCCCAGCCGTGGACGAACAGGGCGGCAGGACCCGCGCCGTCATCGGTGAAGAAGAGCGACCCGCCGTCGGGGAGCGAGATGTGGGGCATGACCCCTCCTTTCCGCGCACGCTTTCCGCGCACGTCGTCGTGCGCTGTCGGTCAGGCCGTCTCCGGCAAGTCGCGGCCCCGGCGGCGGAGCAGAACGACCGCGGTTCCGAGTGCCGCGACGGCCACGGTGGCAATGATCGGACGCAGAGCGAGCGCCGGGTCGAACAGCGCCATCTGGAACACTCCGAGGCCGTACTCGAGCATGGCCCGCGGATCGCGCGCGAGCGCGCGCGTGGCGAGAGCGTTGAAGATACCGGTCGCCACCGCCGGCGCGACCCAGACGAGAACGACCGCGACCACGGCGGCCACGATACGTCCGACGGTCGCCAGCCCCGTCCAGGCGATCGCGATCCCGGCCAGCACGGGGGTGACGAACGAGACGGCGGTCAGAAGCCCCTCGGGCACGGTCGCCGTGACGGGGAAGAGGCGAAGGAACGCGCCCGCCCACATCCCGGCCGCGATCGCTCCGACGGCGAGCCCGAGGAGAGCTCCGGCCCGCGGCGCGACCGCGACGAGCATCAGGCACCCCCACCCGAGCAGGGCGGAGAAGACGGCACCACCGGTGAGACCCGCGAGGTACCACTCGGACTCCACGCGGTCCTGGAGGCCTCCGGCCACGACCGCCGCCGTCTGGACGATCGCCACGACGTGCACCACCGCGACGCCCGTGAGCACTCCCCACGCCCCACCGCGCGTCGAGCGCGGGCGCACGGCGCGGGCGGCGACCCCCGCGACGACGGCTCCGAAGACGAGGACGGCGAAGATCGACGACACCGAGTACTGGCTGAACGGCAGGAGCACGACCGGCGCATCGCCGGAGGCCCCGTCTTCGGCGAGATTCTGCAGCGGGAGCCGCGCACCCGTCACGAGCCACGGCACGAGGCCGACGAGCGCGGCTGCGGCACCGATCAGCACCGACAGCCAGATCCGCACGGGAGCGGAGGACCTCGTCACGTCCTTCTCCGAAGCGGTCATACGGGCTGTCCCGCAAACGTCGTCACTGGCGTCATGGCCTCATCCTGTCATCGACCCCGCTCTCCCGCATGCGCCCACAGGATGTCGGTGGCGCCCGGCAGACTGACCTCATGCCCGTTATCGACCACCTCGGAATCTCCGTCGACGATCTCCCTCGTGCCATCACGCAGTTCGACCCGATCATGAGCGCGCTCGGGTTCGAGCGCAGCGACATCCCGGGCTCGGCGTCCTGGTACCGGCCCGGCGACGTCGAGCTCATCCTCTATCCGGCGCGCGATCCCGAGAGCGGCCCGCATGAGCACGGGCGGGTCGGGTGGCAGCATCTGGCCTTCGCCGTCGACACGCGCGAAGAGGTCGATCGGCTGCACGAGCTCGCGCAGTCCCTGGGCTGGAGCACCGTTCGCGACCCCAAGCCCTATCCGCGATTCACCGAGCGGTACTACGCGTCATTCCTCGAAGACGCCAACGGCATCCGCATCGAGTTCATGTTCAATCCGCCCGCGACCACTCCCGCTCCTCAGGCGACGTGACGCCGAGGCGCCGGACACCGTCGATCACCAGCTCGCGCGCCCGCGCCGCGTGGGCGGCCAAGGAGGCACGGAGATCGTCGAGACCCTGCTCGGCGACCGCATCCACGTTTGCGTCGAGGCGGAGGTCGGCGGTGAGCTCAGCCCAGCTCTGGGCGGCTCCGACCGTCCGAGCCCACACCAGGTCCGGCATCGCGACACGGATGCCGTCGCGCTCGGCATAGCCGTCGAGGAACGCCACGAGCGCGTCGTGGTGCCGCACGTCGTGCGTCCCCTCGCCGAAGAGGTCACGCGTGGCCGCCGCGACGTCGGCGACGAGCGGCATCGCCCCCGCCTCGTCGAGGTCGAACGCGACCACCGTCGTCCCTGTCTCCGATTCGTCGCGCCAACGGAGATTGTCGAGCTCGAAGTCGCCGTGTCCGTGCACCCATGCGCCGGGCTCGGCCGGCTCTGCGCGGAGCGTGCTGAGCGCGTCGGCCAGATCGCGATCGTCGGCCGCGACGAGCGA
>JBMDWQ010000183.1:0-9346 GCA_048594675.1 Microbacterium sp. | reverse complement strand
GAGCTGGTTGGCGTAGCTGAAGCTGTCTTCGAGGAGCTTCATGACGGGGATGATGCCGCTGGACTGGTTCTCGATCTGCTTGATCGGCGCGCCGGACTCGCGGATGTTGGAGAGCAGGAGCGCCACGCCGCCGCCGCGCTTGGAGAGCTGGAGAGCGGAGTTGATGCCGCGGGCGATCGACTCCATGTTGTCCTCGATGCGCAGCAGGAAGCACGAGACGAGCTCGCCCCGCTGGGCCTTGCCGGTGTTGAGGAACGTCGGGGTGGCCGGCTGGAAGCGGCCGGAGATGATCTCGTCGACGAGCTTCTCCGCGAGCTTCTCGTCGCCGTCGGCGAGGCCGAGGGCGGTCATGACGACGCGGTCCTCGAAGCGCTCCAGGTAACGCTTGCCGTCGAAGGTCTTCAGCGTGTAGCTCGTGTAGTACTTGAAGGCTCCGAGGAACGTCTCGAAGCGGAACTTGGCCGCATAGGCGCGGTCGTTGAGGCGCTGGATGAAGTCGAACGAGTACTTCTCGAGCACCGCGCCCTCGTAGTACTCCTTCTCGACGAGGTAGTCGAGACGCTCCTTGAGGGAGTGGAAGAACACGGTGTTCTGGTTCACGTGCTGCAGGAAGTACTCCCGCGCAGCGCGCTTGTCGGCGTCGAACTGGATCTTGCCGTCGGCGCCGTAGAGGTTCAGCATCGCGTTGAGCGCGTGGTAGTCCAGCCCTTCGAACCGCTCGTCGGTCTTGAAGGTCGTCTCGGTCACTGCAGCTTCCACCATCGTTCCAATCCGTCGGTCACCCGATCGACGTCGTCCTGCGTGCCGAACAGTTCCAGCTTGTACAGGTGCGGCACGCGGCACTTGCGGCTGATGATGTCTCCGGCGCGACAGAAGTCGTCGCCGAAGTTGGTGTTGCCTGCGGAGATCACTCCTCGGAGCAGGTTCCTGTTGGCCTCGTCGTTGAGGAAACGGATCACCTGTTTGGGAACGGCGCCCTTCTCCACGCCCCTTCCCTGTCCCCCGCCATAGGTGGGGGTGACCAGCACGAACGGCTGGTCGACCACGAGAGCCGGGTCGGACGGGTAGAGGGGGATCCGCAGCGCCGGCATCCCGAGCTTCTCGATGAAACGCGCCGTGTTGCCCGACACACTCGAGAAGTAGACGAGCAGCGGCGCGTGGGTTGCTGTCAGCATCTCAGCGCCGCCCCCGCCTCATGCCAGCCGCGAAGCCAGCTCGTCGATCTTGTCGGGACGGAAGCCCGACCAGTGGTCTTCGTCGGTCACGACGACCGGTGCCTGGAGGTAGCCGAGCGACTTGACGTGCTCGAGGGCCGCCGGGTCCTCGGACAGGTCGAGGATCTCGTAATCGATGCCCTTGGAGTCGAGCGCGCGGTAGGTCGCGTTGCACTGCACGCAGGACGGCTTGGTGTAGACCGTGATCGCCATGGTGACCCGTTCTTCCTCTCAAAAATCATGGTTTCGTCGGCGGGAGCCCGCCGGGAGTCCAATACTACATATGGGGACGGACATCGGGGGCAACCACAAGGGATAGTAGTTACATCCGTGTAGTTTTCCACCGCTCTCCCCTGGTTCAACACAGGTTGTCCACCGATTCATCCACAGGCCTCGGCGTGTCGTCGAACCTGGAAAACGCCTGAATCACCGGCCTTTTCACCGACTCCGTCGGATCTGTCCACAGCCCGGACGCTACGACGGGCCTCCGACATCGGATCCACCTGTGGAATGCACGCCCCGGCGTGTCGCGGCGTGTCCCCGCGGGTCGCTAGCGTGGAGGGGTGGCCGCCTACCGGGATCTCCTTCGCACTCCGGGGGTCGCGCGCATCATCGCGGCGCAGCTGACCGCCCGCTTCCCCAACGGCATGACGAGTCTGGCGATCCTCCTGCACGTGGAACAGACCACCGGATCGTACGGAGCGGCCGGGCTCGTCTTGGCCGCCGCCTCCATCGGGCAGGCGGTGGCGGGGCCGGTCACCAGTCGGTGGATGGGCGTATGGGGCATGCGGCGCGTCCTCACGCTGACGACGGCCGTCTGCGCCACCGCGATCCTCGTGCTGGCACTCGCGCCCATGCCGCTGTTCGGCTACATGTTCTTCGGCCTGATCGCCGGCCTGTCGACACCGCCGGTGCAGTCGGCCGTCCGCACGATCTACCCGAAGATCGTCAACTCTCGACAGCTGACTCCGCTGTTCTCCCTCGACGCGAGCCTGCAGGAGATCATCTGGATCCTCGCGCCCGTGCT
Organism: Microbacterium sp.; assembly: GCA_048594675.1. GTDB lineage: Bacteria > Actinomycetota > Actinomycetes > Actinomycetales > Microbacteriaceae > Microbacterium. Next base: position 7,105 of record JBMDWQ010000183.1, on the reverse strand, counting down.
GATCACGATCGTCGCGACGCAGGCCGGCACCGTCGTGGGGCTGCTCCTGATCGTGGCGTTCCTCGTGGGCGGCGGCGCGTGGTTCATCCTCTCCCCCGAAGTCGGCCGCGTGCGCATCCCGCGCAGCCGCCGCGCGTTCGGCAAGGTGCTCGCCAAGCCCGTCGTGCTCCTGGCCACCGTCACCGGTTTCCTCCTGATCGGCGCGTGCGCCGCGGTGGAGGCCGGCGTCGTCGCCACCTTCGGGCACGGCGGACTGGATGCGGGCATCGTCCTCGCGATCTTCTCACTCGGAAGCCTGGCCGGAGGCCTCTCGTTCGGTCACATCCCCATCGGGCCGTGGGCGATGGCGCGGCGGCTGACCGTCGTGGCGGTGGGCCTGAGCGCGACGGTGTTCCTGCTCTCGTCGTTCTGGGGTCTGAGCGCGTCGCTCTTCCTCGCCGGGATCGGCATCGCCCCGGCGCTGGCGGTGATGTTCGCCATGACGAGCGCGAGCGTCAAGTTCAGCGAGACGGCCGAGGCCTACGGCTGGATCGGGACGGGCCAGCTGATCGGCGCGGCCGCAGGGTCGGCCGCCGCCGGCTTCCTCATCGACGGCGTCGGCCCGGTCGGTGCCTACTGGGCCGCCGCGGCCTTCGCGATCGTCGGCGCGGTCGTCGCGATCGCGTGCGTCCGCGGCTTCCCCGACCTCCGCGGCCGGGATGCCAGCCCCATCCCCGACACCGAGCCGGTGCCCACGATCACCTGACCCGCGGCCCGCGTGGCGGCGACGGCGGATCCACGGTGCACAACGGCGGAGCCCCGGCCCGACCCGCCACACCTCTTCCGCGACACGCCGCCTCGGGCCGCCGAAGGCCGCCGCTGTGCACTCGCGCACCCGAGCGCCCACCCACCCGCGTCAGCCGCGAGGACTCACTCGATCCGGCGCAGCAGCGACAGTACCGCGAGCGCGTACGCGTCCTCGGGCTGCGGATGCTCGAACGACTCGGCCCGGCCTGCGAACTCGATGTCCACGACGTGCGTGTCGCTCTCCCGCCTCAGCGAGCGGAATGCGCCGCGCAGCAGCTCGCGGAGCTGGTCCTCGCGCGGCAGCCACAGCGCATCGTCGAGGGCGACGGAGTCCAGCGCCCACTCGGTGGTGCCGTTGAAGGCGAGGATCGTGCCCGTGGGATACGAGCGGGGCTCGATCGTCATCTCGCTGACGGTGAAGACGTCCGCCTCGAACTCCGGTTCGTCCAGCTGGAACCGGTCACCCGACCGGGGGTGCCACACGAGGCCGGCGTCCCGGAGCGCGAGGGCGAGGTCTGTCGAGATCATGCGCCCATCCTCCCCCGAACGAGCCCACCGCGGCGCGGCGGAGGGACAATGGAGCGGTGACCGCGTTCGATCCTTCCGTGCTCCTCCCCGACGATCTGCTCGACCGCATCCGCCGCCGCGCTGCCACCGTCGACGCCGAGAACGTCTTCCCCGAGGACGACCTCTCCGATCTGCGCGATGCCGGATACCTCGCCGCGTTCGTCCCGACGGAGCTCGGCGGCGCGGGCCTCGGACTCGCGGAAGTGTCGCTGCTGCAGCAGCGTCTGGCGGGGGCGGCGCCTGCGACCGCCCTGGCCGTCAACATGCACCTGGTGTGGACGGGTGTGGCCAAAGTGCTCGCCGACCGCGGGATCGACAGTCTGCGCTTCGTCCAGGAGGGGGCGGTGGCCGGCGAGGTGTTCGCCTTCGGGATCAGCGAAGCCGGCAACGATCTCGTCCTCTTCGGCAGCGATACGGTCGCCGCCCCACAGGGAGACGGCGGCTACACCTTCACGGGCACCAAGATCTTCACATCGTTGGCGCCGGTGTGGACCCACTTGGGCCTCCACGGGCTGGACACGTCGAGCCCCGACGGCCCGCACCTGGTCTACGCCTTCGTGCCTCGCTCCGACCAGGTGGTGACGCGCGACGACTGGGACACGCTCGGGATGCGGGGCACGCAGTCGCGCACCACAGAACTCCACAGCGCCTACGCGCCGGCGGACCGAGTGGTGCGCAGGCTCGCTCCCGGCCCGCAGCCGGATCCTCTCGTCTTCGGCATCTTCAGCGTGTTCGAGCTGCTCCTCGCCTCGGTGTACACCGGGATCGCGCGGAGGGCCCTGGATCTTGCCGTCGAGACCGCGCGCTCACGCACGTCGAAGAAGACCGGGCTGACCTACAGCCAGGATCCCGACATCCGGTGGCGCATCGCGGAGATGGCGCTCGCCTACGACGCCCTCCTCCCCCAACTCGACGCCCTCAGCCGCGACGTCGACACCGCGGCCGACCACGGCGCGATGTGGTTCGCCAAGCTCAGCGGGATGAAGCACCGCGCGGTCACCGCGGCCAAGCACATCGTCGACGAGGCGATGCTCGTGGCGGGAGGCTCGTCGTACTTCACGAGGAACGAGCTCAGTCGCCTGTATCGCGACGTGCTCGCCGGTCAGTTCCATCCTTCCGACCCGGAATCGGCGCACAGCACCGTGGCCGCCGCCTGGCTCGGCCCGCTCGACTCCTAGCCGCCGCAGCCCTGCCGCGGCTCGGCTCAGGACGCCCGCCGCGACGCAGCACAACGGCGGACCGCGCACCCGACACGCCGCGGGCCGGCATGCTCAAGCCGGCGTGTGGTCAGCCAAATCCGCCGTTGTGCATCCGCCGACGAATCGTCGCGGCGGCCCCGGTCAGCGGCCTTCGAAGTCGTACGCCTTGAGCATCTCGGCGATGGCGCGCTCACGGTCCTCGCCGCCGCTGTCGAACATGTGCGCCACGTGCGTGCGGAGGTGGTTCTCGATCAGGAGCTTGTCGAGCGAGGCGAGGGCCTTCTGGATCGCTCGGGACTGACCGATGATGTCCATGCAGTAGTCCTCGTTCTCGATCATCTTGGCGAGACCCCGCAGCTGTCCCTCGAGGATGCTCGTACGGTGGCGGGCGCGCTTCTTGATGTCGTCGATCACGCCCGTCAGGATACGCCGCTCCGCGATCGCCACCGCGGTATCGCCGCAGACCCCGTGCGATCATTGCGGCATGCCTCGCACACCGATGTCGCTGCTGAGCCCCGCCGATCAGGCGCGCCTGCGCGGATTGAGGCTCATGAAAGCGGTCGCGCTGGGCGCGCTGCTCGTCATGGCGGTGGTCTTCGTCGTGGCCTTCGCACTCGAAGACCGCTACCCGTGGCTGGGGTACGTGCGCGCCGCCGCAGAAGGCGGAATGGTCGGCGCTCTGGCGGACTGGTTCGCTGTCACCGCGCTGTTCCGCCACCCTCTCGGGATCCCGATCCCCCACACCGCGATCATCCCGCGCCGCAAGGACGAGATCGGCCGGACGCTGGGCGAGTTCGTCGAGACCAACTTCCTCGACAGCGCGGTCGTGCGCGAGAAGCTCCTGTCGACGCGGATCGCGGAGAAGGCGGGCGAGTGGCTGCGCGTCCCCGAGCACGCCGAGAGCGTCGCCGCCGAGGCCGCGACGATGGCCACGGGAGTCCTCCGCGCCCTGAGCGACGATGAGGTGCAAGACCTCATCAGCGACCTCGCCCGCGAGCACCTCCTCGACCCGGAATGGGGACCCACGGTCGGCGGGTGGCTCGATCGCGTCGTGACCGCTGACGCGCATCGAGATGCCGTGGATCTCGGCGTGGACAGCATCGCCACGTGGCTCCACGGCAACAGGGAGGCCTTCTCGGGCCTCGTATCGCGGCGCCTGCCGTCGTGGGTGCCCTCGGTCGCGATGCGCCTGGTCGACGACACGGTGTACCACGAGGCCATCACGTTCATCGAAGCCGTGCAGAAAGACGCCGACCACCCCGCTCGGCGGGCGGTCGATGCCTACCTCCGGCGACTGGCGGACAACCTCCAGCACGACCCGGCCACGATCGGGCGTCTCGAGGAGGCCAAGAGCGCCGTGTTCGACAGTCCGCGTGTGCGTGAGCTCGCCACCGACGCGTGGAACACGGCGAAGAGCGGACTGCTCCGCTCGCTCGACGACCCGCAGAGCGGGCTGCGCCGACGCCTCACGGAAGCCCTCATCGAGATCGGCAGTCGGCTGCACGCCGACCCGGCGCTACAGCGCCGGGTGGACGATCGCATCACCGATGCCGCGGTGTTCCTCGTGGGCCGGTACCGCCATGACATCGCCTCGATCATCACCGACACGGGGGAGAAGTGGGATCCGGCCGAGACGACCGAGAAGATCGAGCTCATGGTGGGGCGCGACCTCCAGTACATCCGCCTCAACGGCACAGTCGTCGGCGCGCTGGCGGGACTCGCGATCTACGCGATCGCTCACGCGGTGCTGTGACGAGACCGGGACGACCGTGCGGCGCAACCCCCTTCGCGCCGCGCTGAGCGGCGGGTAGCCTGAACGACGTGGCAGATGCCGAGCACCTCCTGTTCACCTACGGGACTCTTCAGTTCGCCGAGGTGCAGCTCGATACGTTCGGCCGGCTCGTGGCCGGCGAATCGGACGTCCTTCCGGGGTACACGATCGACTACGTCGAGATCGAAGACGCCCGCGTCGTGGACCTCTCGGGGTTGTCGGTGCATCCGGTGCTGCGCGAGACCGGGAACCCGGTCGACAAGGTCGTGGGAAAGGTGCTGTACGTGACCGCTGAAGAACTGGACGCCGCCGACGAGTACGAGGTGTCGCTGTATCGCCGCACCGCCGTCACGCTGGCCAGCGGACGCACGGCCTGGGTGTACGTCGGATGAGCGCGCTGCCGATCGACCCGCTGTGGCCCCGCGCGGGCGGCTGGCCCGAATGGACCGGACGTGCCGACGCTGTGCTCCTCGGCGCTCCCGCGTGGCGCAGCTCGCTGTCGCCGACGGGCGCCCATGCCACCCCCGCGGCGATCCGGGAGGCGTTGCAGCGGTTCAGTCCGACTCTTCTCGGCCCGCCCGCGCTCGATCTCACCGACGTGCTCCGGATCGCCGATGCCGGCGACGTGGACGACCCCGATGGAGAGGAGGGCGAACAGCGGCTGCGTGCCCGCGTGGCCGAGCTCTCCCGCGCAGCGCTGGTGATCGCGCTCGGCGGGGACAACTCGGTGACCTACGCGACGGCGCAGGGAGCGCGAGCGACCGGGCTCATCACCCTCGACGCGCACCTCGACCTCCGCGACGGCGTCTCGAACGGCTCGCCGGTCCGCCGCCTCGTGGAAGGCGGCCTGGACCCGAAGCGGATCGTGCAGATCGGGATCGCCGACTTCGCGAACTCCGCCGCCTACGCCCAGCGCGCCGCGGACTGGGGCATCACGGTGATCACGCTCGACGAGCTCAGCCGGCGCGGAATGGACGACGTGATCGCCCAGGCGATCGAGATCGCCGGCCACGAGGGCACGATCCACCTCGACATCGATGTGGACGTCTGCGACCGGACCGTGGCTCCGGGTTGCCCCGCCTCGTTGCCGGGCGGCCTGGCCGCGTGGGAATTGCGGGCACTCGTGCGTGGCCTCGCCGTCGATCCGCGGGTGCGGTCGGCCGACATCGTCGAGGTCGATGCGACCGCCGACGCCCCGGACGGGCGAACCGTGCGTCTCGCGGCCCTCTGCGTGCTGGAACTGCTCGCCGGTGTCGCCGGACGTGCCGCGCACCCGGCGCCCGTGAGCGCACCCGCGCCCGTGGAGGCGGAGCTGGACCAGGCCGCGGAGCTGGACGACGCTGCGGAGCAGGACGACGCCGCGGAGCAGGACGACGCCGCAGAAGGCCACGATCCCGATGCGGATGAGGAGACGACTGCGACGCAGGAGGACGATCGATGACCACGCTCGTCCTCGTCCGACACGCGAAGAGCGATTGGGGCGAGCCCGGCCTCGACGATCACGAACGCCCCCTCAACGACCGTGGTCGCCGCGACGCGCCGGTGGTCGCAGCCCGGCTGGCCGAGACCGGATTCCGCCCCGGCGTGCTCTTGTCCTCGACGGCCCTGCGGGCCCGAACCACCGCGGCGGCCTTCGCCGACGCACTCGGCGTGGCGGTGGAGGAGCGTGAGGACCTCTACGGCGCCTCCGCGCGCACCCTCCTGGCGACGGCGACGACGAGCGGACACGAGAACGTGCTCATCGTCGCTCACGACCCCGGGATGACCGTGCTGGCCGAATCGCTCTCCCGCGGCGGCATCGGGCACATGCCGACCTGCGCGGTCGCGACGTTCCGATGGCGCGCCGACGACTGGGACGTCGCCAGCGCCCTCGACCCCGACGACTGGGAGTTCGACAGTCCGCGATAGGCCGTTTCAGAAGCGCTGCACGCCCTCGACGTACACCGCCTGGACGAGGGGCACACCCGGCCGATAGGCCAGGTGCACGCGGGTGGGCGCATCGAGCACCACGAGATCGGCGCGCGCTCCCACACCGAGGTGCCCCACATCGTCGCGCCGCAGTGCGCGAGCCCCACCGGCCGTCGCCGCCCACACCGCTTCGGCCGGCGTCATGCCCATCTCCCGCACGGCGAGGGCGATCATGAGGGGAAGGGAGCTCGTGAAGCTGGAGCCCGGATTGCAGTCGCTGGCCAGCGCCACCGTCACCCCCGCGTCGAGCAGGCGCCGGGCGTCGGGATACGGATGCCGCGTGGAGAACTCGACGCCGGGGAGCAAGGTGGCCACCGTCGATGATCCGGCCAGGAGGGTGACGTCATCGTCCGACAGGTAGGTGCAGTGGTCGACCGAGGCCGCCCCCATCCCCACCGCGAGCGCGACCCCGGGCCCTGCCGACAGTTGGTTGCCGTGAACCCGCGGGAGGAGGCCGGCGGCGATCCCCGCCCGGAGGATGCGCTCCGCTTCGTCGGCGGTGAACGCGCCCGTCTCGCAGAACACATCGATCCATCGCACGTGCGGGCGAACGGCGTCGAGCATCGTGGTGCAGACCGTCTCTACGTAGCCGCCGCGGTCGTCGTCCCAGTCGGGCGGCACGATGTGCGCTCCCAGATAGGTGACTTCCTCCGTCACTTCCCGCGCCAGTCGCGCGAGTCGCCGTTCGCCATCGACGGTGAGGTCGTAGCCCGTCTTGATCTCGAAAGTCGTCGTCCCCTGGCGATGAAGCTCGGCGACCAGAGCCTGAAGTCGCCCGCGAAGCTCCTCGTCCGTCGCGGCGCGGGTCGCCGCG
>JBMDWQ010000182.1:0-4205 GCA_048594675.1 Microbacterium sp. | reverse complement strand
CGCGGATCGCATCGGGTCTCCTCGGCGTGCTGCACTTCGCCACGGCCGTGGTGGCCGTGTTCGTCCCCCTGGCCGCGGCGCTCTACCTGCTGGTGACAGTCATCTGGACGCTCGGTCAGCGCCTCGTGCTGCGGAGGTTCTATCCCCTGCCGGCGTCGTGATCGCTCGCCGTCAGGAGGCCGGGTATCCGTCGCCCGCGAGGAGCCGAGCCAGGTGAGCCGTATTGTGCGCGAGCGTCGCGGTCGCGGCGGCGACCTCCTCGGGCGTCTCGTCGAGGTCCTTGTAGTCCGTCGTGTGCATCGCCTCGCCGTTCCAGTAGGTCGCTGCTTGGGCGGGAATGGTGAATCCCACGTCGTTGAGGCCTTGGAAGAGCTCGGCGGTGGCGTGATGCGCACCGTCCTCGTTGCCGACGACGGCGACCGCGGCGACCGTGTCGAAGAGGATCGGGCGGCCCGCGTCGTCGGTCTCGGACAGCTCGGCATCGAGTCGCTCGAGCAGGCGCTGCGCGAGGCTGGACATATGCCCCATCCAGATCGGGGTTCCGACGATCACGATGTCGGCGGCGAGAACCCGTTCCCGGATGATCGGCCATTCGTCGCCGTCGCCCATGTCCTTCTCCACGCCGGGGCGCACGTCGAAGTCGACGAGGCGCACCGTGCTGCCGGTCACATCGTGCTCGCCGAGAGCGGTCATCACCTGAGACAGCAGCAGCTCGGTGCTCGACGCGTCGGGGGAGGGGGTCAGGGTGCAGTTGATGGCGAGCGCGGTGAGAGTCATGGTCGGACGCTACGGGCGCAGGAGGTGTGGGGGCAGGGGCTTGACACGGCCGGCCGGGATCGCGCGGTCTAGAATGGGGACACCCGACCCTCCGTCGAATCGTCCAGGTGTACCCGTTTTTCGGCTATGTTCCCGACGGCCTCGACCCCCGTAGTGTCAGTGCGCACCATCCAGCCGAGGCACTGTCAGCCTGCATTGCAAGGGAGCATGTATGTCCATATCCGCCCGTCGCCACACCCGAATGGCGACCGTTGCGATCGCCGGCGCCGCCGCCGTCGCGCTCGCACTCACCGGCTGCGCCGGCCCGGCCGAGAAGCCCGCCGACGGCGAGCCGGTCGAGATCACCTTCCAGTCGTGGGTGCCCAACATCGACCGCGCGGTCGACGCCTTCAACGCCGCGCACGACGACATCCACGTCACTCTCGAGACGATCACCGCCGGCCCCGACGGCGGGTATGCCACCATGCTGTCGGCCGTCCAGGCGGGAAACCCTGCCGACGTCGTCCAGCTGGGCTACGACGCGATCCCCGACTTCCTCATCAACGATGCCCTGGAGGACATCACTCCCTACGTCTCCGACGCCAAGGACCTCTTCGTGCCGTGGCAGTGGCAGACCGGTGTCTTCGGCGACAAGGTCTACGCCATCCCGCAGGCCTCGGGGCCGCTCGGACAGTTCTACCGTGCCGATATCTTCGAGGAGCTCGGCATCGACTACCCGAAGACGTGGGACGAGTTCTACGAGGCCGCCAAGGTGATTCGCGCCTCCGATCCCGATCGCTACATCGCCGCGTTCGCCTTCAACCAGGCGCCGTGGATGATCGGCCTGGCCCAGCAGGGCGGCGCGAACTGGTTCGTTCCGGAGAACGACTCCTGGAAGGTGTCGATCGATGGTCCCGAGACCGCCAAGGTGGCCGAGTTCTGGCAGAAGCTGATCGATGAGGACCTCGTGAAGATCGAGGCCGACTTCTCCAGCGAGTGGAACGCCGACATCCAGAACGGCGACGTCGTGACCTGGATCTCCGGCTCGTGGGCCGACGCCATCCTGCGCGGCACCGCTCCCGAGACCTCGGGCAAGTGGGCCGTCGGCGCGATGCCGCAGTGGAACGCGGGCGAGAACGTCTCGGCCACCTGGGCGGGCGGCTCGGCCAACGCCGTGCTCAAGGGCTCGAAGCACCCGGAGCAGGCCGCGGAGTTCGCCGTGTGGCTCAACTCCAACACCGACAGCGTCAGCATCCTCACCGAGATCGGCGCGGGATGGCCCTCGATCGTCGACACCGCCGCGATCGCGTCGCTCCAGGACGCGCCCGAGGTGTTCGAGTTCTACGGCGGCCAGGACATCTGGGACGTCTTCGCCGAGTCGGACAAGGCCGTGGACACCTCGTGGTCGTGGCCGCCGCTGTCCTCGACACTGTTCGCGAGCCTCACCGACAACGTGAAGGCGGCCGTCGATGCGGGCACACCGCTCGTCGACGCCTACGCGAAGACCCAGGCCGACATGGTCGCAGCGCTCACCGAGCGCGGCATCTCGGTCGACTGACACCGGCGACGGGGTGGGTCTCGGCGGTCACCCGCCGGAGCCCACCCCGTCCATGGCCCTCTGGAGAGGATCCGTGAGCTCCCTACCCGACACCCGCCCTCGGCGGCGCCTTCCCGGTGCCGTCTGGGTGCTGATCCTGCCCTTCGTGATCATGTTCACGGCGTTCTTCGTCGCCCCGATCGTCTACGCGCTCGTGCAGAGCATGTTCGCCACGCGGAGCTCGGGACTGGGGTTCGGCGCCCCCGAGACCACGTTCGTCTTCGTCGACAACTACGCCAGGGCGTTGTCCGACCCCACGTTCGTCGAGAGTCTCGGGCGCCTCGTCACCTTCTCGGCCATCCTCGTGCCGCTGATGGTGCTTACCGCCCTCGCCCTGGCCCTCCTGCTCGACTCCGGTCGCGCCCTCGCGCCGCGCTTCTTCCGCGTCGTCTTCTTCTCTCCCTACGGCGTGCCCGGTGTCGTGGCGACCCTCCTCTGGGGATTCCTGTACGTCCCGGCCACGAGCCCCGTGCTCCAGGTGCTCTCGTCGATGGGGCTCCGCGTCGATCCGCTCTCCAGTGGGAGTGTGCTGTTCTCCATCGCCAACATCGCCCTGTGGGGGTTCGCGGGCTACAACATGGTGATCCTCATGGCCGCCCTCAACGCCATCCCGTCCGAGCTCTACGAGGCGGCACGTGTCGACGGTGCGTCGGCGTGGTCGACCATCTGGCACATCAAACTGCCGCTCGTTCGCCCCTCGATCATCCTCGTGACGGTGTTCACGATCATCGGAACCCTTCAGCTGTTCGTCGAACCCCTGGTCCTCAAGCCCCTGACGACCGCCATCAGCTCCACGTACACCCCCAACCTCGCCGCGTACAACCAGGCCTTCGCGCAGGGGAACCCGAACCTCGCGGCCGCGATGGCCGTGATCGTGGCGGTCCTGGGCTTCGTCTTCTCGTTCGGGTTCCTCCGCCTCGTCAACCGGAAGGACAGCCGCGCATGGTGAGCTCCCGTTCGGCCTCGCGCCCCGCGGGTGCCCCGACGGCTCGGGGTGCCCTCAGCACGACCGCCGTCAATATCGCCCTCGGCGTCGCGGCGATCTACTTCCTCCTGCCGTTGGTCTGGGTGCTGGTGGCGGCCACCAAGTCTCCGGGCGACCTGTTCGGCACCTTCGGACTCTGGTTCTCCGACAGCCCGCGGGCCTGGGAGAACCTCGTCGCCCTGTTCACGCAGGACGGCGGGGCGTTCACGCGGTGGGTCCTCAACAGCATCCTGTACTCGGGCGTGGGCGCCTTCGTCGCGATGGTCATCTCCGCGGCGTGCGGCTACGCGATCGCCAAGTTCCCGTTCCGCGGCCGCGAGATGCTCTTCTCCGTCATCCTCGGCGGCGTGCTCGTTCCCGCGACGGTGATCGCGCTGCCGCTCTACTTCTTGCTCAACACCGTCGGGCTCACCGGCACGTACTGGGCCGTGCTCCTTCCGAGCATGGTGAGCCCCTTCGGGGTCTACCTCGCCCGCATCCATGCCACGGCGAGCGTGCCCGACGAGGTCGTGGAGGCGGCCCGGCTCGACGGGGCGGGAGACCTGCGGATCTTCGGTTCCATCGCGGCGCGGATGATGACCCCGGCGCTGGTGACGATCTTCCTCTTCCAGTTCGTGACGATCTGGAACAACTATCTGCTGCCCCTCGTGATGCTCAACGACACCTCCACGTTCCCGGTCACCCTCGGACTGACCCTGTGGAACGGGCAGACGCAGCGTGATCCGATGTTCTACTCGCTCGTGGTGGCCGGTTCCGCCGTCTCGGCGCTGCTGCTGGTCGCCCTCATGACCGGGCTGCAGCGGTTCTGGCGCGCCGACCTGACCGCGGGGGCCACCAAGGGGTGACCCGCGGAGGTCAGCCCTTGCG
>JBMDWQ010000181.1:0-14657 GCA_048594675.1 Microbacterium sp. | reverse complement strand
GCAAGACCGCCGAGGTTGGCTTCACTGTCGACGAAGACGGGACGACCGACGCGGGCGGACAGGCTCGCCGCGACATCGACGCCCTCCCACCCGGGGAGGAGGCCCGGAGTGGAGACCATGCCGGTGCGTGGATCGATGGGGGCGGGGAGGGCGACCCCGATGGCCAGCAGATCGGTGAGCTGGCCCCCGAGAGACTCGATCATGTCGCCGAGGAGGAGCGTCAGCCGGTCCAGCTCCGCGTCGTGGCGGTGACCGGGGGCGAGGGGCACCACGGTCTCGGCCACGGTGGCCCGCGTGGCGTCGGCGATGGCGAGATGCAGTTGCCGCGTGCTGAAGTGCGCGCCGGCCACGAGGCCCACACGTCGGGCGAGCGAGACGAGCGTGGCCCGTCGTCCGCTGCGCGAGGTGAACGACGTGTGGAGGACCCCGGCGGAGGTCAGTTCCTTGACGATGTTGGAGACGGTCGCGGGCGACAGTCCCGTACTCCCGGCCAGCTCGATCTGCGTCAGGCGGCCATGCCTCTTGAGGGACTCGACGACACGAGTCCTGTTCGCTTCCCGGAGCGACGACTGCGAACCGGGCGGAGGGTTCCGGCCTACCACGAACGACACTGTACCGGCCCGGGGACCGGATCCGCCCCTGATCGGCTCTTCTCGACCCGCGCCGGCCGACGTCGCGTCCGCCCGCGGGTCACCGCTTCTCTGGGTAGACGACGCCGATCTGTGAGCGGACCTCGTCGAGGCTCGCCATGATCGCGACGCTCTCGGAGAAGGGGAGGACGTCGCTGTCGGTGCGTCCCTCGGCGAGCAGCTTCTCGGCGTAGAGAGCCTGGAACTGCATGCCGCGGCCCTCGACCTCGGACCGGTACTCCTCGCGGACGGTGCCGTCATGGCCGATGACCCGGAATGAGGTCGGGGTGTACCAGACCCGGTCGATCTCGATCCGCGCCTCGGTGCCCACGATGTGTGCGGTGTTGGGTCCCGCCGCGCGGGAGGAGGTGACGAACGACGAGACGGCGCCCGACGCGTGGGTGAGGGAGACGGCGACCTCGGTGTCCGCACCGGTCTCGCCCAGTCGTCCGCTCGCGCGGAGAGAGGTGGGAGCCCCCAGCACGTCCCAGATGAACGACATCGGGTAGATCCCGAGGTCCAGGAGCGCGCCGCCGCCCAGCTCGAGCGCGTTGAGACGGTGGGACGGGTCGGAGCTGATGCGCTGGGTGTGATCAGCGAAGACGGTGCGCACCTCGCCCAGCGTGCCTTCGGCAAGGATCTCCCGCAGCCGCACCATGTGCGGGAGGTAGCGGGTCCACATCGCCTCCATCGCGAGGAGACCGGCATCGGCGGCGATGTCACGGAGCGCGGTGGCCTCGTCGGCGTCGAGGGTGACGGCCTTCTCGATCAGGACGTGCTTGCCCGCCTGAAGAGCCAGGGTCGCGTCTTCGAGATGACGGCCGTGCGGGGTCGCGACGTAGACGATGTCCACGTCGGGGTCTGCCACGAGGTCTTCGTACGAACCGTGAGCGCGCGGGATCGCGAACTCCTTCGCGAATGCGCTCGCCGCCTCCGGGCGACGCGAGCCCACCGCCGTGACCGTCAGGCCCGCGGTGCGAAGGTCGGAGGTGAAAGCGTGGGCGATGCCGCCCGTGGCGAGGATGCCCCATCGAAGTCCGGTCATGATCCGAGCCTAGTGATCCGCTCGGCTCCGCCGGTCGGGAACGCGAGCGCGACGTAGGCTCGAGGAATGGAAGCCCCCCGTTCCGATGCCGCCGCCGTCGACCGCTTCCGCGAGCTGCTGCGCATCCCGACGATCTCCCATGCCGATGAGGACGCGATCGATGGGGCGGCCTTCGACACGTTCTCGACGACCGTGGAGCGCCTCTACCCCCTCCTCCACGCGCATCTGGAACGCGAAGTGGTTGCGGGGCACTCGCTCTTGTACCGCTGGCGCGGCCGGAGCGAGTCCGACCCGTTGGTGCTGATGGCTCACATCGACGTCGTGCCCGTGGTCGAGGAGGACTGGCAGCACGCACCGTTCGAGGCCGTCATCGTCGGAGAGGGGGATGCGGCGGAGATCCATGCCCGAGGGGCGATCGACGATAAGGGGTCGCTCGTGGCGATCCTCGAGGCGGTCGAGGGCCTCGTCGCGTCCGGCTTCACTCCGGCGCGTGACGTCTACCTGGCCTTCGGGCACAACGAGGAGACGGCGGGGGGAGGCGCGCAGGCGATGGTCGCCCTGCTGCACTCCCGGGGCGTGCGCCCGGGTCTCGTGCTGGATGAAGGCGGAGCCGTCGTGGAGGGCGCCGTCCCGGGCGTCACGGTGCCCACGGCGATGGTGGGCGTCGCGGAGCGGGGAGTGATGACGCTGGTCCTCACCGTGCACGAGGCCGGGGGACACGCCTCGACGCCGCCCGCCCTGCCCGCGACGGCCCGACTCGCCCGGGCGATCCACCGGCTCCACCGCCGGCCGTTCCCCCCGCGCATCACCGCGCCCATTCGCGCGATGTTCGCGACCCTCGCGCCGCACACCCGGCCACCCCTGCGCACGGTGTTCGCCCGCATGGGCGTCCTGGGCCCGGTGATGGCGCGGATCTTCCCTCGGCTCGGGCCGGAGTTGAACGCGATGGTGCGCACGACGGCCGTCGTCACCGAGCTTTCCGGCGCCCCGGGAGAGAACGTGCTGGCGGCAACGGCGCGTGCGGCGGTCAACATCCGCCTCCTCACGGGCGACACGGTCGCCGGTGTCACCGAACGCGTGCGGCGTGTGATCGCCGATGATGCGGTCGAGATCGAGGTGCGGCACGCCTCCGACCCCTCCCCGATCTCCCCGTGGCGGGGCGAGCCGTGGCGGCGGATCGCGACGGCGGTCTCCGTCGCGGTGGGCACGGAGGTCGTCACGACGCCGTACATCCAGTTGGGCGCGAGCGACAGCCGCTGGTTCACCACCGTCAGTGAGCACGTCTACCGCTTCACGCCGTTCCACCTGACACGCTCCGAACGCGATGCCCTCCATTCCCACGATGAGCGCATCCGCGTCGCATCGTGGCTGACCGGCATCGACTTCTACCGGCAGCTCCTCGCCGCCAGTTGACGGCGCAGGGGGCGCTTCGCGGCGGCGGGGTCAGTCGCGTCCCGACAGGGCCTTCGCGATGCGCTGGGCTGAGACGGGCTCGGCCGTGCCGCGCTGCTGCGCGTAGAGGCTCACGCGGAACTCCTCGAGGAGCCAGCGGGTACGTGCGAGGGTGGCGGGCGCGTCGGGAGCGAGAGGGAAGGTGCCCCCGGCATCGAGGTACCCCGCGGCGGCGCGCTCGTACTCGGTCATCCGCTGGCGGTCGCGCCCCGGATTGTCTGCCAGCGTCGCCAGGCGGTCGAGAGCGCCCTGGAGGTAACGGGGGAGGTGAGCAAGGCGTGACAGGCCGGTGCGTGCGACGAAACCGGGATACACGAGCCCCGCGAGCTGCGCCTTGAGGTCGCCGAGCGCCGTGAGGAGCGTGAGGGAGTTCTGAGCCTTGATCCCTCGTTCGACCTCGCGCGCGAGGGTGAGGATCCGCGCGGTCAGCGACACCGCCTGGAAGAGCTCGTCGACGATCGCCTGCGACAGCGTGTCGCGGACGCGGTCGAACTGCGCCCCGCTGCGCACGACGGGCGCCGTGCGGGCCATCACGGCATCCGCGACCGCGACCCGGGCATCCTCGATCAGGGCTTTCGCCGAGGGGTAGGGCGAGGTCGCGAGGGCCAGCTTCTCCGCCGACGTGAGATGGTCCAGGACGTAGGCCGTCGGCGACGGCACGGCAAGGAGCAGGAGGCGCCGGACGCCGTCGTGCGTGAGCCTTGCCGCCCGTTCCGCGGTCGCCTCGATCCGCAGCGACACCGAGTCCTTGTCGTCGACCAGGGCGGGATACCCGCGGACCA
Source organism: Microbacterium sp. (assembly GCA_048594675.1). Classification (GTDB taxonomy): domain Bacteria; phylum Actinomycetota; class Actinomycetes; order Actinomycetales; family Microbacteriaceae; genus Microbacterium. The sequence continues at coordinate 10,749 of JBMDWQ010000181.1, read as the reverse complement.
CTCCACCGGCCACCTTCGTGTCCACGACCTCGGGGAGCGTGCCGAGGTCCCACGTCGTGATGCCCGACCTCTCCGTCACCCCGGGGGCTCCGCCGGCGTCCCGTGCGGGCGTCGCCGGGCTGGCGGTCGCAGCGCCCGGCCCCGGGGTCGCCGCGGGGGCGGGGCCGGCACCGCGCGACAGCGAGCGTGCGACAGATGCGCGTGCTCGTCCCGAGAACCGGTCCTGCAGCTCGCGCAGATCCCGGGAAGAACCCAGCGCCCGCCCACGCTCGTCCACGGCCCGGAACGACATCAGGAGGTGCGACGGCACGCGGTCCAGCTCGAAGTCGTCGGCGGTCACCGGTTGATTCGCGACGCGCTGGATCCGACTCGCCAGCGCGGCGCGCAGCGTGACCGGTGGCACGCCTTCGTGGGCCTCGGGGCCGGAGCCGGCCACATCGGCACCGAGGGTCGCGGCCCAGTCCGCCGCCGGCACGACGTGTCGGCGGATGGCTTTGGGAAGGGCGCGCAGGAGCGCCGTGATCAGCTCGTCGCGCATCCCCGGCACCTGCCAGTCGAAACCGTCCGGGGTGATCTGCGCCAGCAGCGGCAACGGGATCACGACGGTCACGCCATCGTCGGGTGCCCCCGGTTCGAAGCGATACGCCAGGGAGAGCACTTGGTCGCGCTGCTGCCACCGCGCCGGGAAGTCTCGCGCATCGGAGCGGGAGGACGCATCGACGAGGTCGGCCTCGCTCAGGTCGAGCAGGCGCGGCGTGCGCGACGAGGCATCGCGCCACCACGCCTCGAACGAGCGGACGTCGAAGACATCGCGGGGGATCCGCGCGTCGTAGAAGGCGAACACCGCCTCGTCACCGGCGAGGATGTCGCGACGACGTTCGCGTTCCTCGAGCTTCTCGAGGCGCCGGCGAAGCTCCAGGTTCCGCCGCTCGAACGCGGTGAGTCGCTTGTCGAGGTGGTGGATGTTCCACTCCCCGTCGACGAGGGCATGCCGCACGAACAGCTCGCGAGCGAGGTCGCGGTCGGTGCGTGCCAGCTGCACGCGGCGACGCGGGATGATCTCGACGCCGAACAGGGTGACCTTCTCCGCGGCGACGGCGGCACCGGCGTCCTTGGACCAGTGCGGATCGCTGAGCGTGCGGTGGGCGAGGTCGCCGGCGAGATCCTCTGCCCAGGCTGGATCGATCGCGGCCACCGTGCGCGCGAAGAGGCGGGAGGTCTCCACCAGCTCTGCGGCCATGACCGCGTCGGGAGCGCTGCCGCGCTTGCCCGCCGACCGCAGTCCCGACCCGGGGAAGATCGCGAACTTCGCCCCCCGCGCTCCGCGGTACTCCGCCATGGGCCGTCGCTTGCGGTCGGCGTTCGCCGAGAGGGTCCGCGTGTCCAGGATGCCGATGTGCGAGAGCAGGCCCGAGAGGATGGCGCGATGGACGGCCGACGGATCGGCCGCGGCGCCCGGCTGGACGTCGTCGACTCGGTCCCGAGCGGACGCCTCGTGCAGGCCGTCGCTGCGGCCGTTCCGTCCTCGCCGGTCGCCTGTGGCGGACGGGCGGGTGAGGGTGCGTAGCTGCCGGTGCACGTCGAACCATTCCCGCACACGTACGTAGTTGAGAAACTCCGTGCGGCACAGCCTGCGGAAGGCGCTGGAGCCGAGCTCCCGCTGCTGCTCCTGCAGGTGGTTCCACAGGTTCAACAGTGTCAGGAAGTCGCTCGTCGGATCCACGAAGCGCGCGTGCGCGCGGTCCGCAGCCTCCCGGCGGGCGCCGTCGTCGGCGGACGGGCGCTCGCGCACGTCCTGGATCGACAGTCCCGAGACGATCGCCAAGACGTCGCGGGTGACCCCGAGCGTCCGCGCCTCCAGGAGCATGCGGGCAAAGCGCGGGTCGATCGGCAGCCGCGCGATCTCGCGACCGATCTTCGTCAGCCGCACCCCGTCGCCGCGGCGCGTGACCGCCCGCAGCTCCGTCAGCAGATCCAGGGCGGCGCGCACTCCGCGCGCGTCGGGCGGGGTGAGGAAGGGGAAGTCGGAGATGTCGCCGAAGCCGAGTGCCAGCATCTGCAGGATGACGGCGGCCAGCGATGTCCGCAGGATCTCGGGCTCGGTGAACTCCGGACGCCCGAGGAAGTCCTCCTCCGCGTACAAGCGGATCGCGATGCCGGGCGAGGTGCGACCCGCGCGCCCGGAGCGCTGCTGAGCGGACGCCTGCGAGATCGCCTCGATCGGGAGGCGCTGGATCTTGGAGCGCGCGCTGTAGCGGGAGATGCGGGCGGTGCCGGCGTCGACGACGTACCGGATCCCCGGGACCGTGAGGCTGGTCTCGGCGACGTTGGTGGCCAGGATGATGCGCCGGCGCACGCCCGGTACGGTCGACGGCTCGAAGACGCGGTGCTGTTCGGCCGCGGACAGTCGGCCGAACAACGGAAGCACTTCGGTCGGGCGCGCATCGCGCGCGTACATTCCGCGCACGGCATCGGCGGCGTCGCGGATCTCGGCCTCGCCGGGGAGGAAGACCAGGACATCGCCGTCGGGTTCGCGATCCAGCTCCCGGAGTGCCCGCAACAGGGTGTCGACGTCATCGCCGTCGTCGGTGTCGCCGCCGGATGGTGGCGCGCTCGACGGCCCGCCCTCTGCCGCCTCGGCGACGGAGGGCCGGTAGCGGATCTCGACCGGGAAGGTCCGGCCGGACACCTCGATGACGGGGGCCGGATGCTCCGGATCGCGGGCGAAGTGCCGCGCGAAGCTCTCCGGGTCGATCGTGGCCGAGGTGATGATGACCTTGAGGTCGGGGCGCTCGGGAAGGATCCGAGTGAGGTAGCCGAGCAGGAAGTCGATGTTGAGGGAGCGCTCGTGCGCCTCGTCGATGATGACCGTGTCGTAGCGCCGGAGCAGCCGGTCGCGATGGATCTCGTTCAGCAGGATGCCGTCGGTCAGGAGCGAGATCCGGGTGTCGGCCGACACCTGGTCGGTGAAGCGCACTTTGTAGCCGACGAGTCCCCCCAGCGGCACCTCGAGCTCCTGCGCGATGCGTTCGGCGATCGTCCGCGCGGCGAGTCGCCGGGGCTGGGTGTGCGCGATGCTCGTGCGGCCCAGCTCCAGGCAGATCTTGGGGAGCTGGGTCGTCTTACCCGACCCGGTGGCCCCTGCGACTATGACCACCTGGTGGGCATCGATGGCGCGCGCGATCTCCTCGCGTGCAGCGCTGACGGGCAGCTCGGCGGGATAGGAGATCACGGGCGTGGGCATGACATTCCATCGTAGGCCGGGCGGCCCGGCCGGTCGTGGTGGCGTGGGCGGTCGTGATGGGCGGGGAGCCCGCGGCGGACGAACCCGACCGGGGCCCGGCTGTCGTCGATGCCCGTGTTCTCAGGACGGCGCGTCGAGCAGCGGCAGGTCGAGGGGCGTCACCAGGCGTGAGAGCACCGCGTGCTCTGCGAGCCGGGCGCGACGGTTGGTGGCGAGCTTGCCCACGCCGCCACGGAGTCCCGGGACGCCTTCGCGGTCGAGCTTGTCGCAGACGGCGTCAAGCTTGCGGTTGAAGGTCGTCAAGGGCCACCCCAGCCGGGCCGCGGCCTGCGCCGACGTGGGCAGTTGGCTCTGACCGGCCAGGCCGTCGCGCAGGAGCGGCTCGCACAGAGCGATCACGAGGAGCTTCTGGCTCGGGGTGAGCGCGACGCTCCCGATCGTCATCTGGTGCGGGTCATCGACGTCGGCGACGACCGACGCCGAGTGGAACGCCGCCTGGGTGCAGTGGACCGTGAGCTCATAGGTGAACGGTCCCGCCGTGAAGAGCAGGACCAGCCGCGGAAAGACGACAGGGACTTTCGCGCCGGGACCCAGCATCGCCTGGTAGACGCCGTCGCCGGTGGACAGGCTGACTCCGATCGTCTGGCCGACGTTTGCCAGCCACCACAGGTCGTTCTCGTAGGTGAAGGAGAGAAGACGGCGATGGAGGTACTGGTTCTCGTCGACGGCGAGGTGGGCTTCTCGCCCCACCGTGAACGGCCCCGGAGCCTGCGGCTCGAACCACTCGCCGCAGAACTCGATCCGCAGGTCGGGCGTGGCCGCCCCCTGCCCGGACGTCGCGAGGCCCGTCACGAGGTCACCAGCACAGCGAGCATCACGGCCGCGGCCGTGAGGACCAAGAGGGCCAGGACAACGGTGACGACGAGGGTCGCGGAGGATCCCCGACGCCGGTGAGTCGTCCTCGCCGACGACTCCGGTCGCGTGTGCGGCGCGTCGAGTGCGGCGGGCCGACGCGTGACCGGCTCCGTGAGAGGGGCCCGGCGGATGCCGTAGTGGCCGTCGTCGGGTTCGAGCCGGGGATCGCGCGCGCGTCGGGGGGAGGGGCCCGGGGGCACGATCAGCGCCGAGGAGCCCGCGGAAGTCGGCGTGACCGGCCCGCGGCCGGCGGGCGTGCGCCGTCGCGTCGCCTCGTCCTCGGCGGGCACCGCGGCCCCCGGGACGAGGCGCGACACGACCCGCGTGCCCTCGTCGGGAAGGGGGACGCTGCGGTCGCTCCGTCGCGTGTGCTCGTCGTCGATCATCCTCGCTCCTTCCTCAGCCACGCTGAATCCACCGGCTCTCCACGCTCATCCGGCTCGCCCGCGGCTGCGCCGTGTGCGGATCGTCGCCGCCTCGATCGTCGTCGAGTCCGCCGACAGTGACAGGCCGCCGGTCACGTCTTCTGCGGAGGGGCTCACACCCCCGGCCACGACGTCGACCACGACGACGGTGACGTTGTCCCGTCCGCCGAGGGTGACCGCCTGCGACACGAGCGCCTGCGCCGTGCGACCCGGAGCGCCGCCCATCAGCAGACCCGCACGGATCGCCTCGTCCGACAGCTCCGTCGTCAGTCCGTCGGAGCACAGCAGGAGCCGTTCCCCGGTGACGATCGGGAGGAGCCAGTAGTCAGCGGCACTGCGTTCCTCCCCGACTGCGCGGGTGATGACGTTACGGCCGGGGAAGGCTGCCATCTCGTCTCGGGAGAGGCGTCCGGCATCCACCATCTCCTGAGCGACGGAGTGGTCCACCGTGACCTGTTCGAGCCGATCGCCGATCAATCGGTAGACGCGCGAGTCACCGATGTTGACGACGAGCCAGCGCAACTCTCCGTCGTGCCGGACAACGAGGACGGCGGTCAGGGTCGAACCGGCGCCGCGCGACGTGGCGGCGGCGATCGATCCGACCGCCGAATGGGCGGCATCGACGGCGCGCGTGACGTCATCGACACTCACTTCGTCGCGCCCCGCGAGCGAGCGAAAGACCTCCACGACGGCGGCGCTGGCGCGGTCACCCGCGTCGTGACCGCCCATCCCGTCGGCGACGACGAACACCGGCATCTGCGCGAGGTAGGAGTCTTCGTTGACGGAACGTCGCCGTCCCGTGTCGGTGTGTGCTCCCACCGTCGTGTGCAGTCGGCTCATGAGTCCCTGCGCAGCACGATCGCCGCGTCGCCGAGGAAGAACGGTCCGTCGACCTCGGCTGCGCCGACGACCTCGGTCGCGGTGTCGGCGGTCGGGCCCACGAAGACGCCGTTCGTCGAACTGAGGTCGCTGATCGTCCATCCGGCCTCGCTCCGGGAGAGGAGGGCGTGGGTCTTGGAGACCGTACGCGTGACGTCGTCGATGGCGACCGGCTGCGCGTGCGGCGCGTGAGCCGGCGCGACCGGGTTGCGTCCGAGGACGGCGGCCGAGCCCGTCAGCGTCGCCTGGGCGCCGCCGGGAAGCAGGAGTGACCAGGTCGTGGCGCGACGATCGACGATCACGGTGTGCTCGCCGGTCTCGGAGCCAGGCCCGGCTCCCGCGTCGGGTACTCGTGGCGACGGCGCCACGGGGGTCCCGGTGGCGGGAGGGGCGGAGGGAGCGGGGGGAGCCCAGGGGTTGCCGCCGAACGGCGACGGTCCGCCGGCAGCCGCGGTGAGGGGAGCCGAGGGCTCGCCGACAGGTGGCTCGGGCGTGAGGAACGGCGGTGCGGATGCGGGGGTGGGGCCGGCCGCGAAGGGCGCGGAGGTCGTGGCGAACGGCGAGGTGCCCGCCGGGCGCGACGAGAAGTCGGCCAGCGGCGGAACGACCGGACCGGCCGGGGCGGGGGCGGACTCGCCGGGAGCCGGAGCGCCGGACGGCCTGTCGCCGAGCCACCGAGCCGAGCCCCATCCGACGATGCTCGCCCAGACCGGGAAGAGCAGCACCCCGAGCACGATCGACCCCGTTCCGAGGCCGAACCGCGCGTTGAGGGCGATCTGCTGGCGGATGTGGAGCACGAACGCGAACGCCAGGACGGCCAGCCACACGAGCCCCGGGATCAGCGTCGCCATCAGCAGGGCAGACTGGGCGCCGGCGGTGTCGCCGGCGAAGGACGCCTCCAGCGCCGCCGCGCCGAACACCCCGCCGAGGCCGATCGAGACGCCCGCGCCGACGGCCACCGCGCCGGCCACGACGACCGACCACCACCCGCGCATCCCGGCCAGGACGAACAGCACCCACGCGTTGAGCACCGGCACCCATGCTTTGCCGGGGCCCTCACCTGCCTTCCGGAACACCGCTGAGAGCGCCAGGGCGATCCACACGTACACGGCCACCGCCATGATGGCCTGGCCCGCCAGCACGAGCCCCGTGATCTCCGTCATGCGTTCCGTCCCCACCGATCTGTCCTGTTCATGCTCTCACCCCTCAGGCGGTGCTCCGCCTCGTGTCGCGTCGGCGAGGGGCGGCCTCGCGCTCCGTGGGCGCCGGCCGGCGAAGGAGCGATCGGAGCGAGAGGCGCGCCCGAACCCGCGCCCAGAACCCGCGGTCGGCGATCAGCCGGGCGCGTTCCTCCTCCACGATCTGCCAGAAGCGCTCGGAGTCCTCGGCGGAGGGGCTGGCCACATCGAAGACCGAACGGTCGGCCCAGGTGGCGAGCGTCGTCGCTCGGCTGCCCGGTGCGGATTCGGCATGCAGCGTGGCCAGTTCCTGGCGTGTGTGGGTGCGCGGCGCGGGGAGGCCACTGTCGATCGCCGCGTCCACGTACTCGTCCCAGCCGCCCGTGACGCGGTCGACCACGTCGGTCGCCGAGCGCCGCGAGCGCCGTCGCACCGCCTTGACGATGAGGACGAGGAGGAACGGTCCGACGAGGATCAGGAGCGCGAGCGCGCTGATGCCCCCGATGCGCAGCGCCGACCACAGTCCGCTCCAGTCCGCTGTCTCCTCGCCGGGATCCTCCGGGCTCTCGCCGGCATCGGCGGGGTCTGCCTCGCCCGGGAGGACTTGCTCGGCGTCCCGCTCGTGCACTTCCGTCGGCACCTCGGGGTCGCGGTTCTGCAGGTCGTCCGGCGACATCCCCGCCGTCCACTGCGGGGTCACATCGATCGGGACCCAGACGCCCGAGACGTCCTGCACCTCGATCCACGCGGAGATGTCGCCACCGCGGCAGCCGTCCTCGCACGCGGGGAGGTCCTCGCCCGACAGTCGTGCGCCGACCACGATGCGGACGGCGAATCCGAGCTGATCGGCGATCATCGCCGCGGCGACCGAGAACTGCTCGTCGTCGCCGACGGCGGCCACGAGGCGGTCGTCCTCGTCGCCTCCCACTTCGTTCTGTCGCTGCACGAGGGAGCTGAACAGGGCATCGATGCGGTCGGTGGAGTGCCCGGCGCGGCTCGGGGCGAAGGTGTAGTCGCCGATATCCACCTGCCACCGCGGTGGTGTCGACGGGTCGACGGTGAGCGCGTGGCTGAGGTATCCGCGGGCGCGCAACCGATCGATGAGTAGCTGGAGCCCCTGACCTCCGGCCGGAGCCTCCTGCATCCGCATCCACTCCTGAAGACTCTCGGGGACGGTCTCGGGGGCGAAGCGGGGCGACGAGCCTCCGGGCACGAGGTCGGCCACGGCGGGAAGTCGGGTGGGGATGGCCGCGTCCTGGCGGTATCCGGAGCCGGGCTCCAGGCCCGGATCGCTCAGCTGCACGGCCATCTGCGCCGACTCGCTGTAGAAGAAGCCGTCGGCCAGCGACGAGGCGTCCGGGCCGCGGAACTGCACCGCGGTGAGCACGTCGACCGTCGGCATCCAGATGCCGCGGTAGCCGTCGATCGTGATGTCTGCCGACTCGGGCCGCGTCCCGGAGGGGGCGGAGAGGGCGGAGGGGACGCGTACGAACGCCGTCGCCTGATCGCCCGCGGCCGCCGCGGGATCCAGCACGCGTGCCAGCCGTCCGTCGTAGTAGGAAAGCGTGGCCAAGCGCACCCGCTCGCCACCACCCGAGACGGTGAAGAGCACATCGTCGACCACGTCGTCCGAGAAGAACGACCGATACTCCGCGAGGGGGCTCAGACTCTGCTGGATCTCCAGCCTCGGATCGATCTCGGAGCGCAGCACCTGCCGCGGTGCGCCGGCGAGAGCCCAGGGCGCGGCGACCGCGCCGACGACCACTGCCGCGAGGACCATGCCGATCGAGATGCCCACGCGCCCGAGCGTGGCCGATGTCGTCCTGCTCGTGGTGCGGACGCCCGTCGCCGCCTCGGCGGCCCGCAGCGCACGGCGGCGTTGGTAGAGCGTGCGCCAGACGAGGAACCCCAGTGCGACCAGGAGCGCGGCTGCCCCGGCCGCCATCTCTCGGGCGCCGGTGACGGTGACCGGTCCCCAGCGCACCGGAGCGCTGATGGTCGGTGCCCCGAAGACCACTCCGAACGCCGTGAGTGCCAGTCCGAGCGCCGGAGCGAGGATCCACAACCGCCGAGCGCGCCACGCGAGGGACAGCGCCGCGGTGGGGACGGCGAGCCACAGCAGGAACGCGGGCGCGAGGACCGCCTGGTAGCTGCCCAGCGGAAGCTCCAGTGTGAGGAGGTCCTTCCAGCCGGTGACCGGCGCGGTGACGACACCGCGGAGGGCGACGAGGGCCTGGTCTGCTCCGCCGGTGACGAGCGCGGGTGCCGCGACCGGAGTGCCGACGAGCACGTAGACGCCGATCGTGGCCAGCGCGACCCACCACCCCGACCAGCGCCAGCGCAGACCGGCGGCGGCGATGACGTGTGCGGCGGCGAGGGCGACCACGACCACGACGACGAAGGCGGAGGTCTGGTAGATCGGCCACGCGGTGATCGCCGCGATGAGGAACAGGAGGTCCAACAGCCCCGCCGCGACCAGCAGCGCCGACGTCGAGGCGCGATCGGCGCGGCGCGCCGATCGTCGCCGCAGGGGCGGGGCGGCGCTCATGACTGCGCTCCGCGGGCGAGGAGGAGACGGAGGTCCTCGAGGAGGCCGATCGAGAGGACCGACATCGAGGCGAGGCGCCGGAAACCCGGTTCGGCCTCGGGATTGCAGATCACCGCGACGACGGCCACGTCGGCGGGGAAGGCGAGGGCTGCCGCCTGCAGGGTTCGCGCGGTCTGCGTCGATCCGCACACGAGGAAAGCGATCGACGCGTCGGGGTGGGTCTCGGCGGCGAGCGATGTGACGTCGGCGAGCGCGCTCACGCGAGGCGCGCGTTCGACCGACGACAGGTCGTCGAGGAGGGTCCGCGCCGTCACGGTGGCAAGCTCCCGCATCGACCGTGCCGAGGCCCGAACGAGCTCGGGCAGCTCCCCGCCCAGCACGACATCGACGTCGCGTCCATCGCGGATGCCACGGACGCCGAGCGAGGCGGCGGAGCTCACCGCGAGCTCGAACTCCTCATCGGTGGCGAACTCCGCCTCCGAGGCGGCCAACGCGATCACCATGCGGGAGCGTCGCGTCTCCTCGTACTGACGGACCATGAGGGTGCCGGTCTTGGCTGTCGACTTCCAGTGGACGTTGCGCTGCGCGTCGCCCGGCACGTACTCGCGGATCGCGTGGAAGGAGATGTCGGAGTCGACGATCATCCGGGAGGCGCTGCCCTCCAGGTCGCGGATGAATCCTGCGGTCGTGCTCCGCAACGCCGTCGTGACGGGGTGGACGTAGAGGGTGTGACGATCGGCCCACGTCGCCTCGCGGCGGAGGATCCCGAGAGGGTCTCCGCGAACCGTGCGGGCCGGTCCGACATGGACGATGCCGCGCCGGTGGGTGGGGACGATGACCTGGTCGACGTGGACGTGGTCGCTGCGCAGGAGCGGGATGTACACGTCGACGAGCCCGTCGCCGATCGGGATGTCGATGCGCCCCGGAAGGGCGATGCCGCGTCCGGTGTTCCTCACCGTCAGGGTCCCGCTGACGGGACTGCCCGCAACCACCCGGTCGTGCTCGAGTACGAGGTCGACGTCATACGAACGGGCGCTGAACAGGAACGGGATCGACAACACGATGAGCACGGCGGAGACGACGCCGGCGGCCACGAACTCCAGCCATCCGAACGCCAGGCCGGTCCCGATTCCGACGACGGCGACCGACAGCAGCGTCCAGCCGGCCACCGTGAGCGTCCCGGCCACCCACGCCCACACCGCCGACGCGGCCGCGCGCACCCGCCGCCACGAGCGCAGACCGCGCAGCGCCAGCGCCGTCGAGGAGCTGGCGGTCGAGTAGCGGGTGCGCGAGATGCCCGTGCCGTCGGAACCTGCGACGGTACGGGTCAGGCGCGACTCGGTGGGAAAGCTCACACGGTGTCCCGCTGGCTGGGGGGAACGGTGTCCAGCAGCACCTGGCCGATGACGGCTTGTGCCGTGACGCCGTCGAACTCCGCCTCGGGATCGAGGATGAGGCGGTGGGCGAGCACCGGCTCGGCGAGCGCCTTGACATCGTCGGGCGTGACGTAGCCGCGACCGTGAGCGACCGCCCACGTCTTCGCGGCCTTCGTCAGCGCCA
>JBMDWQ010000180.1:0-1519 GCA_048594675.1 Microbacterium sp. | reverse complement strand
ACGCCGACTGGGTGGCCAAGAACGTCGCGACCGTGCCGGTGCCCGCCGGCGCCGCCAACAACGACTCGTACCTCGGTGGCGGCCACTTGGGCGTCTTCGCCGACGCGAAGAACGCCGACGGCGCCTGGAAGTTCATCAAGTGGCTGTCGCAGGCCGACACGCAGAAGGCGTGGTTCGACCTCACGAGCGACCTCCCGGCGGTCAGCTCGGTGCTCGATGCCGAGCCCTACACCTCCGATGCCCGCATCTCGGTGCTGAACGACCAGCTGGAGAACACGGTCGCCCCGCCGTCGGTGCCCAGCTGGGACGAGATGTCGGCGTTCATCGAGACCGAGGCCGAGAAGGTCGCCAACGGATCGAGTGCCGACGAGGCCGCATCCGCCATCGAGGCGAAGGCGGAGTCTCTCGGGACGGGCTGGTAATCATGTCGGTGGCCACCGCGGGGCGTCCGGCTCAGTCCGGGCGTCCCGCCGGGGACCGGGGAGCGCGCCCGCAGCGCACGTCCGCGCGCGGCGGGATGGCCGGTCAGCGGCGCCGGACGGCGATCGTCGCGTGGGTGTTCGCCCTTCCGTTCCTCGTCATCTTCGCGGTGTTCATGCTGGGCCCGCTGCTGGGCTCCTTCGCGATGTCGTTCACCGACCTGGGGGTACGGGACCTCCGGTCTCCGTTCGCGGTGAACTTCATCGCCTTCGACAACTTCGCGGCGCTGTTCCAGGATGAGCTGTTCCTCAAGTCCATCGTCAACACCTTCTACTTCGTCGGTGTCGGGATCCCCCTGACGATGGCGCTCGGGCTGCTGCTCGCCGTCGCCCTCAACTCCGGCATCGAGCGCTTCCGGGGCGTCTTCCGCGTGGGCTTCTACACCCCGGTGGTCACCTCGATCGTCGCCGTCGCGGTGGTCTGGCGCTTCATCCTGCAGGACTCCGGACTCCTGAACACCGTGCTGTCGTGGGTGGGGATCAACGGACCGGACTGGCTCAACGATCCCTTCTGGGCGATGCCGTCGATCATCGCGATGGGGGCCTGGCGGAACATGGGCACGCTCATGATCATCTTCCTCGCCGGCCTCCAGGCGATCCCCCGTGACGTCTACGAGGCGGCCGAGGTCGATGGCGCGGGCGCCTGGCGCCGCTTCACGGGGATGACCCTGCCGCTGATGCGTCCGACGCTGCTGCTGGGCGCCGTGCTGCTGTCGGTCGGGTTCCTGCAGGTGTTCGAGGAGCCGTTCGTGATGACCCAGGGCGGTCCGCTGAACTCCACCCTGACCATCAGCTACTACGTCTACAACCAGTTCGGCTACGGCGACTACTCGCTGGCCTCGGCCGCCGCCTATGTGCTCTTCGCGTTCATCGCGGCGCTCTCGGCCGTGCAGTTCCGCCTGCTGCGATCGAAGGACACCTGACATGGCCACGATCACTCCGCCGGTCGTTCCGGCCGCCCCCTCGCCGACGAGCGCGCGCGGGTCGCGTCGTCGCCGTCCCGTCTCGTGGTCGCGCGGCGCGACCTACCTCGCGTTGAC
>JBMDWQ010000018.1:0-92315 GCA_048594675.1 Microbacterium sp. | reverse complement strand
TCTTGGCGACGAGTCCCTTGGCTCGGCCCCACTCGATGGCATCGGCGAGCGCCACGAACGCACCGGTGATCGCCGCGGTACGCGTCCCACCGTCGGCCTGCAGAACGTCGCAGTCGATCACGATCGTGTTCTCACCGAGTGCTTTCGTGTCCACGACCGCGCGGAGAGCGCGGCCGATCAGCCGGGAGATCTCGTGGGTGCGGCCGCCGACCTTGCCCTTCACCGCTTCGCGGTCGTTCCGGGAGTTGGTCGCGCGCGGCAGCATGGCGTACTCCGCGGTGACCCAGCCCTTGCCCTTGCCGGTCAACCACCGCGGCACGCCGCCGGTGAACGAGGCGGTGCAGAGCACTTTGGTGCCGCCGAAGGAGATGAGCGCCGATCCTTCTGCGTGAGCGCTCCATCCTCTTTCGATCGTGATGGGGCGCAGCTGGTCGGCGGTGCGGCCGTCGGCCCGGACGTCAATGGTCATGCGTGCTCCTTCGGAAGGTCGATGGCTCCGGTCTGGACGAGACGGACGCGGGAGACGCCCTGCCCCATCAGTCGATGAGCGAGGCTGAGGAAGTCGTCGGCGGAGTCGCCTGTCGCCTCGTAGACGTGAGTGGGTGTCGCGTCGGGGCCGGCCAGCAGGTCACGGGAGACGAGCTGACGGTAGACATCCTTCGCCGTCTCGGTGTCGCTGGAGACGAGGGAGACGTCCGGGCCCATCACATAGCTGATCGCACCCTCGAGGAAGGGGTAGTGGGTGCAGCCGAGCACCAGCGTGTCGACACCGGCATGCCGAAGCGGAGCCAGATAGTCCTCGCATGCCTCCAGCACTGCAGGCGAGTCGGTGATCCCCGCCTCGACGAACTCGACGAAGCGCGGACACGCTTGCGCGACGACCGACAGCTGCGGATTGACGGCCAGCATGTCCTGGTACACGCCGGACCCGATCGTGCCGGTCGTGCCGATGACCCCGATTCTGCCGCTACGGGTGGTGGAGACCGCGGTGCGCACGGCGGGGCCGATCACCTCGACCACGGGCACGTCGTATCGTTCGCGCGCGTCTCGCAGCATCGCCGCCGACGCAGTGTTGCAGGCGATCACGAGCATCTTCACCCCCTGATCGACCAGGGTGTCGAGGACCTCGAGAGAATAGCGGCGCACGTCGGCGATCGGTTGGGGTCCGTAGGGAGAGTGCGCCGTGTCGCCGATGTAGAGGAGTGACTCTCTCGGCAGCAGCTGCGAGATCGCACGGGCCACCGTGAGCCCCCCGACGCCGGAGTCGAAGATCCCGATCGGCGCGTCATTCACGATTCCCCAGCCTACCGTCCGCGCTCGGCCGGCCGACGCGCCACGGAGCCGCCTCATCCCCCGGCGTCGATAGAGTGTCGCCATGAGCGCCGCGTCCCGCACCGCACTGCTGACCGACCGCTATGAACTGACGATGATCGATGCCGCCCTGCACGACGGCACGGCGTCGCGCCGCTGCGTCTTCGAAGTCTTCGCACGCAGGCTCCCCGGCGCCCGCCGCTTCGGGGTCGTCGCCGGGACGGGACGACTCCTCGACGCTCTCACCCGCTTCCGGTTCGAGGACGAAGAGCTGCGGTATCTCCACGACGAGCGCGTGGTGAGTCCGGAGACGATCGCCTTCCTGGAGGGCTACCGTTTCCGCGGCTCGATCACCGGATACGCGGAGGGCGAGCTGTACTTTCCGGGCTCTCCGGTCCTCACCGTGGAGGGCACGTTCGCCGAGGCGGTTCTCCTGGAGACGCTGTGCCTGAGCATCCTCAACCACGACTCGGCCGTCGCCAACGCCGCCGCCCGGATGAGCGTGGCCGCCGGTGACCGCCCTCTCGCCGAGATGGGCTCGCGGCGCGCCGCCGAGCACTCGGCCGTCGCCGCCGCCCGGGCCGCCTACATCGCCGGTTTCGACGCGACGAGCAACCTGGAAGCCGGTCGTCGATGGGGCGTCCCGACGATGGGTACCGCTGCGCACGCCTGGACGCTGCTCCACGACAGCGAGGAGGAGGCTTTTCGCAGCCAAGTGGCCACCCTCGGCACGGGCACCACGCTCCTCATCGACACGTACGACATCCGCGAAGGCGTCGCGACCGCCATCCGCGTCGCGGGACCGGAGCTCGGCGGCGTGCGGATCGACTCCGGCGACCTTCCGACCGTCGCCTCGGAGGTGCGCGCGCAGCTCGACGGGCTCGGCGCCACGACGACGCGCATCACCGTCACCAGCGATCTCGACGAGTTCGCCATCGCCGCATTGGCCGCCTCCCCCGTCGACGCGTACGGCGTCGGCACCTCGGTCGTGACCGGCTCAGGCTCACCGACCGCCGGAATGGTCTACAAGCTGGTGGCGCGGCAAGGCAGCGATGGCGGATGGGTGCCGCTGGCCAAGTCCTCGGTCGACAAAGTCTCTCGCGGGGGCCGCAAGTCGGCGTTCCGGACGCTCGAGCGAGGCACCGCCACCTCGGAGCTCATCGCCATCGCCGACGGCTTCGACCGGGAGCCCGCGGCGGCCGACCACCCCGAGGCGCGTCCGTTGCAGGTGTCCCTCATGGCAGACGGGGATCCCGATACCGCGGCGCTCGGCCCGCAGGGGGTGCAGCGGGCTCGGGCTCACCACGCCCTCGTGCGCGAGGAGCTCCCGGTGCGGGCGCTGGCACTCAGCAGGTCGGACCCGGCGCTGCCGACCGTGTACGTCGACGTCGCCTGATCAGGAGATCAGCGACTCGTAGATCTCCTTGCACGTCGGGCAGACCGGGAACTTCTCCGGATCACGTCCCGGCGTCCACTTCTTCCCGCAGAGTGCACGCACCGGTTTGCCCGTCAACGCCGATTCGAGGATCTTGTCCTTCTTCACGTAGTGCGAGAAGCGCTCGTGGTCTCCGGGCTCGATGTTCTCCTCGCGGATGAGCTCCTCGAGTTCGCGGTCGAGGGTGGCAAGCCCGCCCTGATCGGGGCTGTCGAGGGGCTGGTTGCTGGCCAGGGGCATGCTCATGGACACCGATTCTAGCCGCGTGCGCCGCCGCTGGATCGGGTCAGCTCGCCTCGGCGAACTCCATCACGCGACTGGCGCGCCGGACGAAGAGCCATCCGCCCCCGAGCACTCCGACCACCAGCGCGAACAGCCCCACGCCGATCCCCAGCCACATCGCGGTCCAGGTCAGGGTCTCGCCCGACAGCGTGCGCCACGCCGCCCAGAAAGCCGGTGCCGTCAGAACGAGCGCGCCGGTCAGCACGATCCCCTGGCTCAGCGGCCCTCCCGTGCGCTGCGGCTGCTGGAAGGGACTGTCCCCCGGGCCTGACACGGGGTAGGGGGCGGCGACCGAGGAGATGGACGACAATCCGAAGCCCGAGAGCAAGAGACCGGCACACACGCCGATCATCGCGGGGAGGAGGCTCCAGTCCCCGTGGACGCCGACGGCGACCGAGATCGAGACCGCGAGAGTCGGGACGGCGAGGAGCGTCACCGGCACGAGCCGCCCGATCCGGTCCGCGACACCGCTCACGCCACTGGCCACATGCATCCAGATGGCGGTGGAGTCATAGGCGAGGTCATTGTGTGCGAGCCAGCCGAAGAAGAGCGCCATGAGAGGCGCCGGTACGAGGATGGCCGTCTCCAGCGGAACACCGACGACGAGGAGCGGGACCATCACGACCACCGCCGCGATCGGGATGACTACGACGTTGACGATGTACCGCGGATCGCGCAGCCAGTAGATCAGGCTACGCGCCGCGATCGCCCCCGTGGGGGTCCCGGGGGTGACCGTGAACCAGCCGAGCCCTCGCGCAGACCTCACCGAGAGGGGGCGCTCGGTCGTTCCCAAGAGCCAGCGCACGACGGCCCACCAGCCGAGTGCGAGGACGACGAGCGTGAGCAGCGCGACCGTGAGCGGCCCCGCGGGATCACCCTCCTGCCACCGCCACGGCAGCGCCCACGCCGCACCGAACGGTGTGAGGGCGAGGACATCGACCGCTCCGGCGAGCTCGCGCGGAACGTTCAGGTCCCATTCCAGAGATGCGGCGAACACGCCCACGGGGACAGCCACCACCAGGAGTGCCAACAGGAGCACTCCGGTCAGCTCACGGGAGCGCCGCTCGCGGAGGACACGACTGCTCACGGCGAAAGCGATGCGAGCGAAGAGCACGGCCGTCAAGACCCCGGTGACGGCGGCCAGGACCGAGACGGGAAGCGGCACACCATGCGCGTCCCACACGAAGACGAGCGCCACCGACGCGGTGACCAGGGCGAGTGCGGGCAGACTCAGGACGCTCGCCAGAGCGGTCGTCGGCGCCAACGACCCTGGCGACGCTCCGAGCACGGCGAACCGGCGGGGATCAAGCGGGTCATCCGGGCCGCCCAAGAGCGGGGCGACGAAGAAGCCCGCCACGACGGTGGCTCCTGCGATGACGGTGACCGCTGCCGCCGCGTCGTCGCCGAGGCGATCGATCCGCAGCAGTGCCCACACCGCGGCGCCAGAGGCCACGACGGCGAACAGCGCGGAGAGTACCGCCGAGGTCACCTGGCGACGATCCCCGCGCACCGCTCCGAACAGGAGCGCGAGCCT
Source organism: Microbacterium sp. (assembly GCA_048594675.1). Classification (GTDB taxonomy): domain Bacteria; phylum Actinomycetota; class Actinomycetes; order Actinomycetales; family Microbacteriaceae; genus Microbacterium. The sequence goes on along the minus strand of JBMDWQ010000018.1, from coordinate 87,753 downwards.
CAGTCGGAGAACGTGTGCAACCACTCGAGCCCCTCCACGTCGCTGAGTCCCCCGGCCAGCTCGACGAAGCGCTGTTCGAGGGTGAGCTCTCCGCGGACGTCGGTGACGCTCCCCTCCGCCAGCACCCGGCCCGCGACGATGACCGCGACGCTCGTGCAGACGCGCTCCACGAGATCCATTCCGTGGCTGGAGAGCACGACGGTGCCGCCATGCGAGACATAGGCGGACAGGATGTCGAGGATGACGGCGCTGGAGACCGGATCGACGGCTTCGAAGGGCTCGTCGAGAACGAGCACTCTCGGCGAATGGATCATGGCGCCGGCGAGCATGATCTTCTTCGTCATGCCGGCGGAATAGTCGGCCACACTCCGTCCGAGCGCCTCGGTGAGGTCGAAGGCACGAGCGAGATCGGAGGCTCGACTGTCGGCGACCGCCGGCTTCAGACCGCGCAGCACTCCGTAGTAATGAAGGAGTTGCCGGCCGGTGAGTCGATCGAAGGTGCGCAGGCGGTCGGGAAGAACTCCCATCGCGCGTTTCGCGCCTCGGGGATCGACGCGCGCATCGATGCCCGCCACCTCGATCGTTCCGGCATCGGGCGCGAGGAGCCCGGCGATCATCGAGAGCGTCGTCGTCTTGCCTGCCCCGTTGGGCCCGACGATGCCATAGAACGTGCCCGCAGGGATCGTGAGGTCGATCGCGTCGACGGCGCGCGTGGCACCGAAGGACTTCGATACCCCGCGGACCCGTACCGCGTCGGGGGTTCCCGCGTCGGCCATCTCCTCGGCGGCCGCCGGTTCCTCCGTCGCCGTCACCTGCGCGGTCGGCAGTGATTCCTCTCGTGCCGACATCTGGTGTCCGGATGCCGGCACGCCGTCTTCGGACTCTGAAAGGTCCTCGGCCGCCGCCGACTCTTCTGGGGGCGCCACGGACTCCGAGGCTGCAGCATCCGTTGACGGAGCGCGGTCCTCGGCGGGGGCGGCATCATCCGCGACTGCCCGGTGTTCTCCGTCTCGCGCGTCATGGACCCGCTGCACGGTCGAGACGGCCTCGGTATCGGCGGCGAGGTCCGGCGCTGCCTCGCCGGCGCCGACATCGCCGTTCTCGATCTCCGACGACGTCGGCGGCGCGTCCGTCTCGGCCGCGGTCCCGTCGAGCATCGTCGCGGACCCGTTCTGTCCGCTCTCCCCCGCGCCGAACTCCGACGCGAGTTCCTTCGGGTGGTCGCTCTCGGCCGCGGCCGATTCCGAAGAGTCGTCGGCGAGCGGGGCACCTCCCTGGCCCGGCTCCGTGACGGCGCTCGGCAGTGGCGGCACCGGCGGAATCGACGGCACCGGAGGAACTGACGGTGCGGACAGGACGGGCTTGTTGGGCGCGGCCGGCTTCTTTGCGGTTGCGGGTGTCTTCGCGGCCGCAGGCTTCGCGCCGGCGGATTTCTTGGCGCCGGCGGACTTCTTGGCACCGGCTGGCTTCTTGAGGGCGCCGGGCTTGTTCGCCCGAGCGGAGACTGCCTTCGCCGGCGATCCCGTCGTTGCGGCAGCGTCGCCCTCTCTCCCGGAAGCGGACGCCTCCACATCGTGCACAGCAGGTGCCGCAGGAGCGGCGGGCACCTCCGGCGGCGTTGCAGCCGGTGCTCGCGATACGGCCGGAGCGGGAGCCTTCGAGGCGGCGTTTGCGGGACGCTTCTTCGCGGATGCCCGGGGTGGCCGAGACGAACCCGCGCCCGAGTTGCGAGGCGTCTTCGGGGCCGACGCCGCGGCCTCTTCCGCCTCGGCGACGCGTCGGGCCGCCTCCGCCGCAGACACCGACGGAAGTGGCGGTGGAGTCGCGGGCACGCCGATCTCGTCGATCGACTCGTCGTGCGACGGCGAGGAGGAGGCTGTCACCCATCCAACCTAGCAACTAGCCCCGAGGCTTCCTCTGAGGATGCCGGACGCCGACACGAACTCCGACGGAGATCACGAATGGGCAACGGCCGCGCGACATCCTGCGCCTTCCCAGGGGCCTCCGATACCATGACAGACGGCACGAAGGCGTGTCTCTCCGTCTACATGACAGTGAACACCTTCAGGAGCACAGCTTGACTCTTCAGATCGTCATCCTCGCGGCCGGCATGGGCTCGCGGCTCGGACGCAGTCTGCCCAAGCCGCTCACCGAACTCGCCGACGGCCGCACCATCATGCAGCAGCAGCACGACAACATCCGGGCCGCTTTCGGCACGTCGGCGCGCATCACCGCCGTCGTGGGCTACCGAGCGGAGACGATCGTCGAGGCGTTCCCCGAGGCCGACTACGTCTACAACGACCGCTACGACCAGACCAACACGTCCAAGAGCCTCCTGCGCGCCCTCAAGGCGACGGGCCGCAGTGGTGTGCTGTGGATGAACGGCGACGTCGTGTTCGATCCGCGCGTTCTGGGGCGGGCGATTGAACTCGTCGAGCGCGAGCAGTCGTTCGTCACGGTGAACACGGCCAAGGTCAGCGACGAAGAGGTCAAGTACACGATCGACGCGTCCGGGAACATCCAGGAGCTGTCCAAGACCGTCGTGGGCGGCATCGGCGAGGCCGTCGGAATCAACTATGTCTCGGCGGCCGACAAGCGTGCGCTCGTTGCGCAGCTGAGCCGCGTCGACGATCAGGACTACTTCGAACGCGGGATCGAGCGGGCGATCGCCGAGAACGGCATGGTGGTCCGCCCCCTCGACATCTCCGACCTCTACGCCGTGGAAGTCGACTTCGCCGAAGACCTCGAGCGCGCGAATCTCTTCGTCTGACCGCCGCACAGGCGCCCTTCAGGCCGCGACCATAGGATCGGGCGATCATGGCCAAGGTCCACCGCATCCACTCGTTGCCCGATGACGCACCGTGGGCGGGTGGCCTTCCTCCCGAGGGTTCGCCGGAGCACCCCGCGATCGTTCGGGCGCTCGATCGGGTTCTGAGTGTGCAGCGCCCCGTTGTCGTCGCGCATCTGCGAAGCATCCGTCTGCGGCATCCCGACGCCTCGCCCGCGACGATCGTCCGCATGCTCGAGCGGCGGTATCTCGCCGCGGTGACCACCGGCGGCGCCGCGGTGGGAGCGACAGCCGTCGTGCCGGGCATCGGGACCGGCATCACCCTCGCCCTGAGCGGAGCGGAGACCGTGGGCTTCTTGGAGGCGACCGCGTTGTTCGCGCAGTCACTCGCCGAACTGCACGGTATCCGGGTGGAGGACCCCGACCGCGCACGCGCCCTCGTACTCACGATCATGCTCGGCTCGGAGGGGGTCGCGCTGGTATCGCAGTGGGCCCGTCAGGCATCGGGCTCGGGCGTGCCCCGAGACAAGTACTGGGGGGAGCTCATCACCAAGTCGCTCCCTCGCGCCGCAGTCGGCCCCCTCGTGGACCGGCTCAAGTCGACCTTCGTCCGGCACTTCGCGGCCCGCGGCGGCGCCTCGGTGCTCGGCAAGGCGCTTCCTTTCGGAATCGGCGCCGCCGTCGGCGGCGGCGGAAACCACCTCTTGGGCCGCCGTGTCGTGGTCACCTCTCGTCGCGCCTTCGGCATCGCTCCGGCGGCGTTTCCGCCCGAGTTGGAGCCGAAGCCCGGCGCCCGCCCCGTCGAGCACGCACTGGCGGGACGGATCCGCCAAGTCGGCGGGGCGGTCACAGGCCTCGGTGACGTCGCGGTCGGGACGGTGGCACGACTCACCCGGGCGCGGCGGCGGCCGTCCGATACCGCGGGCATCGCACCGACGGAGCGCGACCCCGACGACCACTGACGCCTCCCCGGGCGGCGTGGTTCATCCGCTCTCCACAGCACGACGGCGTTGCGCCCGACGCGGAGCCTCGGACGTCGGACAGTGCCCATAGCGTTCCGGCATGCTGCAGTTCCTGGAGGGTGAGTCACCCCACCCGTACCGCGTTCCCTGGCGCGTCGACCGCGTCCACGACTCGCATCCGCTGATCACCCATCGCGGTACCGAGCCCGCCGATTTCGTCCGGGTGTTCCGCAGCGACGGCCCCGACGAGTACTGGGGGCGCGTCGTTCCCGGCGACACCGCCGAGCTCTGCCTCTGCGATGGCGACCTCGACTCGTTGACGATCACTCTGTCCTGGTTTCGTGCCGGCACCGACCTGGAATACGTATGGCGCTTCGTCGTCTGAAGCCAGGTGCTGGCCTCGATGCACCGTGGACGCGCACAATGGGGTCATGGGATTGTTCCAGAGCCGCCCCGAGGAACCCACAGAGTGGGCGGGCCTGCCTGCCGAGCCGTGGGACGAGCCGAGCCCCTCCGAACGACTCGCGGATCCGACGGAGGCCTCCCCCACCGCGATCGATCTCGACGCCCTCCGCGCCCCCGAGGGGCAGGCGTACCTGGCGGTACCGATCGAGACCGTGCAGTTCACCGTCGGAACCGAAGCGCCCGATGGCGATGGCGACGGCGACTGAACCGTCGACGGCTCGTCTCGGCCGACTCAGGCGGACGCGGCTCGCCGGCGCAGCTCTCGACGGAAGTCGGCTTCCGAATAGGGAGCGATGTTCGCCGGCAGGTCGTCGGCGGTGAGCCCACGGACGAAGATCTCGGGGGCGACATCGAGAGCCGTGGCCAGTTGGATGAGGACGTAGAGGGTCGGGTTTCCTTGCCCGTTCTCGATACGCGCGAGATGCGACACGTCGAGATCCGCGCGTTCGGCCAGTGCTTTCCGACTCACCGTCTGCTTGTCGCGAAGAGAGCGCACGAGCATACCCACATGGGCAGAGGCTCGCGATCGCGGTTCGGACATGCACCCAGCATCGACGCGATCGACACCCAGGCAGGAGGCTTTCATGAGTGGGCCTTAACTCCTACACTGTCCCGGGGTCTAGGCTCGCGGCGTGGGTGACCTACGACGACGACTGCTCTCCTTCTCAGAGATCACTTCCGTCGACTCCGACACCCGGGAGCTGGTCGCCCTGGTGCAGGCGTGGATCCCCACGCAGCGCTGGTTTGCCTCGAAGAGAACCGCGCCTCGGCTGCGCCCCCTCGCGGCAGCTACTCTCCCCACGGATGTGCCCGCGACGCGCGTACACGTACTGATCGTCCGTGACGAGGCGACAGCGACCGGGGTGACCTACCATGTCCCCCTCGTCGATGCGGACAGGAGCACCACGGCGACACGTGCCGGCATCATCGGTCACCGGAGCAACGGGAACATCCTCGTCGATGGCCCCCGCCACCCCGCCTACACGGCGGCCCTGGCCCAGGCGGTGGCGCCCCACGTCGAGGCAGCGGACGGACACGTGCTCGACGGCGAGCAATCCAATACGTCGATCATCTATCGCGGCGAGGATCAGCCACCTGTCATCTGCAAGATCTACCGTCAGCTCCACGTCGGCTCACACCCGGACATCGAGCTGCAGAGCGCGCTCGCGCGGTCGGGATGCCAACGGATCCCTGCTGCCGTCGGCGTCTGGGAAGGCGCGTGGTCGCCGACGGCGTCGGGGGCCCTCGCGTTCGCGCAGGAGTACTTTCCCGACGTCGAAGACGCCTGGCGGGTCGCCCGATCGGCTGCCCTCGCGGGTCGGAGCTTCGTCGACGATGCTCGAACGCTGGGCGAAGCGACCGCCGACGTCCACCTCCGCCTTGCCGGACTCTTCCCCACGACCCCCTCCGATGCCGTTGCCCGTCGCGCGATCGCCACCGCGTGGGACCGGCGTCTCCGCCTCGCCGTCAGCGAGGTTCCCGCGATCCAGAGGCACCGCGCAGCGATCTCGGAGGTGTACGAGGCCGCTCTCGCAACGAGGTGGCCGCCGCTCCAGCGAATCCACGGTGATTACCACCTCGGGCAGGTCCTCCAGGTCCCCGGACGGGGATGGGTGCTGCTGGACTTCGAAGGCGAACCGCTCCGGCCGATGACCGAGCGCCTGCGGCCGGACGCCGCCTTGCGAGACATCGCAGGAATGCTGCGGTCTTTCGACTACGTGGCGGGGTCACTCCAGAACGAAGGCGACCCCGAGCGTCTCGGTGACTGGGCTGCAGCCGCACGCGGCGGGTTCCTGCGCGGATACGAGGGCCGTACGCAGCATCCGTCCGCGGGAGAGCTCCTGGATGCGTTCGAACTCGACAAGGCGGTCTACGAAGCCATCTACGAGGCTCGCAACCGCCCGTCGTGGCTCGAGATCCCCCTGGCGGCGATCGACCGGCTCGTCGACACGGATTGAGCGCATTCGGCGTCCACTCAGGGCAGTTGTGGATACCGTTGACGCGATGGTCTCCACTCCTCCCCCGCGCGCGAGCGGCCGCATCAACAGCCTCGACGGATTGCGCGGGGTTGCGGCGATAGTGGTGCTGCTGCACCACTGGCTCCTCATCGCGCAGCCATGGCTGCAGGGCACCGTGGTCTGGGCGTGGATTTCCCAGTCGCCCGCCAAGCTCATCACGGCCGGCAACGAGGCCGTGCTCGTCTTCTTCGTCCTGTCGGGGCTGGTCGTGGTCCTTCCCGTCTTCCGCCCCGGCTTCTCCTGGATGGGATTCCTGTCCGCGCGAGTCGTGCGCCTCTACGGACCCGTCATCGCGGCGCTGCTGTTCGCCGCTCTGCTGATCCTCCTGGTGCCGCGCGATCCTTCGAGGATGCCCGCGGGCTCCTGGATGACCGACACACACGCCACGCAGGTCTACCCACCCAGCCTGCTCGCGCAGATGACATTGGTGCCGCGGTCCTACCCTCTGAACAACCCGCTCTGGTCTCTGCACTGGGAGCTCGTGTACTCGATCCTCCTCCCGTTCGCGACGGCGCTCGCACTTCTCGTGCGCCGGTGGGCGCTCACGGCGGTCTTCGCCTGCGCCGCTCTGAGTCTGATCGGTCGGATGCTGGAGCAACCGGAGCTTCTCTACTTCCCGATCTTCCTGATGGGGACGATCATGGCCACACGCCTTCCCGACATGCTCGCGTGGGTCGAGCGGCCACGACCACGCTGGTTCATGCCGTTGTTCGCCGCGGGAAGTGTCCTGCTCCTCATCGCGAGCTGGCTCGCCCGCCCCATCGCGCCCAGCGGAGGGATCCTCAACACGGTCCTGTGGTCGTTGGCCGCACCGGGAGCGGCGGGACTGGTCGTGGTGAGCCTGGCGTGGGCGCCGGTCATGCGCTTCTTCGAGACCCCTGTGATGCAGTGGCTCGGGAAGATCTCCTTCAGCCTCTACCTCGTGCACGTGCCGATCCTCGCCACGCTCGCCTACGCGGTCGGCTCACAGAACTGGCAGCTCGTGGGCCTCCTCGGCATCCCGCTGAGTCTTCTGGTCGCGTGGGGGTTCTATCAGCTTGTCGAAGCTAAAATGCATCAGGCGGCGCGCCGTGTTCACCGCGCCGTCGCCGCACGAGCGCGGCGTCGGGCGAACGAGATCGCCCCCTGACGTCCGCCGACGATCGAGAGCACCGCCCACCCATGCGCCTGAGACTGCCCGCTGTCCTGACCAAGACCCTTCGTCGGGCCCGGCGGATGGTCGCCGCCGAACAGATCGCCCTCGCCCGGCTCCTGCCGATTCGACCGCGGACCGTCCTGTACGAGTCGTTCGCCGGCAACGGCGCACTGTGCAATCCGGAAGCGATCTTCCGGCGGCTCCTCGCCGACCCCGACTTCGCTGATCTGGAGCACGTCTGGGCGCTGAGTGACGCTGACGCCGCCGACGCGCTCCGCCGCGAGTTCGCCGGTCGCCGAGATGTGCGGATCGTCGCTCGAGGAAGCACCGCCTATTGGAAGGCCGTGTCGACCGCGGGTTACCTGATCAACAACGCGACCTTCCCGCCGTCGTTCGGAAAGCGTCCCGGACAGGTCTACCTCAACACGTGGCACGGCACCCCGCTGAAGCTCATGGGTTTCGACATGCCCGGCGGCGCGCGCGAATCGGCGAACACGCTGCGAAACCTGTTGAGCGCCGACTATCTCCTCGCCGCCAATCCCTTCATGACCGAGGTCATGTACGAGGACGCGTATCAGCTGCGCAACATCTACCCCGGCTCGATCATCGAGGAGGGATACCCCCGCATCGATCGCCAACGTCTCAGCGACGCCGATCGGCGCTCGGTCCGCAGGGCGCTCACCGACCAGCTCGGCGTGGAGCTCGGCGACCGCCGTATCGTGCTGTTCGCGCCCACGTGGCGCGGCGCCTCGTTCCAGTCGCCCGACGCCGACCTCGCCCACCTGGCCGATCAGGCGGTGGAGCTCCAGCGTGGTCTCGGCGACGAGGTCGTCGTGCTCGTCAAGACACACCAGGTCGTGCATTCGCTCGCACAGGGTGTCCCGTCGCTGCGTCGCCTCCTCGTACCCAACACCATCCCCGCGAACGTGCTCCTCGGAGTGGCGGACGGCTTGGTCACCGACTACTCGTCGATCTTCTTCGACTACCTCGCCACAGGACGGCCGGTCGGCTTCCTGGTCTCGGACGCGTCGAGCTATGCCCTGGAGAGAGGGACCTATCTCCCACTCGACGAGCTTCCGGGGCCGGTGGCGACCGACGCCTCCGCCTTGGCCGCTGCTCTCCGCGAGCTCTTGGCGCCCGACGCACCGCGTCACGCCCGCTACGACGACTGGGCTGAGCGGTTCGTCCCCTACGAGGACGGTGAGGCCGGCGCCCGTGTCATCGACGTCGTCTTCCGCGGACGGGTCCGCGACCGCCGCATTCGCACCGCACGACGGGAGGGAAAGCCGCGGCTGCTCTTCTACATCGGCGGCATTCGGATGAACGGCATCACAACCTCTGCCGTGAACCTCCTCAACTCCCTGGATCGGGAGAAATACGACGTCACCGCGTTGATGGCGTTCCCCAGGGGCGAGACGACCCGCCGAAACCAGGCCCGGCTCGACCCCGGCATTCGACAGATCTTCCGCATCGGGGGCATGAACGGTCTCAAGGGCCGCCAGCTCTTGCGCCGGCTCGCGGACGTGAGCACCGATCCGCTCCGCGCTCATCGGCGATTCGGTCACCGCACGCTCTGGCGGGACGAATGGACGAGGGTCTTCGGCACCGCCCGCTTCGACTGGGTCGCCGATTTCAGTGGCTACAGCCCTTTCTGGGCGCACCTGATGCTGCATTCCCCCCGCGCCGTACGCGCGATCTGGCTGCACAACGAGATGGCGGCCGACCGGGAACGCACCGTCGCCGGGAAGCAGCCCTTCCGCCGCTCCCTCGGACGCGTCTTTGCGATGTACCGGGCCTACGACCAGTTGGTCTCGGTGTCCCCGGCGCTCACGGAGCTCAATCGGACCGAACTGGCCGGCTACGCCCCCGCCAAGCGGTTCCGGACGCTGCGGAATCTCCCCGATCTCGTCGAGACGACCGTGGATGCCGAACCGGACGCGCCCCGCACCGAGGCGGACGAGGCATGGCGGCAGGCCTTGGAGATCGATGGCGTGCAGCGCTTCATCACCGTCGGGCGTCTTTCGACCGAGAAGAACCACGCGCGGCTGATCCGTGCGTTCTCCCGCGTTCACGCCGAGCGGTCGGCGACGCAGCTGTTCATCGTCGGCGGCGGTCCGCTCGCTGCCGATCTGGAGGGCCAGGTGCGTGCGGCCGGGCTGACCGGAGCGGTGTTCCTCACCGGTCCACAGCCCCAGCCGGGACGGATCATGGACCGTACCGACTGCTTCGTCCTCTCGAGCGATTACGAGGGTCAGCCGATGGTGCTGATCGAAGCCGCTCAGCGGGGGATGCCGATCGTCTCGACGGCGTTCGGATCTGCCCGGGGCGCCCTACCGGGCGACGATATGCACGTCGTCGACCGCGACGACGATGCGCTGGCTGAGGGGATGCTCGCCTTCCTGGAGGGCCGGGTGGCGCCGGCAGCGCTGGACGTCGAGCGATACACGGCGGAGGTTCTGGCCCAGTTCGACGAACTCGTGCCGCATCCGGAATGATCGACCATATGACCCGTGACGCCGACGTCCCCCCCGAGGGGTCGGGCGTCACCTTCGTGATGCCGGTGCTCAACGAACGGGACTACCTCGAACGCGCGGTGCGCACCGTGCTCGCACAGGACGTCGACGGCCCCTCGGAGATCATCCTCGCCCTCGGCCCCTCACACGACGGCACAACCGAGCTGGCGCACGAGCTCGCCGAGAGCGACGAACGTATCCGCCTGGTCGACAACGCGGCCGCCGACATCCCCGTCGGCCTCAATCTGGCCATCCGTGCAGGCTCCTTCCCGACGGTGGTGCGCGTCGACGCGCCCTCGGAACTCTCCCCCGGCTATACCGCGCGGGCGCTGCAGACACTCGCCCGGGAGCGTGCGGCCAACGTCGGTGGCATCATGCGTGCCGAGGGGCGCACACCGTTCCAGCGCGCCGTCGCCCATGCCTACAACTCCCCCGTCGGTCTCGGCGGGGGGGCCTATCACGGCTCCGGCGAGGCGGGCCCCGCGGAATCTGCCTACCTCGGGGTGATGCGACGCTCCGTCCTGGAGGACGTCGGCCTGTTCGACGAGTCCATCCGCCGCGGCGAGGACTGGGAGCTCAACCTCCGGATCCGGCGCGCCGGTTACCGCGTGTGGTTCGACCCGGCGCTCTCGGTCACCTACTGGCCCCGCGAGAGGTGGACGCGGCTCGTCCGCCAGTTCCGCGCGACGGGCACGTGGCGAGGGGAACTGGTGCGGCGCTATGGATCCGGCAACTCACTGCGCTACTTCGCCCCTCCCCTGCTCGTGATGCTGGTCGCGCTTGCGGCCGTGGTCGGCGTGCTGCAGGCCTCCCGCGTGATCACCGGCCCCGCGGCACTGGTCGCCAGCGTGGTCTACGCGCCACTGGCGGTCTACGTCCTCCTCGTCCTCGCCTTCGCCGTCGCTCCCGGGAGGGGGCGTGGCGGGCGGGAACGGCTGTGGAGCCTCGCCGTCCTTCCCTCGATGCACCTTGCGTGGGGGGCGGGGTTCGTGTGGGGACTGCTGCGTGGCGCCCGGGAGACCGTCGACACCTCGCGGCTGGAGCGCAACACGCCGTTGCCGTGACCACCGTGGCGGCACGACCGCCCAGACGCAGGCACGCACCGCCGGTCAGCGTTCGACGAACCCCTGATCCAGGATCCGGGCCACGACGCGCTGGGCCGCCGCGCCGTCGTCGCGCGCGTTGAACCGCCCGCGCCACGCGCGGTAGCGTTCCGCGAAGCCGTCGACGAGGTCGCCGTCGGCGAGATGAGCCTCCAGCTCGTCCTGTGTGACGCTGATCGGTCCGGGCGCCTCGGCGAGGAGGTCGAAAGAGAACCCCCGCAGCTCGCCGCGGTAGTGATCGATGTCCGGGGCGAAGAAGAAGACCGGCTTCCCGGTCACCGTGAAGTCGAACATGACCGAGGAGTAATCGGTGATCAGGACGTCTGCGGCCAGCAGCAGGTCGGACACGTCGGGGTATGACGTGACGTCGACGACGCGGGCGCCCTCCGCGTCGTCGCCCCCCGCGAGAGTTCGCGAGTGGCCACGCACGAGCACGATCGCGCCGGTGACCGACGCCAACCGTTCGAGATCGAGGAAGTCGACGATGTCCGCGCGATCGTCTCGCCACGTCGGCGCGTAGAGGACCACGCGCTCGTCGTCGGCGATCCCGAGGCGACGCCTCACTGGACCGGCCTCGCCCGTCACGAGGACGTCGTTGCGGGGGTATCCCTCGATCCAGATCGGACGGCGACGGAACGCGTAGGCACCCCGTAAGACCCGCGCCGCATAGTGGTTCTGCGCCAGAAGCACGTTCCACCGCCGTGACTCCTTCAGCACCGCGAGCGCGCGTCGCGGATCGAAACCCGGGCGATGCAGTGCGAGGCGCTTGAGGGGCGTGCCGTGCCAGGTCTGCAGCACGATCTGCCCCGGTCGTCGCGAGAATCGACGGCGCAACCAGTCGTTGACCACGAGCAGCCGCGCCGCACCGCGCGCCCGCCACCATTCCGGACTGCCCTCCACGACCGCGATCGCCCCGTCGGGCACCTGCACCGACAGATCGACCACGCTCCAGTAACGGGTGACGTTCGGAGCCCGCCGCGCGAGCTCGCGATCGATCGCCCTCGGGTTGCAGCTGGCGCTTCGCCCGTAGAAACTCTCGAAGAACACGGCGTTCTCGAGCCCTTGGGGCCGCGTCGCGTACCGGCGTTCCAGAGCGTCCTGGCCCTCGCCCGAGTCGTAGGCGGGATCGATGGGCGGCCCCACCCGGAGCACCCCGTCGCGCAGCTCAGCCCGCAGCGAGGGCCACTGCGTCAGGGTGAGCGCAGGTAGTTCCTCTGCCGCCGCGTCGCCGTCGAACGCTGTCTCCACGAGGTAGTCGCCGGACGGGAGCGGAAGAGTCGGACCCTCCCACCGCGCCGCCTCCAGCGGGATGACCGCCCGCCACGTCTTTCCTCGTCCGGTGATCTGGCCCTGCACGCGCGCGCGGGGGCCGCGCAGCTCGACGCGGCGGGGTCGTTCGCCGCGACCGGTGAGTTCGAGAGCGGCGTGCGGTGTGAAGCGTGCCTGGATCATCGCCGCTGTCCTTCCAGGATCTCGCAGATGCGCGCGTACACGCGTTCGGTGTTCCGACCGTCTCGGAAGGCGTGCACACTCGCGTCGAGCGTGCGCGCGCATCCCAGCCGCCGGTCCCGCTCTGCTCCGTCGACGAGGACGGCGGCGAGCTGGTCCGCTGCCTGACTCCAACTGCCGGCGTGGTCTCCGCCGGACACGTCCTCGTATCGCCCGTAAAAGCCGCGCTCGGCACGGTAGGACTCGAGGTCGGGAGCAAGGAACACCACGGGGACGGGCACGAGCGACGCGTCGAAGATCAGGGAGGAGTAGTCCGTCACGAGCGCCCGCAGCGCCGGGAGCAACGGCGTGACGTCGGCGACGAGATCGCTGCCGAGCAGACGCACCCGATCGCCGACACCGGCGGCATAGTCGCCCGCCCCGAGCGGATGAGAGCGGATCAGCAGCACCGCATCCCGCTCCTCCAGGACCTCGAGGATGCGTTGCCATTGCGCCGCATCGGGCACGGCGGGGTCGGGAGCGCCGTCGCGCCAGGTCGGCGCGTACAGCACGAGCGCGCGATCGCCGATCGGACCGACGACGCGCGCGATCTCGGCACGCGCCGTGTCGTGCCGGTCCTCCGCCCGTCCCGCCGACAGCACGTCGACGCGTGGTTCGCCCGTCACCGGAACACTCGGGTCGGGGAGCGCGAAAGCAGACTCGAGACGCCCCCGCACGAGATGCGATGCCGCCGGGATCAATCGGATCCGTCGTTGCGTGCGCCGATAGAGCGCGGCGATGAGCGGCCGGAGGATCGCAAGAGGGGCGCGCACCGTGGCCGGCGAGTCGAGTCCGATGCGCTTGAGGGGAATGCCGTGCCACAACTGGACCACGACCGCGCCCGTCGTCGCGTAGCGATCGACGTCGCCGAAGCCGTGCGTCACGACGACGACCCGCGCCCGCGCGGTCCGCCAGAAGGCACGGGCGCTGCCTTTCCGCACGGTCGGGATGCCCTCCGCAGCGGCCGCTCGTTCTTGCTCGACATCGGCGACGAGCCACACGGTCTGCTCCCCCGCAGCCGACGCGACACGCCAGAGGGCGAGGGCACCGTCGGCGACGCCGGCCGCGGACCCGAACACCCACTCGCGTGAGGAGCGCGGGACGATCAACGTGGCCAGCCGTCCGGCGACATACAGCGGGATCCGCACCAGCTTGGCGACGTTTCCCGCACCGAAAGAGAAGGACGCCACCTCGCGAGCCTATCGCGGGGTGGCGTCCTTCTGAGCTGTCAGTCGGAGAGCGTCCCGAGGGTCACCTCGACCGAGGCGGTGGCGCCGTCACGCACGTAGACGACGGTCGCCGTGCTTCCCGCCGCAAGCGCACGCACCTGCGCGGTGAGGTCGGTCGCGTCGGTGATCGGGACCCCGTTGAACGAGGTGACGACGTCGCCGGCCTTGAGCCCGGCCTTGGCTGCCGCGCCGCCGGAGGACACCTCGCTGATGTAGGCGCCCGCGGTCGTCGCACCCTTCTGCGAAGCGGCGTCGCCGACCATCGCCCCGAGGAGTCCGTGGGTGGCCGCCCCGGTGTCGATGAGCTCGTCGGTGATGCGCTTGACGACGTTCGACGGAATCGAGAAGCCGACGCCGATGGAGCCGGCCTGGCTCGAGCTGGATCCCCCGGTGGAGGCGATCGCGACGTTGATGCCGATCAGCTTCCCCGCCTCGTCGACGAGGGCGCCGCCGGAGTTTCCGGGGTTGATGGCGGCATCAGTCTGGATCACGGCGATGGAGATCGAGCTCTTCGGCGACTGCTGCTGCTGGCCCTGCCCGAAATCGAACTGGAACGGCGACTCGTTCTGACCCTGCGGCGAGTCGTCGTCCGCGCCGCCGTCGGGCGCGGCGGACGAGGCGATCTGGATCGAGCGGTTGAGCGCGCTTACGATGCCCGTGGTGACGGTGTTCGAGAGCCCGAGCGGCGCGCCGATCGCGACGGTCTGATCCCCCACATTCAGCGACGACGAGTCGGCGAACTGGATGGGTGTCAGACCACTCGCATCCTTGAGCTTGATCACGGCCAGATCGTAGGTCGGGTCGGTGCCCACGACCGTGGCCTGATAGACCTTGCCGTCAGAGGTCGTCACCGTGATCGCGGCGTCCCCGGTGGCACCGTCGAGGGTGACCACGTGGGTGTTGGTCACGACGTAGCCGTCGCTACTGAGAACGACCCCGGAACCCGTGCCGCCGCCGGAGCCGGACGTCGCCGCGATGGTGACGACGCTCGGAAGGACTTTCGCCGCGATCGCCGTGGTCTGGTTGACCGACTCGCGGTTGTTGACGGTGACGGTGGACGGTCCGGAGGTCACGACGGTCGAGCCGTTTGCGGCGAAGAACGACCCGCCGGCGGCCGACGCGCCGAGACCGGCAGCGCCCCCGACGAGGGCGGCGGCGACCATGATGGCGACGATCTTGCCCGCGCCGACGCGCCCGGACGATTCCGCTCCCGCATGCTCGGCCGCGGGCGGCACCGGCCCGGGCTGACCCGGCGCCGAGGTGTAGGGGCCCGGGGCGTACGGCTGCGTGGGCTGAGTGTGGAACGCACCGCCGTACGGCAGCGGCGGACGCGGGGGAACGGCCTCGCCGGCGGCGGTGTCGGGTGCCGCGGTGGCGGACTCGGACGCCGCGGGGGCGGACTCGGTGTGAGAGGCGGCGGTGTCGGACGCCGCGTCGCTCGCACCGTTCGGGAACGACCCGGCGTCGGGGACGGAGGTGTGGTCTTCCGGTGATGAAGTGCTCATGGCGGTTCCTTTCGAGACACCCTCAGCTTGACTCGCGATGCTGTGCGTTCCTTATGGCGAAGCCTCGATCAGCCTATGCGTGTAGCCTGACCCGGTGCAGCGCATTCCGTCGACGCCGCCACTGCCCGGAGCCTGGCAGCGGGCCGCGCGGGGAGCAGGGCTGCTGGCGCCCGACGGCACGAGCGCGCCGACGATCTTCGCCGAGATGAGCGCCCTGGCCGTTCAGACCGGCGCGATCAACCTGGGGCAGGGCTTCCCTGATGAAGACGGTCCCGTCGAGGTGCTCGACGCGGCACGAGAGGCGATCTCGACCGGGCGGAACCAGTACCCGCCCGGGCGTGGCGAACCCGATCTCCGCCAGGCCGTGTCGGAACATCAGCGCCGCTTCTACGGGCTCGCGGTCGATCCCGATCGCGAAGTGCTGATCACCGTCGGCGCCACGGAGGCCCTCGCCGCGACGCTCCTCGGGCTCGTCGACGGTCCCGGCGATGAGGTCGTCGTCTTCGAGCCGACATATGACGCTTACTCCGCACTCATCGCGCTCGCCGGCGCGATCCCGGTGCCCGTCCCCCTGCGGCCGCCTCTCTTCCAGCCGGACATCGAGGAGCTGCGGCGCGCAGTCACGGATCGAACTCGCCTCATCCTCGTCAACGACCCCCACAATCCCACCGGAGCGACCTTCGATGCCGACGTGCGTGACGAGATCGTGCGCCTCGCGGAGAAGCACGACGCCATCATCGTGACCGATGAGGTGTACGAGCACCTCATCTTCGACTCCCCTCACGTGCCGCTGGCCACCCTCGAGGGCGCGCGCGAGCGCACCCTGTCGATCTCGTCCGCCGGCAAGACGTTCTCGGTCACCGGGTGGAAGGTCGGCTGGATCACCGGCCCGGCGCATCTCATCGACGCCGTCATCGCCGTGAAGCAGTGGCTCACGTACGTCAACGGCGCGCCCTTCCAGCCGGCGGTCGCCGTCGGGCTGCGCCTGCCCGACGAGTTCTTCCTCGGCGCCGCGGCGACCCTCCACGACAAGCACACCCTCTTGGCGACGGGACTCGACGCCGCGGGGTTCTCCGTCATCGCGCCGCAGGCCGGCTACTTCACGATCGCCGATGCCCGGGAACTCTGCGAGGCGCACGGAAGAAGGGACGCGGACGACCTGTGCCGATGGCTTCCGAAAGCTGCGGGGGTCGTGGCGATCCCCGTGACGGCCTTCGTCACTGCCGAGCACCGCGACGACTACTCCAGGCTCGTGCGTTTCGCGGCGTGCAAGCGCCTCGACGTCATCACCGACGCGTCAGAGCGGCTGGCTGCGATCGCGCGTGCGTAGCTCCGCGCGCGCCGTGCATCACTCTGGGGGACGAGGCGTCTCGCTCCCCCTCGGGATCACCGCGAACCGTCGCAGGGAAAGCGCAGGGTTGATGCGGCGCACGCGCGTCACCGCTGCGGGGTCCAGATGAGCGACGGCGACCTCAGTCGCCGTGCCCACACCGGCGACCTCGACGCCGACGGGGTCGACGATCATGGAGGCGCCGACGCCCAATGGCGGCGGATGGTCGGCCGCCGCCACGAAGAACGTGTTCTCGATGGCTCGCGCGTGCAGCAGGGTCCGCCACTGATGCTCCTTCAGCGGCCCCCTCACCCACTGCGCCGGCACGAGGGCGAGCTCGACTCCGGCATCGGCCAGCAGCCGCCCCACCTCAGGGAAGCGGAGATCGTAGCACGTCAACAGACCGCAGACCATCCCGGCGACCTGGAAGGTCTGCGGTTCCTCCAGAGTTCCCGGCTCGATCCAGTCTGATTCGCGCTGTCCGAACGCGTCGAACAGGTGCAGCTTCCGGTATCGCGCGAGAAGGCCTTCACCATCGACGGCCACGACGGTGTTGCGCACCCTCCCCTGCCCGGCCCGCTCGAGGAGCCCCGCGACGATGATGAGACCATGCTGTCCGGCGAGACCGGTGAGCGCGGCGACGAAGGGCCCGTCGAGCGGCTCGGCGTTCTCGGCGAGTGACGCATCGAACGGATCCACGAAGTAGCTCGCGTACTCCGGGAGCACCAGGAGGTGGGCTCCGCGCTCGTTGGCGCGCTGGGCGAGATCGCCGATGGTCTCGAGATTGGCTCCGCGATCGGCCGAAGGTGCGAACTGTCCGACCGCCACCCCTACCGACGCGGTCATGGCGCGTCCGCCGACTCGCGTGCTGCCGCCATCAACCCGGGCACGACGATCCACAGCGTGCCGATGACCACGCCCAGGGCACCGCCGGCGAGCCACGCGGCGCCCGAACCCACGACCACGTCGAAGACGAACGCGACAACGCCCATCATCATGAGCGAGACGGTGAACAGCGCGGTGATCAGCGCCGCGTGTCCGAAGGCGACGATCATCGGTTTCGCGCCGCGTCGAAACAGCACGCGGTGCAACGCGACGGGAGCGAGCGCCACGATGGCGCTGAGGGCGGCGAGCATGACCAGGACGAGGTAGAAGATGCGCTGGCGGCCATCGAGATCGGCGAAGGCGGGTTGAAAGGCGAGAGCCAGGAGGAACCCCGTGAGGATCTGGGTTCCGGTCTGCAGGACGCGCAACTCCTGCAGCACCTCGCTCCAGTTGCGGTCCGCTCGCTCGTTGACCGTCTCGGCACGCCCATCGCCGGGGCGCGCGTCCGCCGCATCGCCTCTGGTCGCCGCTTCGGTCATGCCTTCATCTTCCTGCTCCGCCTCTCGCCGAGGCAAGAATCCGCGCCGATTCGCCCCCTGCCTCAGAGCGTGCTAGGCTATCTTCTTGTGCCGCGGGGTGGAGCAGCTCGGTAGCTCGCTGGGCTCATAACCCAGAGGTCGCAGGTTCAAATCCTGTCCCCGCAACAAAGAGAAGAAGGCGTCCCTCATGGGGCGCCTTCTTCGCGTTCCCGGCGCGCGGCGGTCACGCCTCGTCGCGTCAGGCCTCTGCGCGATCCCGCGAGGACGAGTCGCCCACCACGAGTTCCATGTCGCCGAGGAACCGCGCGATCGCCCGAAGTTCGTCGTCGGTGTAGCTCACCATCGCTTCGCGCATCCGCCTCATGCGCTCACCGAAGTGGCGGTAGAAGTCCACTCGCGCACCCTCGGACAGGACCACGACGCGGGAACGGCCGTCGTGCGGATGCGGCTGCCGCTCGAGGTGACCGCTGGCGGTCAACCGATCCAGCAGCTTGGTCGTCGAGGCCGTCGAGATCGCGAGGTGCCGGGCGATGTCGTGGGGCGAGACGAGCTCTCCTCGGCCTTCGCGCACGATGAGCATGCGCAGGGCCGCCAAGTCGCTGGCATTCATATCCATCTCCCCGCGGATGCCTCCGTGCATGTGATCCATCGCGTCGGAGAAGGCACGCAGGGAGCGCATCACATCGAGGACCAGTTCCTCACGGGGGCTCTGGGGAACCCAGCGCTGGTCAACCATGTGGACACCCTCTCGTCACTTATGTAGTATCGCTGAAAATCGCTAGTTAAACTAGCAATAAGGAGATGACATGACTGTGACCGATCTCGTCGTGCTCCTCGATGACGACGGCCAAGAGATCGGTACCGCTCCGAAGTCGAGTGTGCACGGCACCGACACCGCGCTCCATCTCGCCTTCTCGTGCCACGTGTACAACCGCCGCGGAGAGACACTCGTCACACGCAGAGCACTCGACAAGGGTACGTGGCCGGGGGTGTGGAGCAACTCGTTCTGCGGCCATCCACGCCCCGCAGAACCCGTGATCGCCGCCGTTCACCGTCGCGCGGAGCATGAGCTGGGGATCGTACTGCGCGACGTTCGGCTGGCCCTCCCCCTCTTCCGTTACCGCGCCGTGGACGCGAGTGGTGTGGTCGAGCACGAGGTGTGCCCGGTCTACCTCGCCGTCACCGACGACGAGCCCGACCTCAACCCGCGCGAGGTCGCGGAGGCGCGCTGGGTGGCGCCGGAAGAACTGGGCGCGGGGATCGCAGCGACACCCTGGGCCTTCAGCCCGTGGCTCGTGCTGCAAGCCGAGCAGCTGGGACTGTTCGAGGACGGCGACGCCCGCAAGAGGGCTTCGTGATCGATCTCACCTCCGACCAACGATCTGCGATCGATTCCGCGATCGACCAGTCCGTCCACAGGCTCCGCGCCCGAACCTCCACCCTCGGCGAGGGTGCTCGCGCTCTGGGCGAGGCGTTGGCCGCCGCGACGGCCGATGGCAAGCGGTTTCGCCCTGCCCTGGTCGTGGCGGCCTTCACGGCCTTCGGCGGGCGCGAGTCGGACGTTCCGTCGCTGTGGCAGGTCGCCGCGGCTTTCGAGATCCTGCACACGGCGTTCCTCGTCCACGACGACCTCATCGATCGCGACGTCGAACGCCGAGGCATGCCGAACGTGGCAGGGAGATTTCGCGCCCGCGCCCTGTCCGAGGGCGCTGACGAGCGGGGAGCGCAGGTCGTCGCCGACGCCGCGTCGGTGCTCGCCGGCGACCTGCTGCTGTTCGAGGCCGCGAGGATCATCGCCGCCGCTTCCGTCGACGAGGCCACCCGTGCGGCGCTCACGGATGTACTGGAGGAGGCGGTGCTCGTCTCCGCGGTGGGTGAGCTCGCCGATGCGGAGCACGCGTCGCGTGCGGAGTATCCCGATGCCGACGCCCTCCTCGCGGCTGCGCACGACAAGACCGCGGTCTACTCGTTCCGTGCTCCGCTGCGCGCGGGAGCGATTCTCGCCGGCGCCCCCTCCCACGCGCCGCTCGCAGAGGCGGCCGCCGAGCTCGGCCTGGCCTTCCAGCTCGTCGACGACCTCATCGGCACGTTCGGGACCCGGCGTCAGGCGGGGCGCGAGCCCGGCGCGGATCTCCGCGAGTCCAAGCGCACGCCTCTGATCGCGCTCGCCCGGGAGACGCCCCAGTGGCCGCGGGTCAGTTCGGCCCTGGCCGTCGCCCACACCGGACCGATCGCCGTCAGACGGGCGCAGCGGGCGATCGAGGCCAGCGGCGCACGCGGCGAACTGGAACGCATGGTGTCGGAGAGCCTCGCCCGGGCAAGGCTGCATGCGAGTTCGCCGGCACTTCCCGCACCCGCGGTCGATCTGCTCGAACGCCTTGCCGTCGCCATCGAAGCGCGGATCCCGTGAGCGCCGCCACCCTCTACGACCGCTGCGCACGGGAGGCCGCTTCGGTCGTGATCGGCGCCTATTCGACCTCCTTCGCTCTGGCCTGCCGCCTGCTGGGCACGCGCGCCCGGCAGGACGTGCGCTGCGTCTACGCCCTCGTCCGCATCGCCGATGAGGTCGTCGACGGAACGGCGGATGCGGCCGGGGTCACTGTCGAACAGCAACGCGCGATGCTCGACGCCCTGGAGGCGGAGACCCTGCACGCCGTCGCGGACGGGTTCAGCACGAACCTCGTCGTGCATGCCTTCGCGCTCACGGCACGGGCGTGCGGGATCGGCGAGGACCTCATCGTCCCGTTCTTCGCATCGATGCGCACCGATCTCGACACCTCGCTCCACGACGGGGCCTCCCACGATGCGTACGTCTACGGATCGGCGGAAGTCATCGGTCTCATGTGCCTGCAGATCTTCGTGAACGCCGGCTCCCGGCATCCGACCGCACCCGCTCCAGAGCTGGTGGACGGCGCCCGCCGACTCGGGGCGGCGTTCCAGGACATCAACTTCCTCCGCGACCGCTCCGACGACGCGGAGCGCCTCGGCCGCGACTACCTGGGACTGTCTACGGGCGAGAACACCCGAGAAGACGTCCTCGAGCGCATTCGCGGTGACCTGGATGCCGCCGCAGCGGTGATCCCCCGTCTCCCCCGCGACTGTCGCCGGGCGGTCACTGTGGCGCACGGCCTGTTCGCCGAGCTCACTGAGCGACTGCAGACCGCCGACCCCGACACTCGCGTGAGCGTCCCCGGGCGCGTCAAGGCGCTGATCGCGGCACGATCTCTCATTCGCCTCTCCCCTCGGAGCACATCATGAACGACACGGTCGCGGTGATCGGCGGCGGCATCGCCGGGCTCGCCACCGCCGCGCTGCTCGCTCAGGACGGCGCGACGGTGACCGTGTTCGAGGCGCGAGACGAGGTCGGTGGACGCGCAGGATCGTGGGAGCGCGACGGGTTCCGCTTCGATACCGGGCCGAGTTGGTACCTCATGCCCGAGGTCTTCGAGCACTTCTTCGCCCTCCTCGGGACCACCGTCCAGGAGCAACTCGACCTCGTCCGCCTCGATCCCGCCTACCGCGTGTACGGCCAGCCGACAGCCGCGGGGCCCGCGGAGCCCGTCGACGTCGTCTCGGGCAGAGACCATGCACGCGCGCTCTTCGAGTCGCGGGAGCCGGGTGCCGGCGCCAGAGTGGACGCCTACCTGGACTCCGCCGCCGACGCCTACGACCTCGCCGTGTCACGCTTCCTCTACGACACCTACGAGACCACGGAAGGGCTTCGAGACCGCCGTGTGCTGCGTCGCCTCCCCGAGCTCCTCCCGCTCCTTCTGCGCCCCTTGGCCCGGCACGCGGCTCGATCGTTCCGCGATCCGCTGCTTCGTCAAATCTTGGGCTACCCCGCGGTCTTCCTGGGCGCGTCACCCTACCGCGCCCCGAGTCTCTACCACCTCATGAGTCACCTCGACCTCGACGACGGCGTCCTGTACCCGCAGGGAGGCTTCACCGAGCTCATCCAAGCGATCGAGAGAATCGCGCGGGAACGAGGGGTGGAGGTGCGAACCTCCAGCGCCGTCCAGGAGATCCTCGTCGAGGAGGGCCGGGCCACCGGCGTCCGACTCGCGGACGGCACGGTCTCTGCGGCCGACCTCGTGGTGTCGGGCGCCGATCTCCACCACACCGAGACCCGGCTCCTGCCGCCTGCGCTGCGTTCCTACCCGGAACGCTGGTGGCGGCGGCGAACACCGAGTCCCGGCGCGCTGCTGCTCCTCCTCGGGGTCGACGGAGAACTCCCCCAGCTCCCGCACCACACGCTCCTGTTCGCCGAGGACTGGCACGAGAACTTCGGCGCGATCTTCGGGAAGAAGACCCGCGTTCCCGATCCGGCGTCGCTCTACATCTGCCGCCCGTCCGCGACAGACCCCACCGTCGCACCCCCGGGCGCCGAGAACCTCTTCGTCCTGGTGCCGATCCCCGCCGACCCCTCCCTGGGTCGAGGCGGAGAGGATCGATCGGGCGACGCACGCGTCGAGGAGCTGGCCGACCGCGTGATCGCCCAGATCGCCGCGTGGACGGCGACACCCGACCTCGCCGAGCGCATCCGGGTGCGACGGACCATCATGCCCGCCGACTTCGAAGCCGATCTGGGCATCTGGCGTGGGAGCTCTCTGGGCCTTGCCCACACCCTCGGTCAGAGCGCGGTCTTCCGACCCCGCAACGCCTCGAAGAAGGTGAAGAACCTCCTCTACGCCGGGTGCTCAGTGCTCCCGGGCATCGGACTCCCGATGTGTCTCATCTCGGCCGAGCTCGTCCTGAAGCGCGTGCGCGGGGAACGTGGCGCGGGCCGCATCCCCGCCCCGCTGACACCTCGGCGCTGAGATGCCCGGGCTCTACCTCGTCTTCCTCCTGCTCTCCGTCGCGGGCGTGGCGGCGCTCGACGTCCGCTTTCGCCTCGCCTTCCCCCCTGCCCGTGCGCGAACGGCGATCACCGTCGCAGGGGGAACCGCGTTCTTCCTCGCGTGGGACGCCGTCGGGATCGCCTCGGGCGTGTTCGTCAAGGGCTCCAGCCCCCTCCTCCTCGGCTGGGACCTCGCCCCGCACCTGCCCGTCGAAGAGCCCGTCTTCCTCGCGTTCCTCTGCTACCTCGGCCTCGTCGTCTGGCAGGCAGCTCTCCGACGCATCCGTCGTCGCCGACACATCGACCTGACCATCCCGCCCCCGCCGCACACCGATGACAGGAGCCCGTCGTGAGCTACCCCGTCATCGTCGTGCCGTTCCTGATCGTGACCCTCGCCGTCACCGCCTGGTCGTGGCGCAGACCGGGCGCTCGGCAGCGCCTCCTTGCCTCCGGGATCGCGGCGGCGGTGCTCGTCGTCTTGACGGCCGTCTTCGACAACCTGATGATCGCCGCGGGGCTGTTCACCTACCCGGAGGAGCTCATCAGCGGTGTCCGCATCGGACTGGCACCCATCGAGGACTTCGCCTACCCGATCTGTGCCGCCTTCCTCGTCCCCGCCGTGTTCGCCCTCCTTCCCGAAAGACGACCCGAATGACGCAGATCCTCGTGCAGCTGTTCGTCGCCTCCCGTCCGGTGAGCTGGATCAACACCGCCTACCCGTTCGCTCTGGCCTACCTCCTCACCGCTCGACAGATCGACCCGCCGTTCGTGGTCGGTACGCTCTTCTTCCTCATCCCCTACAACCTCGCGATGTACGGGATCAACGATGTCTTCGACTACGAGTCAGACCTGCGCAATCCGCGTAAGGGCGGGACCCACGGCTCGGTCCTCGACCGACGCTTCCACCGCATCACCCTCTGGGCTTCCGCCGTGAGCCTCGCGCCGTTCGTGGTGCTGCTCGTCCTCTGGGGATCGCCGCTGTCGACGCTCGTCCTTGCGCTGAGCCTGTTCTTCGTCGTCTTCTACTCCGCGCCGCCGCTGCGTCTGAAGGAGCGCCCGTTCGCCGATTCTGTGACCAGCAGCATCCACTTCTTCTCCCCGGCCGTCTTCGGGCTCGTCCTCGCGAACGCGACGTGGACGGGCGGCCTCGTGCTCGTCCTCATCGCCTTCGCGCTCTGGGGCATCGCCTCGCATGCCTTCGGGGCCGTGCAGGACATCCTCGCCGACCGGGAGGCCGGGATCGCCTCCATCGCGACCGTCCTGGGCGCCCGCACCACGGTCCGGATCGCGCTGGCTGCCTATGTGCTGGCCGGAGTCGCCCTTCTCGCCACGGCGTGGCCCGGACCCTTGGCGGCCGTGCTCGTCGTTCCCTACATCGTGAACGCGTGGCCGTCGCGGAGTCTGCGCGACGAGGACTGCACGCAGGCGACAGCGGGATGGAACCGCTTCCTGTGGCTCAACCAGATCGCCGGCTTCGGCACGACGCTCCTGGCGATCTGGTGGTGGTTCGTGTCGGCCTGACCGCGGGCCGGCCGACACGAACCACGCGATCAGCCCTGGCTCGGGCTGAGCTCCAGGAGCGTCTCGACGGCCTTCGTGAGTCGGGCGTCCGCCTCGGCGAACTTCGTGAGGTCGCCCGCCTTGAGCGCCGCATCGCGGTCGAGCATCGCCTGTCGTGCATCGTTGAGCGCCGCCTGGTAGGCCACGTTGGTGTCGGTGCCACCGGGGGTGCCGCCACCGGGCGTCTCGGTCGCTCCGGGCGAGGGGCTCGGGTTGGGCGTCGGAGTCACGTCGCCGTCGCCGGTGCTGGCCCCTGAATCACCCTGGAAGAGGGAGTCGAGCGCCTCCTGCAGAGTGTCTTCGAACGCCAGCTCGTCACCGAACGCGACGAGGATCTTCCGGAGCGCTGGCAGCTGTGTCCCGCTGGCCGGCTGGACGAACACCGGTTGCACGTAGAGGAATCCTCCACCGACGGGGAGGGTCAGCAGGTTGCCGTTGAGGACCTCGGACTGTCCGATCTTGAGCACGTTGATCTGCGAGGAGATGACCTCGTCGGAGTTGAAGCGGCTCTGGACCTGACCGGGCCCGGGGACCGGTTGGTCGGCGCTGATCTCGAGCATGCGGAGCTTGCCGTAACCCTCCCCGCGCACGCCCTTCTGGTTTCCGGCGTCGGCGTCCACGCCCAGGTATCCCATGAGCACGTTGCGCGCCCCCGTGCCTTCGGAGGCCGGGATGAAGGAGCTGAACATCGAATACGTCGGCTCGTCCTGGCCCGGCATCTGCATCGTGAGGTAGTACGGCGGCTGGAGGACGTCGTTCTTGGAGACCGGGTCGTTGGGGGTCTTCCACGCGTTGTCGCGAGCGTAGAACGACGCCGCGTCGTCGACGTGATACGTGCCGAGCATAGCCCGCTGCACCTTGAACAGGTCGCTCGGGTAGCGCACGTGGCTCATGAGCTGTGCCGACATGTCCGAGATCGGCCGCAGCGTGTTCGGGTAGACCTTCTGCCACGCCTTCAGCAGCGGGTCGGTCTCGTCCCACGCGTACAGCGTGACCGAGCCGTCGTAGGCATCGACGGTGGCCTTGACCGAGTTGCGGATGTAGTTGACGTTGTCCAGCGCAAGCCGGGATACGTTCGTCGTCGAGTCGCTGATCGCCTGTCGCAGGCTCACGATAGAGGAGTACGGATAGTTGGCGCTCAGCGTGTAGCCGTCGACGATCCACACGATGCGCCCGTCCACGACACTCGGATACGGGTCGTTGTCGAGCTCCAGGTACGGCGCCGCCTTCTGCACGCGCGTGAGCGGGTCGCGGTCGTAGAGGATCTGCGACTTCTCGTTGACCGCGTCGGAGAAGAGGATGTCGGTCGACTGGAACTTCAGCGCGTAGATGAGGCGGTTGAAGATGTTCCCGATGTCCGGCCCGCCGTCACCCGTGAAGGTCGTCTTGGTCTGTGCCGCGCCGTCCTCGGTGCCGCGAGGATAGTCCAGCTCGATGTCGTCGGTGCCTTCCGGCGCGCCGACGATCGAGTAGGTCGGCGACGACTCGCCGAAGTACACGCGGGGCTCGTACTTCTCCTCGGTGGTCAGCTGTCCCGACGTCGGGATGCCGCGCTCGATGAAGACGGGGTTGCCGTCGGCCGTCCGGTCGTTACCCTTCGCCGCCACCATGCCGTACCCGTGGGTGTAGACGAGCGTGGTGTTGTACCAGGACGCCGCCTGACCGAGCTGCGGCAGGTCGAGCTCGCGCACCGAGACGACCGCGTCTTGCGTCTTGCCGTCGATCTCGTAGCGGTCGACGTCCAGCGGATCGGCGAACTTGTAGTACGAGCGGTACTGCTCGAGCTGACGCACCGTGGGCGGGATGATGGCCGGGTCCATGATGCGGATCGACGCCGTGGTCTCGGCATCGGCGCGCAACTGCCCGGACTCGGCGGTCGTCACAGCGTTGTAGTCGATCTTCTCCAGGTCATTGATGCCGTACGCCTTCTTGGTGGCGTCGATGTTGCGCTGGTAGTACGTGCTCTCCAGCCGCTCCTGGTTCGGTACCACCTGGAACTGGTTGACAAACCAGGGATAGGCGACACCCACGACGAGGGATGAGACGATCAGCAGCGCGGTCGCGATGAGCGGGAAGCGCCAGCGTCCGATCACCGCGGTGACGAAGAACAGGGCCGCAACGATCGCCGCCACGATGGCGAGGATCGTGAGGCCAGGGATGATCGCGTGCACGTCGGTGTAGCCGGCGCCGGTGATGCGGTCACCCTCCGACAGCAGCGTCTTGTAGCGGTCGAGCCACAGGCTGACCGCCTGCACGGCGAGATAGAGACCGGCGATGACGGCGAGCTGGATGCGGGCCGACTTGGAGATCCGCAGCTCGCGCTGGCCGACCCGCATCGCACCGTAGAGGTACGCCACGATCACGGTCACGGCGAGGCACACCAGGAGCACCGCGGAGGCGAACCCGACGACAGAGCCATAGAAGGGGAGCTCGAACAGATAGAAGCTCGTGTCCAGACCGAACTGGGGATCGAGGTCGCCCGTGGGAACGCGGTTCATCCACAACCACGCGGTCTCCCACTGCGCGGAGGCGGCGAAGCCGGCGAACGCGCCGAAGAAGACGGGAATGCCCCACATGGCGAGGCGACGCAGCGGCTCCACGACCTCCTGGTAGTGGTCGAGCTGCGAGCTCAGACGCGCGTAGACCGGGCGCAGCCGGTAAGCGAGCTGGATGGCGACGAACACCGGAACGGCCATCGCGGCGAATCCGACGAGGAACATGACGACCCGCGCGGTCCACTGCGTGACGAGCACCCCGTCGAAGCCGAGCTGTTCGTACCAGAGCCAATCGGCGAACAGGCTCGCGAAGGTGAAGAAGGCCACCACGAGCGCGGCGATCACCGCGAGCGTGATGCCGATCGCTCGGCGGAGGGTACTGGGCGTGGCCTGGTTCGGCGCTGAGGTCGTGGTCACCCCTCCATCCTAAGCGGGGGCCGTCTGGGTGAGCGCCGAGGATCGGCGGTCACCGCGGCCGCCCCGGACCGTCAGGAGCGGCAGGTGGGGAGCGCGTCCAGGTCGCCGTGATCGCGCAGCGCCGACAACACGGCGAGAGAGTCGTCGAGGGTGGCGACCGAAAACACCCGCAGTCCGTCGGGCACGTGCCCGACGACCTCGTCGCAGTTCTTCTCGGGGGCGAGGAAGTAATCGGCTCCCGCTCGCACCGCGCCGTACATCTTCTGGCGGATCCCGCCGATCGGCCCGACGGTGCCGGCCGCATCGATCGTGCCGGTGCCCGCGACATCGAGCCCGCCGTTGAGCTCCCCCGCCGTGAGCGTGTCGATGATCCCGAGGGCGAACATCATTCCGGCGCTCGGGCCTCCGACGTTGTCGAGCTGGATCGTGACGTCGATGGGAAAGGTGTAGTCGTGCATCGCGGTGATGCCGACGACCCACGAGGTCTCCCCGTCCACGTTCGCGCGGGCGGGGGTGACCTTGACCGAGACCGCCGTGCCGTTTCGATCCACATCCAAGGCGACGGGAGCACCGTCGGCGTCGTTGATGGCCTTGCGGAGCTCCGAGACGTCGGTGATCTCTCTCCCGTCGGCCCGACGGATCACGTCGTCGGGCTCCAGGAGACCCTCGGACGGGGAATCATCGGTGAGGGCGTAGACCCGGACCACCGGCTTCACGTCGTATCCGAGGGACGTCAACGCCGCCGCCGTCGCCTCCTTCTGCGAGTCGACCATCATCGCTGCGCTCTGCTCGTTTCGCTGCTCGGTGGTCTCTCCCGCCGGGAAGACCTGATCGATCGGGATCACCGCGCGAGAGGGATCGAACCACGCGGTGGCGAGCTCGAACCACGAGGGAGTGCGCTCGCGATTGCCGACCACCTGCACGGTGAGGAGATCGAGCGATCCCGCCGTGGGATACGTCTCCGCTCCCTTGATCGAGATGAGCGGGACATCCTCCTTGTCCGCATTCTGGACCGTTCCGAGAGTATTGAAGACGGGACCCGCCTGCTGGATCACGAACGAGGTCGGCAGCACGGTCAGCGCGAGAAGGGCCGCCAGGGCGACCGTGACCGCCCAGATACCGGCCACCGCCGACCGCGGCAGCCGACGACGGGGGGCGGGCGCGACCACGTCGCGGTCTTCGAACAGTGCCACAGCGACCTTCCTGGCCGGACGTTCGCGACCGGCGTACACGAGACGGGCTCGCGCCGGACGGGGCGTGAACGCGTGCGACTAGCGTAGAACGCGATGTCATCATCCTGCTGAAAGGCCCCTGACATGAGCGACGACGACCGCCCCGAACCCGAGGACTTCGCCGAGATGCTCCGCAATCTGCTGGGGGGCCAAGGAGGCCTCGCGGGGCTGGATCCGGAGCAGCTGGAGCAGTTGCGAGGGCTCGGTCTCGATCCCGCGATGGTGCAGCAGATGATGCGGCAGCTCCAGGGCGCGTTCGCCGCGGGAGGGGACGGGTCGATCGACTGGTCGGCCGCGCGCACACAGGCGCTCCATCTCGCCAACAAGGACAGTCACGCGATCGACAGCACAGTCCGGGCAGATCTCGACCGGGCCGTGTCCCTGGCCACCCTCTGGCTGAGCGAGGCGACCGCGATCTCCGAGCTCCCCGCGCCCGCCCGCGCCGTCACGCGCGGGCAATGGGTCGAGTCCACGCTTCCCGTGTGGCAGGAGCTTGCCGAGCCGGTGGCCACCTCGATCGCCGACGCGCTCACAGAGGCGATCGGAACGCAGCTGCCGGAGGAGATGCGCGCCGCCGCGGCGAGCGCGGGACGCGTCATGCGGACGGTGGGCGGTTCACTGTTCGCCGCGCAGCTGGGCTCGGTGGTCGGCGCCCTCTCGCTCGAGGTCATTTCGGGGGGCGACGTCGGGATCCCACTGATGCCCGACGGCGAGGCGGCACTGCTCCCCCAGAACTTCGCCGACTTCGGCAGGGATCTCGAGATCGATGAGGATCAGCTCGCGCTCTACGTCGCGACGCGCGAGCTCGCTCACGCCCGGCTGTTCCGTCATGCTCGATGGCTGCGCCTGCACGTGATCTCGCAGGTGACGGAGTTCGCACGCGGGCTGCGGGTCGACACCGATGCGCTGGAGGACATGGCGACGCGCTTCGACCCGTCATCCCCCGAAGAGCTCCGCGACGCGCTGCAGAGCGGAGCCCTCCTCGATACGCGCTCCGAGGCCCAGTTGGCCGCGTTGTCTCGTCTGGAGAACCTGCTGGCGACGATCGAGGGCTGGGTGGATGTCGTCACGGCCGACGCCACTCACCGCCTCCCCGATGCGCCGCGGATCGCCGAGGCCGTGCGACGGCGGCGCACCGTGGGCGGCCCCGCCGAGCGCGCCATGGGTTCCCTCGTGGGACTCGAGCTGCGCCCCCGGCGTCTGCGGGAAGCGGCAGCGATGTGGCGTGCGGTCACCGACGCGGTGGGCGCGACGGCGCGCGACTCGCTGTGGGACTACCCCGATCTGATGCCCACGGCAGGCGACATCGATGACCCGGCTGCGCTCGTGGAACGCCTGCAGGCGCGACAGCGCGGCGAGGCTCCCGAGCGGGATGCGATGGACGACGCGCTCGATGCCTTGCTGGCCGAAGCCACCGACGACCGTCCCGACGATGGTGCCGACGACGAGCTGCCGCCGGAGGGTCCGCGCCCGGTGTGAGCGTCCGCGCGCGGCGGCTTGTGGACAGCGCACCATCGACGCACCCGCCGCGCACGAGAATCGAGCGCATGCTCCGGCTCGATCCGTCCCATCCGCCCCTGTGGCGAACGCCCTCCGACCTGCAGTTCGGCGTCGACGACGTGGCCCGCCTGCACGACGTCGCACCCTGGCAGGAGCGCGTGCTCGCCGCGCTGGAGAGCGGGGTCCCGGAAGGGAGGCTCGTCGGCCTCGCGAGCAGTTTCGGAGCGTCTCGGTCCGACGCGGAGGAGTTCGTGCGGGCGATCGGCCCGGCCCTGACTCAGGACCGCGGCGGGGACCGACCGGCGAGCCTGGAGCTTCCGGCCGACTTTCCGGCCGGCGATGCGGACCTCTTTCAGGAGACGCTCGACGGTTGCGGCGTCGATGTCGCCGACGTCCGCCGTTGGCCGGACACCAGCCGCGCCCCGCTCATCATCGTCGCCCACCACCTCGTCGAGCCTAGGCACGCCGCGAGACTGATGGCCGATGGGGTACCGCACCTGCCGATCGTCCTCGCCGGGGCGAAAGCGATCGTCGGTCCCCTCATCCTTCCCGGCCTGACCGCGTGCCTGTCGTGCATTGCTGCGCATCATCGCGATCGTGACCCGCAGTGGCCCCTGCTGGTGAGTCAGCTGTTGGGACGCCCGGCGCCGCCCACGTCACGCGCCGTGCTCGTGGATGCCGCCACGCTCGCCGGCCGGTTCCTTCGTGGCGCCGTGCGGCCGGGTGTCTCGGTCGCCGTCAGCGCCGCGAGCGTGCGTCGCCGGTGGCGCGCACATCACCCGCACGCAACGTGTCTGTGCCGATCTCCTGAAGGAAACGCGACCGTTGGCGTTCCCGCCCTCCGCTCCCCCGAGCCCAGGACAGAGCGAGGGTTCGCGCGGCCCGCGTGATTCCCACGTAGGCGAGTCGTCGCTCTTCGTCGATCTGCTCCAGCCCCGTCGCGTACGAGATCGGAAGCAGCCCCTCGGCGAACCCCACGATGTGCACGTGGTCCCATTCGAGGCCCTTCGCCGCGTGCAGGGTGGCCAAGGTGACCGTCCGCAGCGACGGCTCGTGCTGATCCTTCGCGCGCGCGTGCAACTCGTCGGCGAAACGTCGCAGCGTCATGTCCGCCGGCGCTTCCTCGGCCAGACGGAGCAGCGCCGCCCGCGCCTCCCAGGTCTCCCGTAGCGCCCCTCCGGCCGGCGGCGCGTCGTCGGTATGCCCGAGCGAGCGCAGCACGTCGCGGACGGCGGGGACGAAGCCGGTCTCCATCGGCGCGACGGCGGCGCCCCGCAGCGCCATCAGCGCTTGACGCACCTCGGGGAGATCGAAAAAGCGCGTTCCCCCGAGCACCGTCGCCGGTATCCCCGCCGCGGCCAGCGCGGACAGCAGGGGCGCGGACTGCGCGTTCGCGCGATAGAGCACCGCGATGTCGTGCGGTGCGACGCCGGCCGACAACTGGCCAGCGATGCGCTCGGCCACGCCGGATGCCTCCGCGGCGTCGTCGGGGTACACATACTCCCGCGGAGCAGACGACCCCAGCGAACGCACTTCGTCGTGGCCCGCCGCGCTCTGGAGGCGAAGGGCCCCCGGCCGTCCGCGCATGAGCGCGTTGGCGACATCGAGGACGGCGGGTGCGGATCGATAGTTGCGCTCCAGCCGCACCAGACGGGCGTCAGGGTGGCGCGCCTCGAAGTCGAGGAGGTAGGACGGGTCCGCCCCGGCGAACGAGTAGATCGTCTGACTCGCATCTCCGACCACGCACAGATCCCGCCGGTCCCCCACCCACAGCTCGAGAAGTCGGTACTGCAGCGGCGAGACGTCCTGGAACTCGTCGACCGTGAAGTGACGGTACTGCTCGCGCACTTGGGCAGCGACGCGCGGCTCCGACTCGAGCATCCCGGCGCAGGCCAGGAGGACGTCTTCGAAGTCGAGCTGGCGACGCTCGTCCTTGAGCTTCTCGTACTCCCGCTGCAGCTCCGCGAGCGCGTCGGGGCCGACACCGCCGATCGATCTCGGCCGCTCGCGCGCGGCCTGCTCGATCGAGCGCATCGTGACCTTCCGCCACTCGATGTAGCCGGCGATGTCCCGGAGCGTCGCACCGTCCAGGCGGAGGCGCAGGCCATCTGCGGCCTGTCCGAGAAGGCGGACCTTGCCGGACACGATCGTCGGCGCGGTGTCGCCGGCGACCTGAGGCCAGAAGTGGTTGACCTGCGCCAGAGCGGCGGCGTGGAATGTGCGCGCGGACACCCCGGGCACACCGAGACGCCGCAGGCGCCCCCGCATCTCGCCCGCGGCTTTGGCGGTGAACGTGACCGCCATCACTCGGGAGGGCGAATAGGCGCCCGTGTCCACGCCGTGGGCGATGCGGTGAGTGATGACCCGCGTCTTCCCGGTTCCGGCGCCCGCCAGCACGCACACGGGACCGCGCAGCACGCTCGCTGCCTCCCGCTGCGCGTCGTCGAGTCCGGCCAGGGCGTCTTCGCTCACGCCGCGGCCCAATCCGTGATCAGGCGGCGTGCGATCGAGGTCTCCCCGGGCAGGACGAAATCAGCCCGGTCGTCGAGGGCAGAGGCGATCTCGGCGCGCGTGAACCAGCGCACATCGACGATCTCATCACCGTCGGGACGCGCCGCCGACGCATCGTCGACCGTCGCGTGGAAGCCGATCATGAGCGATCTCGGATAGGGCCACGGCTGTGATCCGCGATATCGGATGTCTGACACGCGGACTCCCGCCTCCTCCTCGATCTCCCGCACGATGGCCGCCTCGAGGGACTCACCGGCCTCGACGAACCCGGCGAAAGTCGAGTACACGTTTCGACTGCGCCACTGGGCGTTCTGCCCCAGGAGAATCCGATCGCCGTCGGCGTCGGAGACCGCGACGATGACGGCGGGATCGGTGCGCGGGAAGTGCTCACGTCCGCACGCGGGGCACGATCTCGCCCAGCCGGAGGCACGCACCACCGTGCGCGCACCGCAGTGGGAGCAAAACGGTGCGTCGCGAAGCCACCGCCCGAGCGCGACGGCCGCCACGAGCGCTGCCGCGTCGTCCCCTGGAAGCGCCGCACCGATCTCGCGCAACGACGCCCACTCCCGTGCGGGAATAGCGGCGGCCACGGTCTCCTCGCACGGGGCGACGAGCAGGGCGCTGCCTGCCGTGTCCCGCCCGAGGAAGCCCCAGTCCGCCTCCGACGCCACGTCGGCCGGGCTGAAGGTCCGCAGGCGCAGGTCGGAGGTGATCGGAGTGCGGTCACCGCTGACGACGACGACCCGAGTGCGTGGGTCTGCACGCAGCCGCGGGACGAGAGTCGGATCCTCTCGCTCCTCGGCGGCACGGTCGAGGGCCGCGCGCGAGAGAGCGGGCGGCTGAGGTGTGTCCTGAGGCGTCATCGAGGACCTCTCTTGCGGGCGTGGCGCCGTAGCGCCCGGACGTGCCCCGCCTACCCTGGGGGCATGGCACGCTCACCTCTCACTCTAGCCGCGTCGGTGACCTCGGCCCTGCCCGGTGCGGTGGTCGTCGGCGTGGCCGCACTGTCGGAAGGTGCGGGCGGGAGATACGACGCCGCCGTGGCCACGCTCCACGACGGCGCGAAGGTCGTCATCCGAGTACCGGTCGACGCCGCGGCCGAGAACGACCTTCGCAGCGACGCGCGCGCCCTGAGCGCCCTCACGCAGGGCGTTCGCAGCGTCCTGCCGTTCCACGCCCCCTTCGTCGTGGGTGAGACCTCGGTCGACGGACGCAACGCTGTCGTGCAGACGTGGTCCCCCGGGTATCGCGTCGATGCGGCACACGTGCCCTCCGGTCCAGGCATCGCCTCCGCCCTCGGCACCGCGATCGCCGCCGTCCACGCGTTGCCTGCCTCGATCGTGCGGGATGCGGGCCTGCCGCTACTGACGGCGGCTCAGGTGCGAGACGAGGCAGAGCGCCTCCTCGACCGCTGCGAGGCGACAGGGCTCCTGCCGTTCGGGCTCCTCCGCCGCTGGAGCACGGCGCTGGGATCCGACGCCCTCTGGCGCTTCGAGAGCACCGTGACCGCCGGTGGCGTCGACCCCGCATCATTCCTCTTCGAAGACGATGCGGAGGGGGTGCCCCGAGTCACCGGGCTCCTCCACTGGGGTGGACTGAGCGTGGGCGACCCGGCGAAAGACCTGCGCTGGCTGGCTTCCGCACCCGACGCGCGGACCGCGGTGCTCGACGCCTACACCGATGCCGCATCGCACGCACCCGATGCCGCACTGTGGGAACGGGCCCGGCTGCACGCCGAGCTGGAGTTCGCGGCATGGCTCGTCCAAGGGCACGAAACCGGCGCCGAATCGGTCGTCGCCGACGCGGTGGGGCTGTTGGAGGCTCTCGACGAGAGCGTGCGGGATGCCCCGCCGCTGGCACAGGACTCGATCACGGTGGACGACGCGATCGCCGCCCTCGGGCGCGTCGCCTCCGACACCGCAACCGTCGACACCTCGATGCAGACCGACACCTACGACGCAGAGGCGCTCGGCGAGTACGCGGCGGACGACGCGGAGCCTCCCGCACGCACCTCTGCCGACGAGGAGACCGCGCCCCTCGAATGGGAAGGGTGGGCAGATGCCGGCACGACCAGTGCTGGCGCGACCACTGGCGACGACACCCAGCGATCCGAACACGACGCCGAGCCACGAGACGAGGACATCGACGAGGCGGCTCGGAACGCCCTTCGCCGGTGGACGGAGAGCGCCTGACTCACCCGCGGAGGACGACCCCGTCCGCGACGTAGAACAGGACGACATCGATCTGGTCCAGCGGCGTTCCGAACTTCGCGTGATACGCGCGTCGGTACAGCTCCACCTGGAACATCCGTTCCCGACGCTCCCGCGGTGTCCCCGGCGGTCGACCGGTCTTCCAGTCGACGATCTCGATGCGACCGTCACGCTCGTACACGGCATCCAGCTTGCAGATCACGACGTGCGGCCGGCCGCTGCCGACCTCCTCGGGGAACAGGTCGTCAGCGGTGAAGTCGATCTCTGTCTCGACGGCAATCGGCTGCAACGGCGCCCACTCGGAGGCGAGGAAGCGTTCCTTGAGCTCGCCGAGAGTGCGCTGATCCGCACCCGCATCCTCCGCCGGATCGCTCGTCTCCTCCCACAGTCCGTCGTCTGTCGAGGGACCGAGCCCACTGACCCCCGAACGCTGCTCCACCCAGGCGTGGAACAGCGTGCCTACGCGCGTCTGCCGGTAAGGCCGCTCCGGGAGAGGCCGCGCCGCGGCTGCGGCCGCCGCGGTGTAGTCGATGGCGAAGTCCTTGAAACGCGACGCGGGGATCCGGGTGGGCGCGCGCGGTGACGTTCGTCGCGAACGCTCCTCGCGCTCGGCAAGGAGCAGGCGCAGGTCGCGCGAGGGCTCTGCTCGTCGTGCCTCTGCCGCCCTCCGCACGCGGGCGGCGGCCTCCTCCACCCGGGTGCGACGGATGCCGAGGGGATCCAGCGGCCACGCCAAGAGCCGACGGACGTCCTGATAGGGGTTCTCGCCCGCCTCGATCTCCCCCATCGGGTCACCGAGTGCCTCCGCCGCCTCGCGCAGGAACGCGCTGGGATCGCGCGGTGCGAGGGTTCCCGACCACGACGATCCGCTCAGCAGAAGGTGCTCCCGCGCTCGGGTGACGGCGACGTAGGCGAGGCGGCGCTCCTCGTCGAGCTGGCGCCGTGCGATGTCGATGCGGAACGCCCCCAGCGCGTCACGCAGGTCCTGCTGCGTCGGGGCCTCCTCACGTCGCCATCGCAGGCGGGGCAACCACTCCCGATCTCCGCGGAAGTCGTAAGGGAGGACACCGAAGCGTGCCCAGCCCAGGCCGTCGCGAGGCTTGGCGGGCAGTTCGTCCGTGACCATCCGCACGACGGCGACGGCGTCCCATTCCAGTCCCTTGGACCCGTGCACCGTCAACAGCTGCACGACGTCGGGTTCGGGCGGTTCGGTGCGCGGTGCGAACTCGTCGATCCGCTCGGCGCGGTCGAGCCATGCCAGCAGCGCCGGAAGGGAGCCGCTCTCCTCGGTCTGGAGGAAGCTCTGTACTTCGTCCACGAACGCGCGCAGCTGATCACCGGCGGTACGCGCCCGGCCGCGGGCCTCGTTCGCCGCGAGCTCGATGTCCAGACGCAGCTCCGACTCGATCAGCCGCACGAGCTCGGGTACGGGGAGCGTGGATGCACGGCGCAATCCTTCGAACACCGCGCCCGCCTCGCGCAGGCGATCCAGGCCCTCGGGCGTGAAGCCGCTCAGCCAGCCGTGGTCGGGTTTCTGCCGGGCGAGGAAGTCGAGCGCATCGACGAGCGACCCGGCCTCTCCACCGGATCGGCGGAGGTGGTCGACCACGTGCGGCTCCAGCGCCTGGAGCGAAGCGTCGTGACGCGTGAGCCGCCGCGACAGCGCGGCGAGCGCGCGAAGATCGGCGAGGCCGAGCTCCCATCGCGGCCCGGCGAGGAGCCGCAGCAATGAGGAACCCGCCTGCGGGTCGCTGATCACCCGGAGGGCGGCCACCACGTCCACCACTTCGGGCGTGCTGAGGAGCCCTCCGAGGCCCAGGATCCGATGCGGGATGCCGCGCCGGGCGAGCGCGTCGGCAAAGCGAACCATGTGCTTCTTGGCGCGGAAGAGCAAGGCGCCTGAGGTCGTCTCACCGCGCGCCGCACGCGCGTCGCGCACTTCGGCGAACCAGCCCGCCACGCGGTCGGCTTCGGCGTCGATGTCCGGATCGAACCCGATCTCCACCGCCCCGTCGGGGGCACCCGGCCGCACGCGCAATCGGCCGACCGGAACCGGCGCCGTCTCGGCGAGCGGGGCGAGGATCGCATTGGCCGCCTCCAGCACCCGCGCGCTGTTGCGCCAGCTCGTGAGGAGACTGTACTCGGCGGCCGAGGCGCCGTCACCGGGCCGCGTGCCCGCAAAGGCGCGGGCGAAACCGCCGAGGTTGCCCGCACTTGCGCCGCGCCACCCATAGATCGACTGGTGCGGATCACCGACCGCCATCACCGGTGTGTCGGCGAACAGAGCCGCGAGCAGGTCGGTCTGCACGACGGAGGTGTCC
Source organism: Microbacterium sp. (assembly GCA_048594675.1). Taxonomy (GTDB): domain Bacteria; phylum Actinomycetota; class Actinomycetes; order Actinomycetales; family Microbacteriaceae; genus Microbacterium. The sequence continues at coordinate 50,770 of JBMDWQ010000018.1, read as the reverse complement.
TGGTACTCGTCGAGGAGCACGACGCGGAACCGGTCGCGCATCGACGCGCCGATGCCCGGATGAGCACGAACGGCCCGCAGTGCTCCCGCAACCTGGTCGGAGAAGTCGATGAGGCCCGCGCGCCGCTTCTGCTCGTCGTAGCGACGGGCGAGGTCGCTCAGCACATCGAGGCCCCCCACCCGCGCCGCCGCGGTACGCACCTCGGCGTAGACAGTGGTGCGCTTGTCGCGCGAGGGCCGCTCCAGCACATCGGAGAAGTCAGCGGCGAACGCTGCGAGCTCATCGAGGTCGACGAGGTTGTCCACGGCGTCGCGTGCCAGTTGGAGAGCGGCGTCGATGATGGTGCTCGGCCGGTACTCCACCGTCTCCAGGCGAGGGTCGTCGCTCTCGTGCACGACCCGACGCATGAGGAGCCACGCGGCGGACTCGGTCAGCACCGCCGCGTCGGCATCCCGGCCGAGGAGGATCGCATTCTCCCGCACGATGCCGTCGGCGAATGCGTTGTAGGTGGCGATCGTCGGACGATGGAGGATCGCATCGCCCGGCAACGATGACGCAGCGCTGTGCCCACCGAGAGCCCGCAAGGCCGCACGCCGCTCGGCTGAGGACGCCCCGCGCTGCTGGAGCACACGGAAGGTGTCCAGCGCGCCGGCGCCGTGCAGCTCCTCCAACCGGTCGAGAAGACCGTGCTCCTCGAGCTCGACCAGCCGCTCCAGGCGGTTCTGGATGCGTTCGGCAAGCTCGCCCGCGGCTTTGCGGGTGAAGGTCAGACCCAGCACCTGGTCACGGCGGACGAGCCCGTTCGCCACCAGCCAGACCACCCGGCCCGCCATCGTCTCAGTCTTTCCGCTGCCGGCACCGGCCACCACGAGCGCCGGCGTGAGCGGCGCGGCGATCACTGCGGCCTGCTCGTCGGTCGGCGGAAACTGTCCCAGCGCCGCCGCGAGGGCGTGCGGTCCGATGAGCCTCCGCGGAGGCACGGACGAGGACTCGGGAACCCCGAGCAGTTCGTCGGCGGTCGTCATGAGGCACTCACCGCGCCGACGGTGTGGATCCGACACAGTCCGAAGGTGTGGTCGTCACGACAGTGGGCTTCGTAGGGAGCCAAGAATTGCGAGCCCCCCACCACCTCCACCGCGTCGCGGACACGGGCGAGGAACGCGGCGCGGGTCTCGTCGTCGAAGGGGGGCTGTGTCGGCGTGGCGTATGGAGCTCCCCGCGTCGGCTTGAGGACGAGCAGCTTCGCGCCTCCCGAGGGGCGTCCGGACACCGCTGCGATGGCTCCCGACTCCACCGCCAGCTGGTAGGCGCTCAACTGCGGATGGGTGATCGCCGCCCGCGGACTGGTCGACTCGCTGCGGCCCGTCTTGAGATCCACGATCACCACCGACCCGTCGCGGGCGAGCTCGACACGGTCGATCGTGCCACTGAGGATGGCCGGGCGAGCGAGGCCCTCGACGGGGACCTCGCACTCGAATCGCGGTTCGGCGCTGACCAGCTGCACGCCGTCGGCCTCGACATCACGCAGATAGCGCGACAGGCGGGAGATGAGGTCACGCGCACGCGCGCGCTCCGTGCGTTCGATCCAGTCGGCGTCGAACTCCAGCTCCCCCCACCGGCGCTCCACAGCGGTCCACAGCGACTCTTCGTCGTGACCTTCGGCGGTCTCGAGCGCGGCATGGATGAGCGTCCCGACCCCGGCGACCACTCCACCGCCGTCGCCGCCGAGCTCACCGATCACCCAGTTGAGCTGGCAGTCCTCGATCGCCTGGAGCTTGGAGGGCGAGAGGCGGGCCTGCTCGACCTCCAGATCGAACAGAGGACTCGCCGAGGAGGGCCCGGCCATGCCGTACCAGGATGAAGGATCCGCGCCCGGGACCCCGGCTTCCGCGAGGAGCACGAGCTGGTCCGCGGCATGCGCCTTGTCTTCTTCGGTGGCGTGGAGCGCGGTGAGCGTCCGTCGATGCTCGGCGACGAGACCCCGCAGGGAGAGCGGGTGATCGGCCGACGCCGGTACGGGCGAGGAGGAAGGAAGGAGCTCGAACAGGACGCTCGGCCCGTTGTCGTCATCGTCCACCGCCGTGATCACGAGGTGGGACCGCGCACGAGAGATCGCGCGCGCAAAGAGGCGCAGCTCGTCGTGGAGCACGTCGCGCCGACGGTCGAGCGTATCGGCCGTCACGCCCTCGCCCGCCCCGAGTCGCCACGTCTCCAGGAGCCCCCCGCGAACACGGAGATTGGGCCAGACGCCGTCCTGCAGCCCGGCGACCACGACGGTGTCGAACTCGGTCGCGAGCGCCCCGGCGGGCGTCATGACGCGCACGACACCGTCGCGCGCCGCGACGCTCAGTCGGTCCTCGGCCACATCGGAGTGGAGTACCCCCCGGATGAAGTCGATCGGAGAGGTGCCGTCGGCGCGCTCTCCGTGCCGCTTCGCGGACTGGAACAGATCGACGACCGAGTCGAGGTCGCGACCGGCCTGATCGGCCAGAACGCCGCTGCCGCGCGCCGCTTCGACCAGATGCCGCTCACGCCCCGAGCGCTCCCATGCCGTCCACAACAGCTCATGTGCCGTGGCCCCGTCGCGCAGTCCCGCGCCGAGCTGGACCAGAGTGTCGGCGACGCGTGCCGCGCGGCGACCCTCTCGCGTGTCGATGAGCTCGAACTCCAGGGGGTGCCGCAGGGCGGACACCAGCAATGCCGCCGCCGTCGCCGCGTCCTCTCCGTCACGGCGGACGGCGGCATGACGCAGCGCCGAGCGCAGCCGTCGGGCCTCGACGATGTCCATCCCGGCCGCGCGCAGAGCGTCGTGCACCGTTTCGAGGTCCCACGAGTCGGGGTCGGTCGCGGCGATGTCCACCATGCGCAGCAGGTCCCGCACGGTGGCCGACGACGCCAACGTTCGCGCGGGGCCTGTGGCACCGGTCGGCACGTCGCGCGCCGCGAGCTCGTCTTCGAGCGCCGCCACCTGACGAGTGTCATGCGCGATCACCGCGCACTCTTCCCACGGGACGCCGTCGTAGACGTGACGCTCCCGCAGCAGCCGTGCGATGGTGTCGTACTCTTCGGCGACCGAGCGCAACGTGAAGACAGCGACGGAACCGTCAGGATCAGCGCCGGTGGGCCGCTGTCGATGCGCGACCACACCCCCCGCGCCGATACGCGAGGTGACCTCGGCCAGGAGGTCGCGCTGCGGCGGCGTCCCCCGGTGCGGTCGCCCGAGCACATAGACCGGGCCCGATGCCGAGAGCCGCGCGAAGTTCTGCGGTGTCGCGCCGCGGAACGCTCCCGAGCCGACGTCGGGATCGCCGAAGGCGAGGACGGACACTCCTCGTTGACGCAGGGCCTCGAGAACGTCGATCCCGCCGGCCGTCAGCTCCTGCGCGTCATCGACCATGACGACCTCGAGATCGGACAGCGCACCCCACTCCGGCGCACCGACGGGGATGTCGGCGAGGAGCTCCGCGGCTTCGCGCACGAGACCGGCCGCATCGCGGTGCGCGCCCCGCATCCGCGACCGGACGCCGTGATACTCCCGCGCGAACGACGCCATGGACTCCCACACCTCGACATCGTCGCGTCGGGCGCGGTGGGACAGCTCGGCCTCGGTCAGTCCGAGGCTTGTCATCTCGGCGAGGAACGCGCGCACCTCGGCGCGGAAACCGCGGGTCGCCCTGACCTCGGCAGGGAGGGAGGCGGGCCACCGTCGGATGCCGTCGCGCTCGTCCTCGGCATCGCCCGCCAGGAGATCCTCGATCAGTCGGTCCTCGTCCGGCCCCGTCAACAGCTGGGGCGTCTCGGCCCGCCGATGCACCGACACGGCACGGACCACCTGATAGGCGAAGGCGGCGACGGACCTGACGAGCGCGCCTGTGGTGGCCGCCCCGACCGCCACCGCGACATGGTCGCGAAGCGCCGTCGCGGCAGGTCGCGTCGGCGTGAGCACGAGGATGTGATCCGGCGACGTACCCGCGGCGACCAGCGTGGCGGCGCGCGCAACGATCGTCGCCGTCTTGCCGGTTCCGGGGGCACCCACGACGGTGCCCGATGCGTCGGCAGGCAGTGAGATGATCTCCCTCTGCACCGCGTCCGCCTCTTCTGCACGCAGAGACGGACCGATCGACATGTCCCCCACGCTAATGCTCTGCGCCGACATCACGTCACGCTCGACGCCGCTGTCGGCAGGGCGTCGCGGCAGCCGGGCCGTCGACCCCTTCGCGTGTCGTAAAGTCGAAGCAGGCATCCGGAAGCCCGGGCCGGAAAGGCAATCATCGTGGAGATCCGCATCGGCCTCGCGAACACCGCGCGCGAGCTCAGCTTCGAGTCCGACGAGACGGCGGAGGCCGTCAAGAAGACCGTCACGGACGCGCTCGAGTCGGGCACCGGCCATTTGAGCTTCACCGACGCCAAGGGCAACTCCTACGTCGTCCCCACCACCGCGATCACCTTCGTCGAGGTCGGCACCGACCAGTCGCGTCGCGTCGGCTTCGTCGCCTGACATGCAGATCGTCATCGCCCTCGTCTTCGGGGCCGCGGTGGGTGGGCTGCTCCACTTTCTTCAGGCCGGACGCGCCCTGCGTGGCGTCGCTCTCGCGCCGATCCTGGGAGCATTCACCGGCGGCGTCGTGTGGCTCGCGCTCACGTGGGCGGGCCAGACGACGCTCGACCCGTGGCTGTGGCTCATCTCCCTCGCCGCGCCCCTCGTCGTCGTTCCGTTGGCCCTCGCGGCGCTCACCCGCGCACGAGCCGCTCACGACGACCGTGAGCGCGTCCGACTCGGTATCGCCTGACACCTCGGCGTGACGCACCGACCGGGCTCCTCCCGAGCCCCGTCCTGAGTCCCGATCCGCCCTGAGCCCGCTGCGTGTCAGGCGTCGAGGCCCAGCTGGGTCATCCGCCGCGAGTGTGCACCGAGGAGTTCGGTGAACACCGGCTCGACGCGCTTCTCCTCCGCAGCGTCGAGAGATTGGGGCCGCAGCGCGCCCCGCGCGATCAGGAGGGTGTCACCGACCAGTCGTCGTCCCCACAGCGCCAGTAGCGAGCGCCACTCGGAGTCACTCGCGATGGCGGACGTGATGATCCCGACGAGCGCGTCGCGGTCATCGTCGCGGTCGAGGATGTCGGCGACACGTCGACCCGTCGATGCGTAGCTGGCCGACAGCGACCGATAGAAGTCGTCGAGCATCCCGGCCGTGATGTGCACTGAGAGCATGGTCTCCAGGGGACGCGCACCGTGCGTGGCCCGACGGAACGCGTCGAGCGGCTCGCGGAACGGCAGCATGAGGTCGAGCGGATCGTCGCCGCGCTCACGGATCACGCCGACCAGCTCGCGGTGCTTGAGGAGCGCGGCGCCGGCGGCGAGCGACAGCGACTCCTTCTGATTGAGGTCGGGTGTCGGCGCGATGAGCTCGCTGAGCGTCTCGAAGTAGCCGAGCTGGAGGTAGGCGGCCTGCCCGAGGAAGGTGTCGATATCGGGAGCGAGCTCCTCGAAGTCCACGCGGGAGACGTCGCCCAGCTCCCCGCGCGACCGCAGGCGCAACGTCCGTTCGGGCGTGCGCCCGCGCTGCCAGAACCACCTCACCACGGGCACCAGCCTAGAGGCATGGCGCGTGACGACACGGCCCATGACCCCGAGCGGCGACGGCGCCTCCGGTAGGCTGGTCGGGTCCCGGCGACGGATCGGGACCCCGCGCCTGTGGCTGAGTGAAGGGCGTGGACCTCATCACCGGCGGCTTCTCACCGCCAGACAGGCATGGAAAAGTGACGACATTCGTCGAACTCGGGGTGGACAGCGACATCGTCGACGCGCTGTCGGCGCGCGGCATCGTGGACGCCTTCCCGATCCAGGAGCAGACGATCCCGCTGGGGCTTCCCGGCCAGGACATCATCGGACAGGCCAAGACCGGAACCGGCAAGACGTTCGGCTTCGGCATCCCGGTGGTCCAGCGTCTCGGCCTCGACCCGGCTCCCGGCGTCAAGGCTCTCATCGTCGTCCCGACGCGCGAACTCGCGGTGCAGGTGTACGAGGACATGGACATGCTCACCTCGAACCGCTCCACGAGTGTCGTGGCGATCTACGGCGGCAAGGCCTACGAAGGTCAGATCGATCAGCTCAAAGCCGGCGCGCAGATCGTCGTGGGCACCCCCGGGCGCCTCATCGACCTCAACAATCAGCGGCTGCTGGATCTCTCCCACGCCACCGAGGTCGTCCTCGACGAGGCCGACAAGATGCTCGACCTCGGCTTCCTCGCCGACATCGAGAAGATCTTCTCGAAGGTCCCCGCGATTCGCCACACACAGCTGTTCTCGGCCACGATGCCGGGCCCGATCGTCGCTCTCGCGCGGCGGTTCATGTCCAACCCGATTCACATCCGCGCCACCGATCCCGACGAGGGCCTGACGCAGGCGAACATCCGTCACCTCGTCTACCGCGCCCATGCGCTGGACAAGGACGAGGTCATCGCCCGCATCCTGCAGGCGGAGGGACGCGGCAAGACGGTCGTGTTCACCCGGACCAAGCGCGCCGCGCAGCGCCTCGTCGACGAGCTCAACGACCGCGGATTCAACGCGGGTGCGGTGCACGGCGACATGAGCCAGGAGGCGCGCGAGCGTTCCATGGCGGGGTTCAAGGCGGGCAAGAAGGACATCCTCATCGCGACCGACGTCGCAGCCCGCGGGATCGACGTCGACGATGTCACTCACGTCATCAATCACACGATCCCCGACGACGAGAAGACCTATCTGCACCGCGCGGGTCGGACCGGGCGCGCCGGCAAGACCGGCATCGCGGTCACCTTCGTCGACTGGGAAGACCTGCACAAGTGGGCTCTCATCAACCGTGCGCTCGAATTCGGCCAGCCCGAGCCCGTCGAGACCTACTCGTCGAGTCCCCACCTCTACAGCGACCTGGACATCCCGGCCGGCACCAAGGGACGGATCACGACGGCGCCCAAGACTCAGGCCGTCCGCACGGCTGCCCCTGCTCGCGCGGCGGACGCCGCCGCAGAGGGGACGGCCGAAGGCGGCACTCGTCGCCGTCGTCGTCGGCGTAGCGGTGCGAACGAAGGCCGCGTCGGTTCCACCTTCGCTGACGGATCCAGCGCGGACGGAGACTCCTCCGCATCGGCGACGTCGACATCCGCACCCCGCTCCGAAGACGGCGCCGGGACGCACGACGGGGCCGGTAAGGAACACCACGACGGCAAGCCCGCTCCGGCCCGCCGTCGGCGCCGGCGTCGCGGCGGATCGGGCGCGCCGGTCGCCGGAGCCTGAGCCGATCAGGACGGGAAGACCGGCGAGCTGCCGCGTCCCTGCTGGATGATCCGCGCGATCATCTCGACACTCGTGGTGTTCTCGCCGGGCACGTTCGGCTTGCCGACGCCGTGGTAGTCGCTCGAGCCCGTGACGATCAGGTCTTCACGCTCGACGAGGCGTCGGAGTCGGCCGAGCGCCGGCTCGACGTTCTCCCGATGACCCAGTTCGAATCCGGCCAGGCCCGCCTCGAGCATCTGCGCGGTGAGGCCTGCCGGCAACAGACCGGTCCGGCCCGCGGGGTGCGCGATGATCGGCACGCCACCCGCGCCCGCGATCGCGGCGACGGCGGTCACGGGGTCGGGCGCGTACAGATCGACGTAGTAGTCGCTCCGGGGGTGGAGGATGCCCGCGAACGCCTCGCCGCGGTCGCGTACGAGCCCCTTCGCCACGAGCGCGTCGGCTATGTGCGGGCGCCCCACCGTCGCGCCGTCGACGGTCTGGGCTACGATGTCGGCCCACTCCACGTCGTAGTCGCGGGAGATCCGGTCGGTCATGGTGCGGGCACGCGTGAGGCGAGAGTCCCGGATCCGGCTCGTCAGGGCCCGGATGCGCTCGTCGTCGGGATCGAACAAGTAGCCGAGCACGTGGACGCTGCGCCACTCGTATCGCGCGGACAGCTCCATTCCCGGAAGGAAGGTCATCCCGAGGGAGGTAGCGGCCTCCGCCGCTTCGGCCCATCCCTCGGTGGTGTCGTGGTCGGTCAGGGCGACGCAGCGCAGTCCCTCACGGTGTGCGGCAAGCATCACGTCGGCCGGCGGCTCGGTGCCATCGGACCAGTCGGAGTGCAAGTGGAGGTCTCCCGGACCGGCGAACGGGACGCCGGATGCGCCACGCCCCTCGCCGTCCCACTGCATCCTCAGAGGGTATCGCGATGCCGAGAACTCCCAGGCTGCTGACATAGAGTCGGGCGCGTGGTGCGTGCGTTCGGAGTCCTGGTGACGGTGCTGTTCGCCATCGCCGCCGCGATCATCACCTGGCCGCAGTTCTTCCGCCTCGAACGCACGTTCCCCGTCGCCCAGATCGTCTCGCTGCGGGGCGCCCTCGTCGCCGCATTCGCGGTGATCGCGCTGCTCTCGCTCCTGCTTCTGCTCGCCCGCTCCGCGCGGGCGTTCGCCGCGTCGCTCCTGGTCATCGCGGTCGCCGCCGGTGGCGCAAACGCCGCCATCCTGATCTCGCGCGGCATCGGCGGGACCGAGCTTCCGGAAAAGACGGCGGACTCCTTGCGCGTGATGACCTGGAACACCGCGGGATCGGCGACCGATCCCGCGGTCATCGCCCAGACCGCCGTCGCCATGCGCGCCGACATCGTCGCGCTCCCCGAGACCACGATCGAGTCGGGCAAGGAGGTCGCCGTCGCGATGCGGGAGATGGGACACCCGATGTGGGCCCACCACGAGAACTTCGGCGACCGTGAGGACTATCCCGATTGGGATGCGAACTCCACGACGCTTCTCATCTCCCCCGACCTCGGGGACTACGCGCTGGTCGAGTCGACCGCCGGCGGCGCCAGCAACACCTCGGCCGTTCCGAGCGTCGTCGCGATGCCCGTCGACGGAGACGGTCCGATCGTGGTCGCCGTTCACGCCGTCGCGCCTCGGCAGGACGCGATGGAGGCCTGGCGCAGCGACCTGCAATGGATCGCCGATCAATGCGCCGCCGACAACGTCATCCTCGCCGGCGACTTCAACGCGACGGTCGACCACATGGACCGCCTCGGCACCGACGGCGGCACGCTCGGCAAGTGCCTCGACGCGGCCTCCGCCACCGGCACCGGCGGCATCGGCACCTGGTCCACCGACTGGCCGGGACTGCTGGGGGCCCCGATCGATCACATCATGGCGACAGAGGCCTGGACGCCCCGCGCATCGGTCGTGATCGGTTCGCTCGACGGCGCCGGCAGCGACCATCGTCCCGTCGTCGTGCAGTTCGAGCGCTCCGAGGGCTGAACACCCCGCAGCGCGACACGGGGTGGGAGACTGGTGCCATGACCACGAGCGACAGCGACACGATCGCGGAGACCCCCGTCGACACCGAGACGACGCCGGCGGAGAACACCAACCGCAAGCAGCCATTCCCGCAAGGCTTCCTGGAGACGATCTCGGAGGGATGGGCGGACCGCGAGACGGCTCCTTCCCCCGCCCGCGCACAGTCGGCCTTCACCGCTGCCCGGCGCGCCGCCGTGTCCGCCGCATTCGCTGGCCGTCGATTGGTGATCCCGGCGGGGTCGGCCAAGCAGCGCTCGAACGACACCGATTATCCGTTCCGCGCACATTCCGCGTTCTCCCACCTCACGGGGTGGGCCGCCGACACGGTTCCCGACTCGGTACTGGTCTTCGACCCCACGGATGACGGCCATCGGGTCACGCTCTATCTTCGCGAGCGCGCCGATCGGACGACCGCGGAGTTCTACGCCGATGCCTCCGTAGGTGAGTTCTGGATCGGTCCCCGGCCGTCGCTGGCCGGCGTCGCCGCGGACCTCGGCATCGACACCGAGCACCTCGCGTCCTTCGAGGCCCACGACGATGATGTGCGTCTGGAAGACGACGCCGACCTGACGAGGTTCCTCTCCGAGCTCCGTCTCGTCAAAGACGACTACGAGCTGGGCCAGCTTCGCGAGGCCGTCGCCGCGACGGCCCGAGGCTTCGACGACATCGTCGCCGACCTGCCCCGCATCATCGCGACCGAACGTGGCGAACGCGTCGTGGAAGGCGTGTTCCACCTGCGGGCCCGGACCGACGGCAACGGAGAAGGATACGACACCATCGCGGCGTCGGGGCCTCACGCCTGCTACCTCCACTGGACTCGCAACGACGGGCCGGTGGTCCCCGGGGACCTGATCCTGATCGACGCCGGGGTCGAGGTGGACAGCCTCTACACCGCCGACATCACCCGGACGCTCCCGGTCTCGGGGACCTTCACGCCGATCCAGCGCCGGATCTACGAGACGGTGCGCGAAGCAGCGGACGCGGCATTCGCGGCCGCCCGCCCCGGAGTCAAGTTCCGTACCGTCCACGAGGCGGCGATGTCGGTCATCGCGCAGCGCGTCGCGGAGTGGGGCCTGCTCCCGGTCAGCGCGGAGGAGGCCCTGGACGCAGACCTCGGCGGCCAGCACCGCCGGTACATGGTCCACGGCACCAGTCACCACCTCGGGATCGACGTCCACGACTGCGCGCAGGCGCGCCGCGAAATGTACTACGACGGCATCCTGGAGCCCGGGATGGTGTTCACGATCGAGCCGGGCCTCTATTTCCAGATCGATGACCTCACCGTCCCGGAGGAGTACCGCGGAATCGGTGTCCGGATCGAAGACGACATCGTCATGACGGCCGACGGCCCGGTGAACCTGTCGGCGGGGATCCCACGGACGGCCGACGAGGTCGAGGCCTGGATCGCGCGCCTGTCGTCGTGACCTACACGCCGCCGCCGGCCGCGACGACCCGGCCCCTTCTCCAGGGGTCGTTCGGTTTCAGCGCCTCCACCCATTGGCTCGCCACCGGTGCCGCCCAATCGGTGCTGGAGCGCGGCGGCAATGCGTTCGACGCCGTCGTGGCGGGAGGATTCGTGCTCCACGTCGTCGAGCCCCACTTGAACGGTCCCGGAGGCGACCTGGTGGGGTTGTTCACGACCGCGGACTCGGGCTCGACGCGCGTGCTCATGGGCCAGGGCCCCGCGCCGTCGCGGGCGACCATCGCGCACTTCCGCTCCGAGGGACTCGACCTCGTCCCGGGCGCGGGCGGCCTGGCGGCAGCCGTTCCCGGGGCCGTTGATGCCTGGCTGCTCCTTCTCCGCGATCACGGCACGTGGGAGCTCTCCGACGTCCTGGCGCCGGCGATCGCCTACGCACGCGCGGGACACCCGCTCCTGCCCTCCGCCGCGGAGACGATCGGCCGAGTGCGCGAGCTGTTCCAGCATCATTGGCCGACCTCCGCCGCGCGGTGGCTCACCGATGGGCGTGTTCCGGCTCCCGGCGAGATCGTCCGTAATCCCGCTTATGCCGACGTTCTCGACCACCTCGGCGCAGCCGCGTCCGCCACGGCCCAGGGAGAGGAAGGCGGTGCGACGCGCCGTGCCGATCGCATCGATGCAGCCCGGCGCGCCTGGCGGGAACTGCTCGGGCATGCCGTCGATCTGGTCGCGCAGCCGCACCGGCACTCCACGGGCAGCGACCACGCGGGCGTTCTCAGCCGGGATGACATCGAGGCCTTCCGGGCCGGGTACGAGGATCCCGTCAGCGCGTCGTTCCGCGGTGCGACGGTTTTCAAGGCGGGGAGCTGGACGCAGGGACCCGCGCTCCTGCAGGCGCTGAAGATCCTCGAACCCTTCTCCGACGACGAGATCGATCCGGCCACGCCCGACGGCGCCCATAGGATCGTCGAGGCCCTGAAGCTCGCGCTCGCCGACCGCGACGCGCACTTCGGCGACGGAGTCGATGTCACTGCGCTCCTCGACGAGGACTACATCGCACAGCGGCGGGACCTCATCGGCGACCGCGCCTCCCGGCAGTGGCGGCCCGGCTCGCCCGCGGGGTTCACGCCGTTTCGTCCACCCTTGACGCGGACCGCGGCGTCCCGGCCGACACCGGGGGCCGGCGAGCCGACCGTCGACGCGTCGGGATCGACCCGCGGTGACACCTGCCACATCGACGTGGTCGACCGGTGGGGGAATATCGTCTCGGTCACACCATCGGGTGGATGGCTACAGTCCTCCCCCGCGGTGCCGGAGCTCGGCTTCTGCCTCGGCACGCGGCTGCAGATGTGCTGGCTCGATGAGTCGTCGCCCTCGGCGCTGCGCCCCGGAAGGCGCCCCCGCACCACCCTGACCCCCACGCTCGTGTTCTCGGAGCGTGGAGCGGTCATCGCGATGGGCACTCCGGGAGGCGATCAGCAGGAGCAGTGGCAGCTGCCGATGCTCCTACGCATGCTGGTCGGCGGATACCACGCTCAGGAGGCGATCGACGCGCCGACTCTTCACACGACCGCGCTCGTGGACTCGTTCTGGCCCCGCCAGTGGGAACCGGCCGGGGTGACGCTCGAAGAGCGACTCGGCACCGACGTGATCGAGGGACTTCGGGCGCGCGGCCATGACGTGACCGTGGCCGGCGGCTGGAGCCTCGGCCGGCTCAGCGCCGTCGGGCGTGAACCCGGGTCGACCGACGAGGCGCCCAGGCTCTGGGCCGCCGCGAACCCGCGAGGCCAGGCCGGCTACGCCGCCGGACGGTGACGGGGCTGCCCTCTCGCCGTCCCGCCCGACGAGACCCCGACCCGAGAACCTGGGCGCTCTACACGCCCAGCACCTCCGCCAACCACGGATCGACGAGTCGGGCGATGTCCGCACCGATCACCGCGGACTCGCGCGTCGCGCCCTTCACCTCGAAGGAGTGCCGCGCGCCCTCCACCCAGAGGATGCTCGCCCGCGACAATCCATCCGCCACGGCCGTGAACTGTTCGAGCGGTTGGAGGAAGGGATCGGCGGTTCCCGAGACGAAGAGCTGCGGCGCTGCGATGGCAGGAAGGTGGTCAGCACGAAGCTTCTCGGGTGCACCAGGGGGATGCAGCGGGTACCCGAGGTAGGCCAGCGCGGCCGGAGCGATGACCCCCTCTGCGGCAGCCATCGACGCCATTCGTCCCCCGTACGATCGACCGACCGCGATCACCGGAACATCGGGCTGACGCCGCGCCGCGTCAGTGAACACGGCACGCCAGGCCGCGACCGCGTGAGCAGCCGGCCCGGGCATCCGTCGACCCCGCTGCGCGTAGGGGAACGCGAACCGGACGACATCGAAGCCGGCCCCGGCAAACGTGTCGGCGACGCCGGCCAGGAAAGGATGATCCATGCCTGCCCCGGCGCCGTGGGCGAGGACGATGATCCCCCGCGGGCTCCCGGCACGACCGCGAGCGGGGTCGACCGCGGTGCGGACCTCGACATCTCCCGAGGGCAGCTCGACGAGGACCGAGGTCACGTCGCGGGCTTCTGCTCCGGCGCGGGGTCGGTTCCGGAGTCGTCGGTCCCGGAGGCCGGGGCGTCGGACGTCGGCGCCGGCAGGTCGATGCGTTCTCCGTACTTCGGCGGAGGAAGCGGCGCGTCCACCGGCGGTGCCACCGGTGCGGAGGAACGGGCCCGCGCTCCGAGGATCTCACGCGCCCGCGGCAGCGAACGGGGCAGCACCGTGACCTCGTAGTGATCGGCGACGACCTGCGTGATCGATGTGAAGTCCCGCCGACGACGGAGCAATGAGTAGGTGACGATGCTCATGAGCATGCCGATCGCGATGCCGACGAACATCACCCCGACGAACAACTGGATCGCGGCGTTGGGGGTTCCCAGGACGAAGATCGCCGAGAACAGCAGACCCAGGAGGATGCCGTTGATCGCGCCGGTGCGGGCGGCCGCCGCATAGCCGAGCCGGCCCGTCACGGTCTCCACCGAACGAAGCCCCCGGCCGACGATCGCGATGTCCTTGGCGGGAACCTCGCTCGCGATGAGCTGCGACACCGCTTTCTGCGCGCCCTCATAGGAGGAGAACTCGGCGATCGTCTCGCCGTGCTCCTGCGGCGCACCACCCATCATGCTCACACCGTCCATCTTCGCACGCCACGCCACCGGAGGAGCAGGACCAAAGGCTCCCCGCGTCCCTCGCCCGCGGGCGGCGCGGGACCGGCCGGGCGCCGTGGGTGCGGGCTACGCTGGACGGGTGAGTACGCAGCGGGTTTTTGTCGCGCGCCTGGTCGGGTGCGCCGTCTTCGACCCCGCCGGCGACCGGCTCGGCAAGGTCCGGGATGTCGTCGTCATCTTCCGAAAAGACGATCCGCCTCGAGTCGTCGGGCTCGTGGTGGAGATCCCCGGACGCCGTCACGTTTTCCTCTCCATCGGACGGGTCACCTCGATCGCGACCGGTCAGGTGATCACGACGGGACTCATCAACGTGCGTCGATTCCAGCAGCGTGGCGGCGAGGTGCGCGTGATGGCGGAGCTCCTCGGGCGCAAGGTGTACTTCCGTGACGGCTCCGGCGAAGGCGTGATCGAAGACGTCGCCATCGAGCGCAACCGCCTCGGCGAGTGGGACATCGGTCAGCTGTTCCTCCGCAAGCCGAAGACCAGCGCGTCCCCCTTCGCGAAGGGCCCGACGACGTTCGCGCAGTGGCGAGACGTGCGCGAGCAGCAGACACCCGGCCAGGCCCAGTCCGCAGAGCAGCTCGTGGCGAGCTACTCCGAGTTGAAGCCGGCCGATCTGGCGAACACACTCCTCGATCTCCCGGAGGAGCGCCTGCTCGAAGTGGCCGAAGAGCTGCCGGACGGACGTCTCGCCGACGCCCTCGAGGAGATGCCCGAGGACGACCAGGTGCACATCCTCGAAGCGCTCGGCGACGAGCGTGCCGCCGACATCCTCGATCAGATGGAGCCCGACGACGCCGCCGACGTCCTGGCCCAGCTGCCCGAGCAGCAGCGCGAAGAGCTGCTGGAGCTGATGGAGCCCGAAGAGGCCGAAGACGTCCGCGAGCTGCTGAAGTACGGCCCCGACACCGCCGGCGGCCTCATGACGAGCGAGCCGATCGTGCTGTCGGCAGACGCGACCGTCGCCGAGGCTCTGGCCCTCATCCGGCGACACGAGCTGCATCCGGCCCTGGCTGCCGCCGTCTTCGTCACGCTGCCGCCCTACGAGACCCCGACGGGCAGGCTCCTCGGGACGGTCCACTTCCAGCGAATGCTCCGCTACCCCCCGCATGAGCGGCTCGGCGCGATCATCGACGACACCGCCGACGCGGTGCCGGTGACCGGTTCCGCCGCAGAGGTCGCGCGACTGCTCGCCAGCTACAACCTCGTGTCGTTGCCCGTGGTCGATGCGGCACATCGGCTCGTCGGGGTGGTGAGCGTCGACGATGTGCTGGACTACCTGTTGCCGGAGGACTGGCGCTCGAACGACGGCGAGCAGGCGGCTACGGCAACAGCGGGGAGGCGATGATGGCACGCACGACGCGTCAGGCGTCCCTCGACGCTCCTTTGGGCCGCACCGCCCTGCGGGCACGGCCGCCTCAGCCCTCCCGTGACCGTTTCGGCCGATTCACGGAGTGGATCGCGCGCGCGATGGGAACCCCGACGTTCCTCTTGCTGCTCACCTTGTTCTGCGCTCTGTGGATGACCTACACCGTGGTCGCCGAGGCCAACGGCTGGTGGCGATTCGATTCGGCAGCGCTGGGGTTCACCGCTCTCACGCTCATCCTGTCGCTGCAGGCGTCGTACGCCGCACCCCTGATCCTGTTGGCGCAGAACCGTCAGGACGATCGCGACCGCGTCCAGATCGAGCAGGACCGGCAGCGTGCGGAGCGAAACCTCGCCGACACCGAGTACCTGGCGCGCGAGGTCGTCGCACTCCGGATGAGCCTGACTCACCTGACCGACGAGCTGGTCAGCAAGGACACCCTCCGCCAGGAGCTCGCGCGGCTCATCGACCACCTCGATGCCCGGGCGGCGGCGGACTCCCCGCTCGACGCGCCGACCGGCGACGCCCGGGCATGAGCACCGGCCCCACGTCCCCCTCTCCGTACGACGAGCAGGTCGCGGCGGTCCGCGGCGCGGTCGCCGCCGTGATGGATCCGGAGTTGCGTCGGCCGATCGGAGAGCTGGACATGGTCCGAGCGATCGACGTCTCGGGGGAACGGGCGACCGTCTCGATCGCCTTGACGATCGTCGGTTGCCCGGCCGCCGATCGCATCGAACGTGACGTGCGCGCCGCGGCCGCCAGCGTCCCCGGCATCGACGAGGTCGATGTCGAGGTCGGCGTGATGAGTCCCGCGGAGCGCACCGCCCTCGTCGAGCGCCTGCGCGGCGGCACCCGACGGATGCCGTTCGGACCCGATTCGCTCACGCGGGTGATCGCGATCACCAGCGGCAAGGGCGGCGTCGGCAAATCCACCGTGACCGCGAACCTGGCGGTGGCCCTTGCCGCGCGCGGGCTCGCCGTCGGAGTGATCGACGCGGACGTGCATGGGTTCTCGATCCCCGCGCTCCTCGGTCTCGTGGGCGACGATGGCCTCCCCCCGCAGCCCACCCGCGTGGGCGACCTCATGCTCCCCCCGGTCGCATTCGGTGTCAAAGCCATCTCGATCGGCATGTTCCTTCCTCCCGGCGCGCCCGCCGCGGTCGCCTGGCGCGGTCCGATGCTCCACCGCACGATCCAGCAGTTCCTCACCGAGGTCTTCTTCGGCGACCTCGACGTGCTGTTGATCGACATGCCACCCGGGACGGGGGACATCGCGATCACCGTGGGACAGCTGCTGCCACACGCCGAGGTGGTGGTCGTCACCACGCCACAGGCCGCCGCTGCCGAGGTCGCGGTGCGCAGCGGGCTGCTCGCCCGCCAGACCGGTCAGCGAGTGGTCGGCGTGATCGAGAACATGGGCCCACTCACGCTCCCCGACGGCACGAGGCTCGACCTGTTCGGGCACGGAGGCGGGGAGACGGTCGCCAGGGCACTCAACGCCTCCGCAGCGGAACGCGCCACGAAGGCGGACGCAACGGCGGGAGCGACCCCGGACCCTGTGGAGGTGTGGGGATCTGTGCCACTGAGCACCGCCGTGCGCTCAGGCGGCGACAGCGGCGTTCCCCTTGTCGTGAGCGATCCCGACGACCCGGCGGCGCGCGTGCTCGAGGACATCGCGACGCGGCTCTCCTCTCGGCCCCGAGGCCTGCGCGCGCGGCAACTCCCCCTCACCGTGACCTGAGCCGGGCGTATGCGGCGGAGCCGCTCCTACCGCGGGGAGCGCCCTGAGGCTCCGGTCAGGTCGCCTCGGAGTCGAACGGAACGCGGTCCGCCGAGCCCGGCCGGAACGTGCGTGCCGGGTCACCGGCGGTATCGGCCGGCGCCGGGACATCGACGGCGGAGGTCGACGCGGAGCTGACGGGGGCGGCGACAGCGGTCGACGTCGCCACAGGGGCGGCCGGGGAGTCTTCCAGGAGCGCGTCGCGGATGATCCGGCGTGGATCGTATTGCCGCGGGTCGAGCTTTCGCCACTCGATCTCGTCGAAGTCCTCGCCCATCTCGTCGCGGACGCGAGAGCGGGCTCCGTTGAGCCAGTCACGGGCGCGGACCGTGAACTTCGCGAGCAGCTCGGCGTAATGCGGCAGCTTCTCGGGGCCGAGAAGAAGGGCAGCCACCACCGCGATGATGACGATCTTCTCCATGTCGATCCCGAAGAACATGGGTCAAGGTTACCCGTGCGCCTCGCCGCCCCGCGCCGCCGCGGACCGTACGCTTGCAGTGGAGGTGCAGGCAATGCGCGACAACGATGCTGAGGCGGTCCGACGGTTCTCGGACGAGGTGACGATGGAGCCCGAGACCATCGCCCGCGCGCGCTCGCACGCTCTCGAGCTCGGCGCCGACCCTGTGAGCGCCGCCGTCGGTGCGCAGTGCGCCGTCATCTCGGCCGCCACGGCCGCCTTGAACATCGTCGAGATCGGGACCGGAGGCGGCGTCTCGGGTCTCTGGCTCCTGCGCGGGTCGCCACGAGCGACGCTGACGACGATCGATGTCGAGCCCGAGCATCTCGCCGCGGCGCGCTCCGCCTTCTCCGACGCCAAGATCCCGCCCGCGCGCGCTCGCTTCATCGCGGGTCGCGCTGCTGATGTCCTCCCCCGCATGAACGAGGCGTCGTACGACATCGTCCTGGTCGACGCAGACCCCGACGGGGTGATCGAGTACGTGGAGCATGGCCTCCGGCTCGTCCGCGCCGGTGGCACCGTGCTCGTGCCCCGCGTCCTCAACGGCGGTGCGGTCGCCGACCCTGTGCGTCGCGACAGCGTCACCGGCGCCTATCGATCATTGATCCAAGAGACGCAGTCCTCTCCCGCGGTGCTCGGCGCACTGTCGATCGTCGGAGAGGGCCTCCTGCAGCTGACGACGACCTCGGCCGAGGGCCGCTAGCGCGGTAGCCGCGGCCTCACTCCCGGCCCTTCGGCCGAGACACGACGAGAGGCCGGTCCGAAGACCGGCCTCTCGTCTGCGGGGGAGGTCAGGCGGCGCCGACGACCTCACCGAGAACGCTGTGGAGTTCCTTCGCCTCGTCGTCGTTCACCGAGACGACGAGACGTCCGCCGCCTTCCAGAGGAACGCGCACGATGATCAGGCGTCCCTCCTTCACGGCCTCCATAGGTCCGTCACCGGTTCGCGGCTTCATGGCTGCCATTGCGGCTCCTTTTCGTCGTGTACCCGACAAGTTTACCCGTCCCGGCCGACACCTCGGTTCGGACGGTCGTCGAGCCGCGAATTGTCGCTCCTCCGCGCGTTCACGGAATCTGGTAATACGTGGAGGCGACGGCATACATGTTGTAGACCCACCACCACTGGCCGCACAGGCAGGCCCCGAGCACCGCGGCACGCCACAACCGCGACGGGGGAACAGCGAGGGCGCCCAGCAGCGGAGACAGCGGCAGGAGGAGCCGGAAAATGCTCGATTGCGGAAAGAAAACGGCCAGCAGATAGACGACGTAGCTCCCCGACCACAGCCGTACTTCGACCCCCAGCCGCCTCACATGCGGCGCGAAGATCAACAGGCCCGCGACGGCCGCGACACCGAGCCCGAGAGCGACGTAGCCCCACTCCGCGGGCAGACCCCACAGCGGGAACCAGATCCCGGCGGCCCGGATGAACCCGTCGAACGGGACAAAGCCACCCGACTCCCCCGTCCACGCGCGGCGCCAGCTCAGCTCCGTCTCCAGGTATCCGTTGGGATCGCCGGTCACCGCCGCCACGATCCACTGCCACGAGAACCCGATGACGGCGGCCCAGAGGCCCAGCGTCACGATGTGGATGACCTCTCTCACGGCAAGCGGCTCTGTGCGCCGCTGCCACCATCTCCAGATTCCGAAAAGCGCCAGGAAGAGTGAGAAGGCGAGGACTCCGGGGCGCGTGTATCCCATGAGGGGAATGAGCAGATAGAGCCATCCGAACCGGCGCTGCTGGATGCACCACAATGCGCACAACAGCCACAGAAGAAAGAGCGACTCGGCGTATCCGACCTGGAAGAGCGCCGCAAGGGGTCCGCTGACGAAGAACACGACGGCCCACATCGCGGCGCCCTCACCGATTCGATCCCGGAGGATCGCGTGGAGGACCAGCGCCGCGAGATACCCCGCAACGAGCGCGACGATGAGGGCACCCGCTCCGTAGTTGCCGAAGGGAGCACCCACGATCCGGGCGATCAAGGGGAACAGCGGCATGAACGCCCACTGATTGGTGGCGACGTTCCCGCTGTCGTCGCGCGGCAGATCGCTCGGGTACCCGTGGCCGGCGATGAAGCCGTACCACTCCGCGTCCCAGCCCATGACGAACGAGCCGAGCGTGGCCTGCTCGCCGAAGCGGGAGCCAGGTCCGGAGAGCTCCGCCGCCAGCAGCAGGAAGCCGGTCGTGATCAGCCGCGCGGCGAGGTAGACCAGAGCGATGCGCGCGAATGCAGGGGCAGCGCGCAGCCGTCCCCACGCCAGCGCGCTCAGCGCGCCGTCAGCCACGCTCTCAGGCCCTCTTCGACGGCCAGGATCTGCGCCACCGGGACGCGCTCGTTGTCGTGATGGGCGAGGTGAGGATCGCCCGGCCCGAAGTTCACGGCGGGAACGCCGAGCTCGGAGAACCGCGCGACGTCGGTCCACCCGTATTTGGGCCGCGGCTCGGCGCCCACGGCCGCGAGGAACTCTTGAGCCAGCGGCGCGTCGAGGCCCGGGCGGGCTCCGGGGGCAACGTCGACGATCTCCACGTCAAACCCCGCGAAGACCTCTCGCACGTGGGCGGCGGCCTCCTCGCCGGAGCGCTTGGGGGCGAATCGGTAGTTGACCTCGACGGCGCAGAGGTCCGGGATGACATTTCCCGCGACGCCTCCGCGGATGGCGACCGCGTTGAGCCCCTCGCGGTAGACGAGGCCGTCGACTTCGATGTTGCGGGGGCGGTACTCCGCGAGTCGGGTCAGGATCGGAGCGGCCTTGTGGATCGCGTTCTCTCCGATCCAGGAACGTGCGCTGTGCGCCCTCACGCCGTGGGTGCGAACGACCGCGCGGAGGGTGCCGTTGCATCCTCCCTCGACCTGACCGTTGGAGGGCTCACCGAGGATGGCGAAGTCGGCCTGGAACACCTCCGGCCGGCTCGCGACGAGACGCGTCAGAGCATTGCGCGCGGAATCCACCTCTTCGTGGTCGTACCAGATCCAGGTCAGGTCGACGCGGGGGTCGTTCAGTTCGGCGGCGAGCTTGAGCTGCACGGCGACTCCCCCTTTCATGTCGACCGTGCCTCGGCCCCAAAGGTACGCCTGGCCGTCCTCCTCGACTTCGCGAGTGGGGAGGTTGTCGTTGATCGGGACGGTGTCGATGTGACCGGCGATCGCCACTCGCTGCGGGCGCCCGAGTGAGGTGCGCGCGATGATGGTGTCGCCGTCGCGCTCCACCTCGAGGTGGGGGTAGGCCGATACCGCCGCGTAGATCGCATCCGCCAGCGCAGTCTCGTCATCGGACACGCTCGGGATGTCGCAGAGAGCGCGGGTGAGCTCCACCGAGGAGGCGGTCAGATCGAGCGTGGGCATGTCGACGAGTCTAGTGAGTGCCTCTCACGTCGCACCCTCCGCACACCTGCCGCGACGGGGGTCTGGGCGCGCTGCCGATACGCTGGAACGATGAGTGACGCGCGTTGGGTGTGGGGTGCCGGTCTTGCCACGAGGAGCGGAGACGGGACGGTGCTGGACACGTGGTTCCCGTCGCCCGCGCGCGGTCGGGCGCCCGAGAGCCCTGACCTCGACGCGGTGGCCGCCGGTGCCGGAGCAGACGAGCGACGTGGCGTGACGATCGAGGTCGTCGTCGTCGAGATCGACCTCGACGCACCGCCGGCAGGAACCTCCGACGCCTACCTCCGCCTTCATGCCCTGTCGCACCTCCTCGTGGCACCCAATGATCTCGACCTCACCGGGATCTTCGGACACCTCCCGAACGTCGCGTGGACGAATGCCGGGCCGGTGCATCCCGACGACGTCACCCGCCTGCGGCCGGGCTTCGTGCGCGCCGGAATCCAGTTGCAGAGCCTCGACAAGTTTCCGCGTCTGACCGACTACGTGGTGCCGGCCGGCGTACGCATCGCCGACGCCTCACGCGTGCGCCTGGGCGCTCACCTCGCCCCCGGGACGACCGTGATGCACGAGGGCTTCGTCAACTTCAATGCGGGGACCCTCGGCAGTTCCATGGTGGAGGGCCGCATCTCGCAGGGCGTCATCGTGGGCGACGGGAGCGACATCGGCGGCGGTGCGTCGATCATGGGAACACTCTCCGGCGGCGGGAGCCACCGAGTCTCCATCGGAGCGCGGACGCTGCTGGGCGCCAACGCCGGGATCGGCATCTCGCTCGGAGACGACTGCGTCGTCGAAGCAGGGCTCTACGTGACCGCCGGCTCGAAGATCACGCTCGCCGGTGAGCCGCCGCGCGCCGACGGCAGCAGACCCACCGTCAAGGGGGCCGAGCTCTCGGGTCGGAATGGCCTCCTCTTCCGTCGCAACTCGGTCACCGGGGCCATCGAGGCCGTACAGCGCGCGGGCGTCGGCGTGACGCTCAATGAGGCGCTCCACGCCTGACCGCTCCGAACCCCACGCGGTGACGCGACGGCCTAGGCTCGTGCCATGACGACACGGGTGCCGAAGAAGATCTACGAACGCGAGCTCAAAGCGCTGCAAGCACAGCTGGTCGACATGCAGGCGTGGGTGCAGGCGACGGGCGCCCGCATCGTCGTGATCTTCGAGGGCCGCGACGCTGCGGGCAAGGGTTCGACGATCAGCCGGGTATCCCAGTACCTCAACCCCCGCGTCACGCGCGTGGTCGCCCTGCCGACGCCCACCGAGCGCGAGAAGTCACAGTGGTACTTCCAGCGCTACATCGCTCACCTGCCGGCCGCGGGAGAGATCGTCCTGATGGACCGGTCGTGGTACAACCGCGCCGGCGTGGAGCACGTCATGGGGTACTGCACCAACGCGGAGTATCACCGCTTCCTCCACCAGACGCCGATCTTCGAGCGCATGCTGGTCGAAGACGGGATCCTCCTCCTGAAGTACTGGTTCAGTGTGTCTGACGTCGAGCAGGAGGCGCGGTTCCGCTCGCGCAACGACGACCCGATGCGGCGCTGGAAGCTCTCCCCCAACGACGTCCTGTCGATCACGAAGTGGGAGGACTACTCGCGCGCGAAGGACACGATGTTCGTGCACACCGACATCCCCGAGTCCCCCTGGCACGAGGTCGACAACGAGGACAAGCGTCGGGGCCGTCTCAACATGATCCACCATCTGCTCTCGCAGATCCCTTACCGGCAGGTGGAGCGCGAGCCCATTGAGATCCCCGAACGTCCCGCGCCGGGAGGCTACGAACGTCCGCCGCGCGAGCTCCAGAACTACGTGCCCGACTACGCGGCCGAGGTCATCGCGCGCGCGACGTCGAGCTGAGCTCAGCCTCGAAGCGCGGCGGCGCGGGCGTCACGATGCTCGGCCTCGGTGATCACACCGCGAGCGAGGAGGTCGTCGAGCTCGCGCAGCCGCTCCTCCAGGGTCTTGATCGGCGCGGCCGCGGCCGACGGGGCCAGTGCGCCGCTCTTGATCACCTTCGCCGCAATCTCCGCGTCCACGGCGAGCGGGTCGATGCCCGCGTCCTTGAGGATGCGGTACTTGCGTACGGCGACGAAGACGCCGAACACGATGACGCCGACGGCGATGAAGGCGAACAGGCCCATGAGCCCGGCCATTCCGCCGGCGATCCCGGCGACGGGATCCCCCACGCCCGGGTCGATGACGTCGATATCGGGGAGATCGTCGGGTCCCATGCGCTCACCCTACCGCGCCGCTGCGGACAGCGTCACTCGCGTCATCCGGCCGTGCAGCTCCGGGTCACGAACGCCGATCCCCCGCCGCCGGCGGGAGGCGGTTTCAGCCGAGACCGGGGTAGTTCCTCGCGGCGGAGCCGGTGTACAGCTGCTGCGGGCGGCCGATCTTGGTCTGCGGGTCCAACTGCATCTCACGCCAGTGGGCGAGCCAGCCCGGCAGCCGACCGATCGCGAACAAGACGGTGAACATCCGGGTGGGAAATCCCATCGCCTTGTAGATGACGCCCGTGTAGAAGTCCACGTTCGGGTAGAGGCGGCGCTCTTTGAAGTAGTCGTCGTTGAGCGCGATCTCCTCGAGCTCCTTCGCCAGATCCAGCAGGGGATCGTGCACGCCGAGTTCGGCCAGCACCTCGTCGGCCGACTCCTTGACGAGCTTCGCGCGCGGATCGTAGTTCTTGTAGACGCGGTGCCCGAAGCCCATGAGCTTGACACCGTCTTCCTTGTTCTTGACTCGCTCAACGAAACGCTGCACGGTCTCGCCGGAATCGCGGATGCGCGCCAGCATGTCGAGCACAGCCTCGTTCGCACCGCCGTGGAGGGGCCCGTACAACGCATTGATGCCGGCCGACACCGAGGAGAACTGATTGGCGCCCGTCGACCCCACCAATCGCACCGTCGAGGTGGAGGCGTTCTGCTCGTGGTCCTCGTGCAGGATCAGCAGACGCTCGAGCGCGCGGGAGGTCACGGGATTGACGTCGTAGATCTCGGCAAGCACGCCGAAGTTCAGCTTGAGGAAGTTGTCGACGAAGCTCAACGAGTTGTCCGGGTACAGGAAGGCCTGACCGATGCTCTTCTTGTGCGCGTAGGCGGCGATGACCGGGAGCTTTGCGAGCAGCCGGATCGTGTTGAGCTCGACGTGGTCGGGATCGTTCGGGTCGGACTGGCCTTCGTAATAGGTCGAGAGGGCCGCGGTGGCCGCGGAGAGCATCGACATGGGGTGCGCGGTGTGCGGGAGTGCGGAGAAGAACCGCTTGAGGTCTTCGTGAAGCAGTGTGTGCCGACGGATCTTCTCGTCCCACTCGGCGAGCTGGTCGGCCGTGGGGAGATCGCCGTAGAGGAGGAGCCACGCCACTTCGAGGTAGGTGCTGTTCTGAGCGAGCTGCTCGATCGGGTAGCCGCGGTAGCGCAGGATCCCCTCGTCGCCGTCGATGAAGGTGATCGCCGACTTGGTGGCGGCCGTGTTGACGAACCCGTAGTCCAGGGCTGTATGACCGGTCTGTCTCGTGAACGTCGAGAAGTCGACGGCCGGAGTGCCCTCGGTTCCCGTCAGGACGGGGAGTTCGGCGGTGCGGTCACCGATGGTGACGGTGGCCTGCTGGGGGGTTCCCGACTCGCTCACGAAGCCTCCTTGCGGTCGAACTGGGCGTCATTACAGCCTAGTGGGCTCTGTGGCCTACTCAGATCGTCACCAAAGGAACGGCCGCCGCACGAGAGGATTCCTCTAAGCATGCAGGCGTCGCGCCGCAGCCTCGATCCGCTCGTCGCTCGCGGTGAGGGAGAAACGCACGTGATCCGGGAAGTGGGTTCCGTAGAAGTGACCGGGGCCGGCCAGGATCCCCCGATCGGCGAGAGCGCCGAGCGATTCCCAGGCGTCTTTGCCCGCCGTCGCCCAGAGGTAGAGACCGCCCTCGCTGTGATCGATGCGGAATCCGGCCGCTTCCAGAGCGTGCTTCAGAACGTTCCGCCGCCCTCGGTACAGCTCCTTCTGCCGGGCGACGTGCACGTCGTCGGCCAGCGCCGCAGTCATCGCCGCCTGCACGGGCGCCGGAAGCATGAGGCCGAGATGCTTGCGTGCGGTGAGCAGGCGGGACACCAGGGAATCGTCGCCGCCGAGGAACGCGGCACGATAGCCGGCGAGGTTCGACTGCTTGCTGAGGGAGTAGACCGACAGCAGGCCAGTCAGGTCCCCATCCGTGACGGCCGGATCGAGCACGCTCGGCACCCGCTCCCGCGCCCACGGGCCGTCCCAGCCCAGCTCGGCGTAGCACTCGTCCGATGCGAGTACGGCTCCGAGCTCGCGCGCACGCGCGGCGGCGACACGCAGTTCGTCGACCCCGAGCACGCGCCCGTCGGGGTTTCCGGGTGAGTTGACCCAGACGAGTCTCGTTCCCTCGGGCCACTCGCCCGGATCATCGGACGCGACGGTGCGCGCCCCCACCAGCTTCGCTCCGACCGCGTAGGTCGGATAGGCCGCGCGGGGATGCACGACGGTGTCGCCCGACCCGAGGCCGAGCAGGAGCGGCAGCAGCGCGACGAGCTCCTTCGAGCCGACAGTGGGGAGAACCTGCGCCGGAGTCAGTCCTGGAACACCCCGGCGCCGGGCATACCAGTCGACGATCGCCTCGCGCAGAGCCGGGGTACCGGTCGTCTGCGGGTAGGCGTGGGCGTCGGTGGCCTCTCGCAGCGCGCGGGCGACCAGTTCCGGGGTGGGGTCGACGGGCGAGCCGATCGACAGGTCGACGATGCCATCCGGATGCGAACGGGCACGTGCGGCGAACGGGGCGACAGCGTCCCAGGGATACTCGTCGAGATCTGCGACGCCCATCAGTGCGACTGGGGCGGGAGGGCAGAGATGACGGGATGGTCCTTGGCGATCACGCCCACCTTGGCCGCGCCGCCGGGAGATCCGATGTCCTCGAAGAACTCGACGTTGGCGGTGTAGTAGTCCTGCCACTCCTCGGGCAGGTCGTCCTCGTAGTAGATCGCCTCGACGGGACACACCGGCTCGCATGCGCCGCAATCCACGCACTCGTCGGGGTGGATGTACAAGGAACGCTCACCCTCGTAGATGCAGTCGACGGGACACTCGTCGATGCACGCACGGTCCTTCACATCCACGCAGGGCAGGGCGATCACATACGTCACGCCTCAAGTCTAGTTCGTCAGCATCGACGGTCGGCCCATGCCGCGGGGGCGCGTCCGGCCTCTCCCGCCGCTCTCGCTCTGCAGCGCGGGCGAGGTCAGTCCCGCGGGCGCAAGGCGGCGCGCGACGGCCAGGCCACGACCAGGGCGACGACGATCGGCACCCCGATCGTCCAGATGATGCCCGTGGACAGGGCACCCTCGGCCGGCGCCGGAACCACCACGGATCCCCCAGGGCCCCGTCCCGAGAAGACGAGGGTCGCGATCATCGCGCCCATTCCGGTCGCCAGCGCGGCCCATCGGTCACCGGTGAGCAGTCGAACCCCGAGGAGGATCGCCGTCGTGCCGATGAGGGCCACGATGAGGCCGATCGGCACGCTGCCCCACATCGAGCCTTGCCCAATCGTCCCGGCGACGCCGAAGACGATGCCGACGACGAGGGCCACGATCCAGGACCCCCAGCGGGACACACGCATACTCACCCGGTCAGTCTAGGCGTCGGCGCAGGAGATCACGCCGCCCAGCCGATGGCCCGCAGTCCCGCCGCCACAGTCGCAGCCGCCACCACGACGACCAGGAAAGGAGCGCGCATCGCCAGCAGCCCTCCGGCCACAAAGAGTGCCGGGACCCGCGCATCCACCACGATGCTCTGTCCGAGACCGAGGGCTTGCACGACCACGAGCGCCGAGAGCAACGCGACAGTGAGAAGGTCGGTGATCCGGGAGGGCGCGGGAGCATCGAACCACCGGGCCGGCACCAGATACCCGATGCCCTTCAGCGCCACGCACAGGATCGCGGCCACGAGTACGGCCGTCCACATCGTCACGAGGCCCTCCCCCCGGCCGGGGTCCCGTCGGCACGACCGTTGCCGAACCAATTGAGCCAGCCGACGACGACGGCGACTCCCGCCGCCACGAGCACGGGGAGACCCGGCATCACGAGGGGCGTCAGCGCCGTGGCCACGACCGCGGCGGCGATGCCGACGGCAACGGCCTGACGTCGCCGGAGTCGAGGCCACAGGAGAGCGAGGAACGCCGCCGCCGCCGCGGCATCCAGTCCATACGTCCGGGGATCCCCGAGCACATCCCCCAGAAGGGCGCCCGCGAGGGTCGACAGATTCCAACCGATCCAGATGCCGATGCCCGTCACCCAGAATCCGACCACGCGCGCACGCGGCGTCGATTGGGCCAACGCCACCGCCGTCGACTCATCGATCGTGACGTGGGCGGCGGCGGCGCGTCGCACGGGGCCCGGCCCGATCACCGGCGACATCCGCAGCCCATACGCGATGTTGCGCGCGCCAAGGAGGCCGGCCGAGGCGATCGCCGCCGGTGCCGCAGCGAGTCCGCCCGCAGAGATCACACCGACGAAGGCGAACTGCGATCCGCCCGTGAACATCAGAAGGCTCAGGACGCAGGTCTGCCAGACATCGAGTCCCGACGCGACCGACAGCGCTCCGAACGAGATGCCGTACGCGCTGGTCGCGATCGCGACGCCGGCCGCCTCCCGACGCGCGCGGCGCACGTCGGAATCGGCCGGCGGGGAGGACGAAGGCATGGTCAGCATGATGCTCGGTCCGGAAGTGTTCGTCAAATCATCCGATCGTTCGCCATAATGAACGCATGGACGAAACAGCCACGGACGACGCCGAGGGAAACCAGGCAGCAACCCTCGGCGCGCGGATCGCTCGCGCCCTCCGGCGAGAACGGGAGCGCGCCGGGCTGGGTGCAGCAGAGCTCGCGCGCCGGGCGGGGGTGGCCAAGGCCACCGTGTCACAGCTGGAGTCCGGCACCGGGAACCCCAGCGTCGAGACGCTCTGGGCGATCGCCACGGCCCTCGACGTGCCTTTCTCGGTCTTCGTCGACGCCCCCGGCGCGCAGACCCACGTCGTGCGGGCAGCGGACCGACCGGGCATCCGCGCGAGCGACGCCCCCTACGAGGCGTTCCTCCTCGCTGCCGGCGCTCCGCACGCGCGTAGCGACCTCTACCTCCTCCGAGCACAGCCGGGAGAGCCCCGCCGTTCGCTCCCCCACTCATCGGGAACCACGGAGCACGTCGTCCTGATCAGCGGCAGCGCCTCGGTGGGCCCCGCCGGCGAACCCGTCGTACTCCATCCGGGCGACTACATGCGATATCGCGGTGACGCCCCGCACGTGTTCGAGGCGCGGGAGCGCGACACCACCGCGGTGCTGGTGTCCGAAGTGCGCTGACGGCAGACTGCCCTCATGAACAGTCGCATCGAGCGCATGACTTTGGCGTCGGTGTATCCGCTCTACGTGGCCAAGGTCGAACGGAAGGGGCGCACCCGCGCCGAGCTGGATGAAGTGCTCCGGTGGATCACCGGCCTCGACGATGAGGAGATCCACCGGCACCTCGATGCCCAGTCGACGTTCCGGGTCTTCTTCGAGGACGCGAGGCCGCCGGCGACGATCGCGTCGATCACCGGGGTCGTGTGCGGCGTGCGTGTCGAGGAGATCGAGGACCCACTCCTGCGGAACATCCGCCTGCTGGACAAGGTCGTCGATGAACTCGCTCGCGGCAAGGCCGTCGATCGGGTCATCCGGCGCTGAGCGACGACGCCATGGCGACGGCGGGGGCCGCACGTGGGATCAGGCGTTCGCGTCCTGGCGCTTGAGCCGCGCGGCGGCACGACCACGCTCGGTCGCGTCAAGCACGACCTTTCGGATTCGTACCTTCTCCGGCGTCACCTCGACGCACTCGTCATCGCGCGCGAACTCCAACGACTCCTCCAGCGACAGCGTTCGCGGTGGCGTCATCGACTCGAAGGAGTCGGCCGTCGACGAGCGCATGTTCGTCAGCTTCTTCTCCTTCGTGATGTTCACATCCATGTCGTCGGCGCGCGAGTTCTCGCCGATGACCATGCCCTCGTAGACCTCTTCGGTCGGCTGGACGAAGAACGACATGCGCTCTTGCAGGGCGATGATCGCGAACGGAGTGACGACGCCGGAGCGGTCGGCGACGATCGACCCGTTCTGACGGGTGGAGATGTGACCGGCCCACGGTTCGTAGCCGTGCGAGATCGCGTTGGCGATGCCGGTGCCGCGGGTCGTGGTGAGGAACTCGGTACGGAAGCCGATCAGCCCCCGCGAGGGGACGACGAACTCCATCCGGACCCACCCGGTGCCGTGGTTCGTCATCGTCTCCATGCGGCCCTTGCGCGTCGCCAGGAGCTGGGTGATCGCGCCGAGATACTCCTCCGGAGCATCGATCGTCAGGTGCTCGAAGGGCTCATACGTCTTTCCGTCGATCTTCTTGGTGACCACCTGCGGCTTGCCGACGGTGAGCTCGAAGCCCTCGCGTCGCATGTTCTCGACGAGGATCGCGAGCGCGAGCTCGCCGCGACCCTGCACCTCCCACGCATCCGGACGTCCGATGTCGACGACCTTGAGCGACACGTTTCCGATCAGCTCGCGGTCAAGGCGGTCCTTCACCATTCGCGCGGTGAGCTTGTGACCCTTGACCTTGCCCACGAGCGGCGAGGTGTTGGTGCCGATCGTCATCGAGATGGCCGGGTCGTCGACCGTGATCGCGGGAAGCGGTCGGACATCCTCGGGATCGGCGATCGTCTCGCCGATCGTGATCTCCTCGATGCCGGCGATGGCGACGATGTCGCCGGGCCCGGCCGACTCGGCCGGGTAACGCTCGAGCGCGCGGGTCTTCAGGAGCTCAGTGATCCGCGCGGTGGTGTGGGACCCGTCATGACGCACCCACGCGACCGTCTGACCCTTCTTGAGCGTGCCGTTGAAGACGCGCAGGAGCGCGAGACGACCCAGGAAGGGTGAGGAGTCGAGGTTGGTCACCCACGCCTGCAGCGGGGCCTCATCGTCGTAGGAGGGTGCCGGAACGTGGGCGAGGATCGCCTCGAACAGCGGCTCGAGATCGTCGTTGTCGGGCAACGACCCGTTCTCGGGGCGATTGCGCGACGCAGCGCCGGCGCGGCCGGAGGCGTAGACGATCGGCACGTCCAGGAGGGCGTCGACGTCGAGGTCGGGAACGTCATCGACGAGGTCGGACGCGAGACCCAGCAGGAGATCGTGCGCCTCTTCCTCGACCTCGGCGATCCGCGCATCGGGGCGATCGGTCTTGTTGACGAGCAGGATGACGGGAAGCTTCGCCTCCAGCGCCTTGCGCAGGACGAATCGCGTCTGCGGCAGAGGCCCCTCGCTGGCATCGACGAGAAGGACGACACCGTCGACCATCGACAGCCCGCGCTCGACCTCGCCACCGAAGTCGGCGTGGCCCGGGGTGTCGATCACGTTGATCGTGACGGGCACGTCGGTGTGCGCGCCGTTGTAGGTGATCGCGGTGTTCTTGGCGAGGATCGTGATCCCCTTCTCACGCTCCAGGTCGTTCGAGTCCATCGCCCGCTCCTCGACGTGCGCGTGCTCGCCGAAAGAGCCTGTCTGGCGCAGCATCGCATCGACGAGCGTCGTCTTGCCGTGGTCGACGTGTGCGACGATCGCGACGTTTCGGAGATCCGGACGGAGGGCATGCGCCATAGAGGTGGTCCTTGC
Source organism: Microbacterium sp. (assembly GCA_048594675.1). GTDB lineage: Bacteria > Actinomycetota > Actinomycetes > Actinomycetales > Microbacteriaceae > Microbacterium. The sequence continues at coordinate 20,173 of JBMDWQ010000018.1, read as the reverse complement.
GGAGGGTGTCGATGAGGTCGATGTCGGAGAGCCCGCGCAGCAGATCCGCGCGCGGCCGACGTTCCAGGATACCCTGTGCGGCGCCCGGGGCCGCGCGATCCGCCGATCGTGGGTCCGGACGGGACGCGGAACGGGGCGGGATTCCGAAGAATCCCGCCCCGTTCGGGTGCGAAGGGGATCAGCCCTTGTAGCCCACGATCGACCAGTCGGTCGACTTGAACGTCGCCTTGCCGAAGTTGACCAGGCCCTCGTCGGTCGCAGCGACCTCCGGGTAGGGGTAGATCGGGATGCTCGGCAGGTAGTCCGCGAGCACACCGCTGATCTCGTTCGCGATCTTGATACGCGCGGCCGGGTCGAGCTCAGCGTTCGCCTTGTCGAACAGCGGCTTGAGACGGTCGTCCGTGAAGAAGGAGTAGTTCTGACCGTTCTGGTCGCCGAACTCCTGCTCCGGGTAGTAGATCGTCTCGGACGACGAGATCGGGAACGGGGTGCCCTGCCAGCCGAAGGTGGCGGCCTGGTACTTGCCGTCGGAGATGTTGACGAAGTAGTCCTCGGCAGGCGCCTCGTCGATCGTGACCTCGATGCCGAACTCCTTCAGCGCGTCCTGAACACCCAGGGCACGGTTGATGTTCGACTGCGTGCCGGCGGGAACGATGATCGCGAAGGTCAGCTTCTTGCCGTCCTTCTCCCAGTTCTGGCCGTTCTTGGTGTAGCCCGAAGCCTCGAGGTACTCCTTGACCTTCTCCTCGCTGCGCTGGTACTTCTCACCGAACGCGTCGATGTAGCCGTCCTGGCCGGGCATGAAGATCCAGTCGCCCAACGTGGCAGCCGGCGCGCCGAGCGGGGTGTTGGCCACCTGCGCGATGAGCTCGCGGTCGATCGCCGAGGCGACGGCCTTGCGGACGTTGGCGTCGTCGAACGGAGCCGACTTGCCGTTGAACGTCAGGTGCGACCACGTCAGACCACCCGAGCGCTGGATGACCGCGCCCGCCTTCGACTCAGCCGTGGCCAGAGCGTCCGGGGTCTGGATCTCGAGGTAGTCGATCTCGTCGTTCGCGAACGACTGGGGCAGAGCCTCCTGCGCGATGCGCTTCCACGTGATCGAGTCGAGCTTGGGCTTGTCCTCGCCCCACCAGTTGGGGTTCGGGACCATCGTGTAGATGGCGGCGTCGTTGTCGACCTTGTCGAGCTTGTACGGGCCCGCCGTCGGGATCGGCTTGTTGGTGTAGCCGGTGTTGAACGCGTCCTTGTCGTTGGCGATCGAAGCCGGGATGACGGGGACGAGCATGAGGTTGGCCCAGTCGGCGAAGGTCGCCTTGAAGCTCACCGTGAACTCGGCGTCACTGACGACCTCGACCTTGTCGATCTGCGCGAAGACGGAGGACGGGATGACCTCGTAGCCGTCGTCGGTGTTACCGGCGGAGTCGATCGTGGCCTTCCAGTCGTCGGCCGTGATCGGCGAGCCGTCTTCCCAGACCGCCTTGTCGTTCAGCTTTACCGTGACGACCTGCGGCGACTCACTGGTGAGCTCGACCGACGTGGCGTAGTTCGGGTTCGCGACGACCTTGCCGTCCTCGGTCACCTCGCCGAGGTTGCCGAGCGTCGGGGCGAGGAGGTTTTGCACCTCGACGTTGGCGGCCTTGGCGTGGTTGGGGTTCCAGTTACCCTCGTCGGTCGGCGTGCTCAGGATCGACAGGTTGAGCGTGCCGCCCTGCTTCACGTCCGAACCCGGCACCTGCTCGTAGGCGACGGTCGCCAAGGTGGGCTGCTCGGACGGCGCAGGAGACGTGTTGGTCGGCGTCCCTCCGCCGGCGCAGGCCGAGAGCAAGAGCGCTCCGGCACTGAGCACGGCGAGGGCCGCAACTGCTGTCTTGCGGTTCATGTGCGTTTTTCCTCTCTGGTGTCCCGTCGCACGCGACGGAAGTCTGTGAATCCTCGTCAGACCGCGACGAGGGTGTTCTTGTCGACGTGGTGGCAGGCTATCTCGACATCGCCGCGCACGTCGAAAGCGGGGTACTCGGTACGACACTTCTGCTGCGACGCCTCGTCCAGGATCTTGTAGAGCGGGCATCGCGTGCGGAAGCGGCAACCGTCGATCTGGACGGCCGGGCTGGGGAGGTCCCCGTCGAGCAGGACCCGTTCGCGGGTGCGCTCGATCCGGGGGTCCGGGATCGGCGCCGCCGACATGAGGGCCTGCGTGTAGGGGTGCCGCGGATTCATGAAGACCTCCGCGATCGGCCCGGCCTCGATCACGCGCCCCAGGTACATGACCGCCACGTCGTCGGCCAGCTGGCGCACGACGGCGAGGTCGTGCGCGACGAAGATCATCGAGAGCCCCAACCGGTCGCGCAGATCCTGCAGGAGGTTGATGATGCCGGCCTGGATCGACACGTCCAGAGCGGAGACCGGCTCGTCGAGGACGAGCACCTTCGGATTGGTCGCAAGGGCACGCGCGATCCCGATGCGCTGCCGCTGCCCTCCGGAGAACTCGTGCGGATAGCGGTCGGCCATGGCGGGGTCGAGCCCCACGAGATTCAGCAGCTCCATCACTCGGGCCTCCCGCTGACGAGGCGGGACCTTGTGCGCCAGCAGTGGCTCGGCGATCACTTCGCTGACGGGCAGGCGCGGATCGACGGCGGCGGCGGGGTCCTGGAAGACGATCTGGATGTCCTTGCGCAGCGCTCGACGGCTGGATGCGGTGAGACCGCTGACGTCACGTCCCTCGAAGCGGATGTCGCCACCCTGCGGTGCCGTCAGCTCCATGAGTTCGAGGATCGTCGTGGTCTTCCCACACCCCGACTCCCCGACCAGCGCCAGCACGCGGCCCGGCTTGAGGTCGAAGGACACACCATCCACGGCGCGGACGGTTCCGACCTGCCGACGGAAGACCCCTCCGCGGGTGAGCGGGAAGTGCTTGACGAGGTCGTCGACCTCGACGATGGGCTCGTCGCTCGTCTCCGCCTTGACGGACTCGGGCAGTGCCGGCGGCCGCGGGAAGATCTCGGCGCGGGGAAGCGTGCCTGCCGCGATCTCGCCGGCGCGGTGGCACGCGGCCTGGTGGCCTTCGACGCCCGTGGGGTGAACGAGCTCGGGCTCGACCTCACGACACACGGCGATCGCGGCGGGACAGCGGTCGGCGAACGGGCATCCCTGTGGGAGCGCGGACAACTGCGGCGGGCGGCCTTCCAGCGGCACGAGGCGCTCAGTCCCGGCGGTGCGGATGTTGGGCACGGAGCGCAGGAGGCCCACCGTGTAGGGCATTGCCGGCTGGCTGAAGAGCGTGTCGACATCGGCGATCTCGACGAGCTTGCCCGCGTACATGACGCCCACACGGTCGGCGTGACCGGCCACGACGCCGAGGTCATGCGTGATGAGGGACACCGCAGCACCCGTGAGACGCTTGGCCTCCTCGAGCACTTCCATGATCTGCGCCTGGATCGTGACGTCGAGCGCCGTCGTCGGTTCATCGGCGATGATGAGGCGCGGATTGTTCGCGATCGCGATCGCAATCATCGCTCGCTGCCGCATTCCGCCGGAGAACTCGTGAGGGAACGCCCGCACACGGCGTTCGGGGTCGGGGATCCCGACGATCTTCAGCAGCTCGATGGCCCTCTTCTGAGCCGCCTGCGCGCTCAGGCGACGGTCGTGCAACCGCAGCCCTTCGGCGATCTGGTCACCCACCGTATAGACGGGAGTAAGGGCGGAGAGCGGGTCTTGGAAGATGATCGCGAGCTCGGAGCCACGGATCTTCGAGAACCGACGGTCGTCGAGCTCGAGCAGGTTCTTGCCGCGGAAGAGAATCTCTCCCTCGATCTGAGCGGTGTCGGGAAGAAGGCCCATGATCGCCAGCGACGACACCGACTTTCCGGAACCGGACTCGCCGACGATTCCGAGGAACTCCCCCTCGTGGATCGTGTAGCTGACGTCGCGCACGGCGCGCACGGGAGACCCGTCGCGTTGCGGGAAGGTCACCGTGAGGTTCTTGACCTCCAGGAGCGGAGTGTTGGAGTTTTCAGCCACGGTTGACTCCCGAGGTCGGATCGATGGCGTCACGAAGGGCGTCGCCGAGCAGGCTCAGGCTCAGCAGCAGCAGCACGAGGACGCTGGCGGGGAAGGCGAACAGCCACGGACGGGTCGCTGCCGCGGTGTTGCCGTCGGCGATGAGCACACCGAGCGATACGTCGGGCGCCGGGACGCCGAAGCCGAAGTAGCTGAGGCTCGTCTCGGCGAGGATCATGGCACCGACCCCGAGGGCCGCGTCGATGATGAGCAGCGACGCGACGTTGGGGACGATGTGACGCGTGACGACCGACCAGGACCCGAAGCCCATGTAGCGGGCCGCCTTGACGAATTCGCGCTCGCGCAGTGATCGCGTCTGTGAGCGGATGACCTGGCCCATGATCATCCAGCCGAACAGCGCGAGGAAGAAGGTCATGACGATCCAGCTGGCGCTGCGGAAGAACGGCCACAGCAGCACGAGGATGAAGAACGACGGCAGCACCAGCAGCAGATCGATGAACCAGGCGATGACCTTGTCCGCCCAGCCGCCCAGGTAGCCGGCGATCGACCCGACGATCGCCGCGATGGCCGTGGCGAGAAGGCCCGCGACGAACCCCACGATGAGCGAGATGCGAAGACCCGCCATCACTCGGGCGAAGATGTCGTACCCCAGTGTGTCGGTGCCGAACGGGTGCGCCAGGCTCGGCGCCTGGTTGAGGGCGAAGTAGTCGCGCTCGGTGTGGCTGATCGGCCACAGCATGGGTCCGAAGATCGCCCAGAGGACGATTGCGGTGAGGACCACGCCGCCGATCCAGAACTGCTTGGACGAGCGGAGCCGGCGCCACACCACGCGAGCGCGAGAAAGCGGGCGCCGGACCTCGATGAGCTCCTGGCTCTGCTCGACTTGTTGGGGGGAGAACGACACGTCAGCGCCTCACTCTCGGGTCCAGGGCTGCGTACAGCACTTCGGACAGCGTCGACGAGCACAGGATGAGTACCGCGACGAACATGGTGGAACCGGCGAGGGCGTTGATGTCCTCCTGCCGCACGGCCTGGATGGCCCACTCCCCCATTCCGTGCCAGCTGAAGATGACTTCGAGCATGGTGGAGCCGGCGACGAGCGTTCCGAAGCTGTACGCAAAGAAGGTCGACATCGGGATCAGCGCGACACGCACGCCGTGACGCACGAGTGCCGAGCCGCGGGTGCGCCCCTTCGAGCGCGCCGTGCGGATGTAGTCCGCGCCGAGGACGTCGAGCATGGCGTTGCGCTGATAGCGGCTGTACGAGGCCGCCGCGGCGAGGATCAGCACGAGTGTCGGCAGAAGGAGGTGGGAGAGGCGGTCTCCCAGTTGTGGCCAGAACTCATCGGGTATGCCCGGGGAGTACTGACCGCTGAACCGGATGACTTGTGACCCGACGAGCTGGTTGAAGTTCGTCGCCAGGATCATCAGCAGGATCGCCATGACGACGGTCGGCGTGGCGAAGACCAGGTACGACACGATCGTCACGATGCGGTCGCTCATCCGGTACTGCCGCACCGCTCCCCAGACGCCGAGGATGACGCCGAGGATCGCGCCGATGAGCGAACCGATCAGCAGAAGCTGCAGGCTGACGCCGGCGCGCACCCAGATCTGGTCGATGACTGGCTGGTTGCCGACGGTGAGCCCGAGGGAGCCCTGAGTGAAGAGGTTGTAGAGCCACCGTCCCAGACGGACGATGAGCGGGACCTCACGGTTGACGCCCAGGCGATCGAGGATGGAATCGACCGTCTCTTTCGGCACCGGAGGGTTGCGCAGTTCGAACTGACGAGCAGGGTTCAGTCCGACACTGGCCAGGACGTAGGCGAGCGAGGTCGCCACGAGCGTCAGGATGAGGTAGTTGATGACCCGACGAAGGAGGTAAAGCGTCACGCGGAGTCGGGTCCTTTCTCACGGCGAGGGGATTCGACCGAGCGCTTGCCTCGCGCTCGCTGCCCCGCAGCCTCGTCAACGGTAACAAAGGTCGAACGGAATGGACCCCTGTGTTGAACATGTCGTTTCATGATCTTTACATCACGGACGCACAATTATCAGCGCGAGGAGGGCCAGGGCGAGCAGAATGCACCCCACGGCGAGGGCCCGCACGTCCCACCCCGACGACGGGGCGCCACCGGATTCCGGGGCGGATTCCCTCGCGCTTTCCAAGAGCTGCACGGCTTGGCTCGGACCGGTCTCGCGCCCCCGCAGACCCGGTCGGGAGGCGAACGGCGCGCCCCAGCAGTCCCGTCGCGTGCCGTCAGCGAGTTCGATTCTGATCTGGGGTTTCTCAACGATCGCCCGGACCTGCCGCCACGGGATCAGGTGTACGCGCAGCAGATTGACCACGACGAGGTGATCCCGCTCGATCCGAATGCTCGAGTGGTAGAGCAGCACCCAGAAGCCCCAGACCACGAGAGCCACGACGGCGGACCAGCGAAGCAGGAAGTCGAAGCTGCCGCGCAGCGCCGCATCGGCCATGAGGAGGACCACCAGGCCGACGACGGCCCAGAACGCCACGAGCGACGAGGTCGCGCGCAGCACCGTCGGGCGCGGCGACCGCGCCTCTGGTCGATCGGTCACTGGGCGAACTCGAAGCCCGCACCCGGGATCGCGGCGAGCAGTTCTCGCGTGTAGGGATCCTGGGACTGGTCGAACACCTCGTCGGTCGTCGCCGACTCCACCAGGCGCCCCGCGCGCATGACGCACACGTTGTCGGCCACCAGGCGCACCACGGCGAGGTCGTGCGTGATGAACAGGTAGGTGAGGTCGAGCTCGGTCTGCAACTCGGTCAGGAGCGTCAGGATCTGACCCTGTACGAGCACGTCGAGCGCGGAGACCGCCTCGTCGAGCACGAGCACCTCGGGCTTGAGCGCGAGGGCGCGAGCGATCGCGACGCGCTGCCGCTGGCCTCCGGAGAGCTCACTGGGGTACCGGTCGCGAGCAGCGGCAGGCAGAGCCACCTGATCCAGCAGTTCCCGCACCCGCGCGCGCTGACTGGCTCGGTCGCCGACTCCATGCACACGCAAGGGCTCGGAGATCGTGTCCCCCACGTTGTACTGCGGGTCGAGCGTGCCGTAGGGGTCCTGGAAGACCGGCTGCACACGGCGACGGAACGCGAGCATCTCGCGCTTGCTGAGACGCTCCTGCTTTTTGCCGTCGAAGAGGATCGAGCCGCTCGTGGGCTGCTCGAGTTGCAGGATCATCCGCGCGAGCGTGGACTTGCCCGATCCGGACTCGCCGACGACCGCGGTCGTGGTGCCCTTGGCGACGGAGAAGCTGACATCGTCGACAGCGACGACGTCCTTCGCGCGCAGCCCGCCGGTGCGGACCTTGTAGACCTTCCGGGCACCCACGACCTCGATGAGGTTCTGCGAACCGGTCGTCGCGGCGGACTCCGCCTCGGCCTCGCGCACCTGGGCCCGCTCGAGGAACTCCTCCCCGGCGCCGAAGACGTCGACCTCGTCGTGGTGACGGACGGCCTGGATGCGGCGCGAGGCGAGGCTCGGCGCCGCCGAGACGAGTCGCTGCGTATAGGGGTGCTGCGGCGCCGCGAGGATCTCCTGCGATGGGCCCGACTCGACGACGCGCCCCCGGTACATCACGACGAGGTGCTCGGCACGCTCGGCGGCAAGGCCCAGGTCGTGCGTGATGAAGAGGACGGTCGTGCCGAACTCCTCCGTGAGCTCCCCCAGGTGGTCGAGGATCTGCCGCTGCACCGTGACGTCGAGGGCCGAGGTCGGCTCGTCGGCGATGAGCAGCTGGGGACGGGCGGCGAGCCCGATGCCGATGAGGGCGCGCTGGCGCATTCCTCCCGAGAACTGGTGCGGGTACTGCCGCATCCGCTCGGAGGCGTTCGGGAGCCCGGCCTCGTTCAGCACCTCGATGGCGCGGTCCTTCACGGCCCTGCGGCCTCGCACCGAGCCGTTGTTGCGGACCGCTTCCTCCACCTGATAACCGACCGTCAGGACCGGGTTGAGGTTCGACATCGGGTCTTGCGGCACGTAGCCGATCTGCGATCCTCGCACGTGCCGCAGCTCCCGCGGCGAGAGCGTGGCCAGATCACGGCCACCGAACATGATCGACCCTTGCGTCACCTCTCCGGAGCCGGGAAGAAGCCGAATGATCGCTTGTGCCGTGGTCGACTTCCCCGATCCGGATTCGCCGACGATCGCCACCGATTGGCGCGGATAGATCGTGAGGTCGACACCGCGAACAGCCGGAACGACGCCCGACTTCGTCGTGAAGCTGACGTGCAGGTCGCGGATCTCGAGCAGCGGCGACACGGTCTGGGCGCTGGCATTCGTCTCGCTCATCGGCGCGCACGCTCCTTCGGATCGAGGGCATCTCGGACGACATCACCCAGCATGAGGAAGGCCAGCACCGTTATAGAGAGCGCCGCAGCGGGATAGATCATCGTCATCGGATTGGTGAGGATCGACACACGAGCCTGTCCGATGTCGTTACCCCACGACATGACGCTCGGCGGGAAGCCGAGACCCAGGAACGACAGGGTGGCCTCGGCGACGATGTACGTGCCGAGCGACACGGTCGCCACCGCGATCGCGGGCGCCACCGCGTTGGGGAGGACGTGGCGCACGAGGATGCGGAAGCGCGAGACGCCGACGGCGGTCGAGGCGATGACGTAGTCGGACTGCTTGGCGCTGAGGACCGCACCGCGCATGACCCTGGCGATCTGCGGCCAGGCGAACACCGCGATGACGACGGCGACGAGGAGAGCGTTCCGATCCGGGAACACCGACATCAGCACGATCGCGCCGAGGATCGTCGGAATGGCGAAGAACACGTCTCCGATGCGGGAGAGGATCGCGTCGAGCCACCCGCCGTAGTACCCGGCGATCGCCCCCACGACGCCGCCGAAGATCGTGACGATGAGGGTCGCGAGCACCCCTACCAGCACCGACGCCTGCGCGCCGTGCACGACGCGGGAGTAGACGTCGCAGCCCTGCCGCGTGAACCCGAAGGGGTGGCCGGGCTGCGGACCGCCGTCGCCATTGGCGAGGAAGCACTGCGAGCTCGGCGGGAACGGCGCGAAGAAGTCGGGGAAGATCGCGACCAGGAGGATCAGGACGATCAGTACGGAGGACACCCAGAAGAGCGGACGACGCCGCATCAACTCCCAGGCATCGCCCCAGACGGTGCGGGGTTTCGAATCGACGTCGACGGCGTCGATCGGCGCGATGGGCGTCTCGTCGAGCGGCGCGACGACGTGCTTCTGCGGGGCGGGGCGGTGATCACTTGGCATAGCGGATCCTCGGGTCGAGCCAGGCGTAGAGGAGATCGACCAAGAGGTTCGCCATCATGATGACGACGACCATGATCGCGACGAACGAGACGACCGTCGGGCCTTCCCCGATGATGATCGCCCGGTAGATGGTTCCGCCGACGCCGTTGATGTTGAAGATGCCCTCGGTGACGATCGCACCGACCATCAGCGCACCGAGGTCCACGCCGAGGAATGTCACGACGGGCACGAGGGAGTTACGGAGCACGTGGACCGTGACGACGCGCGGGCGGCTGAGCCCCTTCGCCGTCGCGGTGCGGACGTAGTCGGCGGAGAGGTTCTCGGCGACGCTCGACCGGGTGAGGCGCACGATGTACGCGAAGGACACCGAGGCCAGCACGATGGCGGGGAGGACCAGTTCGTTCCACGGGGCTGCCGGACTCACGGTGGGACGCGCCCACCCGAGCTGCACGCCGACCACGAGCTGCAGGACGAAGCCGATGACGAACGTCGGCACCGAGATGAGCAGGAGGCTGATCACGAGCACGCTGGCGTCGAAGATCTTGCCCTTGCGCAGTCCCGCGATGAGCCCGATGACGATTCCGAAAACGGCCTCGATGGCCAGAGCCAGGATGGCCAGTCGTGCCGTGATCGGGAACGCCCGCGCCATCACATCGGCGACGGGCTGACCGGAGAAGGTCGTCCCCCAGTTACCCTGCAGGAGGTCGCCGATGTACAGGAAGTACTGCACGATCAGGGGCTGGTCGAGGTTGTACTGCGCGCGGATCGCGTCGATCGCGGCCTGCGAAGGCTGGCGTTCGCCGAACAGCGCGGCTATGGGGTCCCCGGGGAGGGAGAACACCATGAAGTAGATGAGGAAGGTCGCCCCGAAGAAGACGGGGATCAGCTGCAACAGCCGTCGACCGATGAACCACAGCATCGACGATTCCTACTCTCGGCGGTTCTCGGCGGACATGGACTCAAAGAGCATATGCCCTCACATGACGGAACCGGTGCCCGGGGTGTCGCGCACTCCGGGCACCGGTTCACGCCATCAGTGAGGGATCAGCCCTTGGTGATGTCGTGGTAGAGCGGGACGGAATCCCACCCGAACACGACGTTCTGCACGCCCTCGGCCCACACGCCCACGGCGTTCTGGTACCAGAGCGGGACGCTGGGGAGGTCCTTCATCAGGATCTCCTGCGCCTCCTTGTAGAGCGCCGTCGACTCCTCCAGGGAGCCGGCCGACGTGGCCTCGGCGAGCTTGGCGTCGAAGTCCTTGCTCGAGTAGCCCTCGTAGTTGGAGCTTCCACCGGTCGAGTACTGCGCCGAGAGGAAGTTGTACTGCGACGGATAGTCCGCCTGCCAGCCGGCGCGGGTCGCACCTTCGAGCGTGCCACTGGTGCGCTTGTCGAGAGCCGCGGCGAAGGTCGGGAAGGGCAGGCCCTCCGCCTTGACGCCGAGCGTGTTCGAGATCGAGTTGGCGACCGCGTCGACCCAAGCCTGGTGCGGGCCGTCGGAGTTGTACGCGATCGTGAATGTGCCCTCATACGGCGAGATGGCATCCGCCTCGGCCCACAGCTTCTTGGCCTCTTCGGGGTTGTAGGCGAGCACCTCGGCACCGGCCAGATCATCGGTCCAGCCGTCGACGACCGGCGACGTGAAGTCGGTGGCCGGGGTGCGGGTGCCGAGGAAGATCTTGTCGGTGATCTCCGCGCGGTTGATCGACATCGAGATGGCGGCGCGCCGGAGCTTGCCCTCGTCGTCGTTGCCGAAGTGGTCGAGGTAGAACGGGATATTGAAGCCCTGGTAGATCGCGGCGGGCTGGTTGACGTTCCGCTCGGGGAAGTCGGTCTCGAACGAGGCGAACGAGGTGTCCGGAACGGCGTCGAGGACATCGAGGTTGCCCGTGCGGGCGTCGGCGTACGCGGCGTCGAGCGAGGTGTAGAACACGATGTTCAGGCCGGCGTTCTTGACCTCGCGGACACCCTTGTAGTCCTCGTTCTTGACGAGGTTGATGCCTTCGTCGTGACGCCAGGCACCCTCGCCCTCGAGCTTGTACGGACCGTTGCCGATCGGGTTCTCGCCGAAGGCCTTCATGTCCTCGAACGCGACGGAGGGAAGCGGCATGTAGGCGGTGTATCCGAGACGCAGCGGCCAGTCGGCCTCGGCCTGCTTGAGCTTGACCGTGAACGTGCTCTCGTCGACGACGGCGAACCCGGTGGGCTCGGTGTCGCCCTTCTCGCTCACGCCCTCGACGTTGGTGTACCAGTACGCACCGGCCGGGTCCTTGGCGGCGGCCGTCCAGGTGTCCACGAACGTCTTGGCCGTGATGGCCTCGCCGTTGGTGAAGGTCCAGCCGTCCTTGACCTTGACGGTCCAGGTGATGTTGTCGTCGCTCTCGATGGAGTCGGCGACCTCGTTGACCGGCTCACCGTTGGCGGAGTAGCTCACCAGACCTGCGTAGATCGACGTCAGGATCTTTCCACCGCCGACCTCGGTCGTTCCGAAGGTGATGAGCGGGGCCTGCGGCTCGTTACCGTTCGTGGTGATGATCGCGTCGCTGGCACCCGCGCTCGGCGACGTGCCCGGGTCGGTGGCGCTCGGAGAGCAACCGACGAGGGTCAGCGACACCACGGATGCGAGCGCGAGGCCGGCAAGGCCCCAACGTCGTCTCGACATTTTTCCTCCATGTGCAGTCGAACGTGCCGCAGTCGTGCGTGACGACCGGGCGAGCGCCCGGGCTGCGGTCACGTGAATGAATCGACCATAAACGGCGTCGCCGCCGCGGACCGCGTCCGACGACAAACCGTTACAAGGCGGCAACAATCCCCACCCCTCGCTTGTGCATTTCCCCCACGCATGGAACCCGGAGTGATCGAATCTGCACAACTTCGGTGCTTCTCGATGGTCACATCGCAGGCGGAGGTGGACGGATTCTGTTCGGTGAGGCGGTGCTCTCGCCTTTCAGAGCGCTCTTCCGTCCGCTTCTGTGCCTTACATGTGACGGCAGGATGATACGGTTCCCTTCGTATCGCCGGTTCCGGCGGTCGAGGAAGGAGTCACGGTGAGCAACGACACCGTTCTGATGTACGCGAGCACCGAATCGGCCGACATGCGGCACGTGATCCCTCATGAGGTGCACGACCCGTTCCTCTACATCGAGACGCACGGTGGTCGGTACACCGCGATCAAGTCGTTGGAGGCCGCGCGCATGCGCGAGGTCGAGGGGATGACCGTCTTCCCGCTGGAAGAACTGGGGTATGACGACCTCCGCGCGGCGGGTCAGGATCCCGATACGGCCGAACTCAACTCCCTCGTCGAGGCGTGCCGACGCACGGGGGTCACGAGCGCTTCGGTGCCCCCGACGTTCCCCCTCGAGGTCGCCGACCATCTTCGTGAGCACGGGATCGAGCTCCGCGTGGACCGTGAGCTGTTCGTCATGCGTCGGAGAGTGAAGACCCCCGAAGAGCTGGCCGGGATCCGGCGGGCCCAGGTGGCCGCCGAGGCCGGCGTCTCTTTCGTGGCCGCCTCACTCGATCGCGCCGAGATCGGCAGCGACGGAGGCCTGCTCCTGGACGGTGAGCCGCTCACGTGCGAGTGGCTCAAGGAAGGCATCCGCGCCGCCTATCTCCGCAACGGCTGCGAGGATGCCGGCATGATCGTCGCCCACGGGGCGCAGACCTGCATCGGCCACCACGCCGGCTCGGGTCAGATCTTCGCCGGCGAGCCCGTGACCGTGGACATCTGCCCCCGCGACGTGGTCTCAGGCGGCAACTCCGACATGACCCGGACGTTCGTCAAGGGCGAGATCAACGAGGAGCTCGCCTTCTACTACCGCATCGTGAAGGAGTCGTTCGACGCGACGCTCGCGGCCATCCGTCCAGGTCTTCCGGTCGCCGAGCTCCACCGCATCTCGTGCGAGCCGATCGAGAGGGCGGGGCAGCCCACGCAACTCTCCAAGAAGCCGGGCGAAGTGCTCGATGAGGGCTACTTCCACAGCCTCGGGCACGGAATCGGCCTCGAAGTCCACGAAGCGCCCAGCCTCAACCAGAACGATGCGGTGCTCGTGGCGGGTGACGTCATCGCGATCGAGCCGGGTTGCTACCGCCAGGGCTTCGGCGGCGTCCGGCTCGAGGACATCGTGCGGGTCACCGAGGACGGCTATGAGCTGATCACGGACTACCCGTACGAACTCACTCCGGTCTCCCTCCCCCGGGGCGCGTGATGCCGACCGGTGTCGCCGGTCGGGACGCCCGTATCCAGGCACGCGCGGCCGAGATCGTCGCCGAGTGGCAGGCCCTGTGCCGCATTCCGACGGTGGCGGGCGACCTCGCTGCGATCGGAGAGGCGGCCGACTGGCTGCAAGAGCGGCTGAGGCCGCTCATGGACCGAGTGGATCGCTATGAGATCCCCGGCTATGGCCCCGTCGTGGTGGGGTTTCGTGCCGGCCGCAGTGAGCGCACGCTGCTGCTCTACAACCACTACGACGTCCAGCCCGCGGGCGATCCCGAACGCTGGACCTCGGGGCCCTTCGAGGCGGAGATCCGAGACGGAGCGATGTACGCCCGCGGCGCGTGCGACGACAAGGCCGACGCGGCCGGTCGGCTGATCTCGCTCGAGTTGTGGATCGAGGAAAGCGACGGCGAGTTGCCGTACTCCGTCATCTACCTCGCCGATCCGTGCGAAGAGATCGGAAGCCCGGGGCTGGCCGAGGTGCTCGCCGCCCACGCAACGGACCTTCGATCCGATGCCTGCCTCTGGGAGAGCTACCTGCGGGAGGAGAGCGGGCGTCCCGCGATCGGATTCGGCTGCCGCGGCGCCCTCGAGATCGAGCTGCGCCTGGACCTCCTGGCGGCCCACCAGCATCCGTCGTACGCGTCCGTTCTCCGCTCGGCTCCACTGGAGATGATGGCCGCCATCGCATCGCTGCAGACGCCCGACCAGCGCATCGCCGTCAAGGGCTTCGCCGACGGGGCGCTCCGGCCGGACGCCGAAGCGCGGCGTCGGACCCAGGACATCGCGGTGCCGGGCGACTCGATCGCTCGGCCCGGTGTCGATCCGCATCCCCGCGTGGCCGAGGACGAACTGCGCACCCGATTCATCTACGAGCCGTCGATGAGCCTCTCCGGCTTCGATCTCGACGACGCCGTCCGCCAGAGCATTCCGGCCTCGTGCACCGCGCGCGTGCGCTTCAGCCTCGTCCCGGGGATGAAGCCGCTCGCCGCCCTGGCCGCCGTCACCCGCCATCTTCAGGCGCGGGTCCCGGAGATGCAGGTATCGCTGATCCGCGAGATGGAGCCCGCCTACTCCCCCGTGGACTCCGCCTTCGGCGTCGCGGTCCAGCGCGCCGCGCGGCGCGCTTTCGGGGATGAGCCGGTCGTCTACGACATCATGACCGGAGCGGGACCGGGCGCGATCTTCCTGGATCATCTCGGCGCACCGATCATCTCCCCCACCGGAACGCTCCGCCCCGCAGGCAACATGCACGGATATGACGAGCACGGCTATGTGGAGGACTACCTCCAGCACGTGCAGTTCACCCTCGACGTGCTGCGCGAACTCGACGCGGCCGGCTTCGCGGACGGGGACGAGCGGCCGTGAGCGGCGCCGCGAACCCCCGCCCTGGCGAGGGCACACCCGACGAGGCTTCGGGCCTTCGCCAGATCCTCGAACCGGACCGCGAACCCCTCGACCTCGATGACGTGGACCGGCAGCTCCTGCAGCACCTGCACGAGGATGCGCGTCAGCCGATCCGCACGCTCGCGGCCGAAGTGGGAATGTCCGCCCCCGCGGTCGCGGAACGGATCGCGCGGCTCGAGCGCGGCCACGTGATCCGGCGTCGGACGATCGAGCTCGACTGGGCGGCGCTCGGCTATCCGCTGCTGGTGGTCATGCCCATCAAGCTGACGGCGTCGGCCGACGCCCTCGACGTCATCACTGAGCTCCGGAAGATCCCGTCGCTCACCGAGGTGCTCGTCCTCGCGTCGCGCTACGACCTCATGGCCCGCTTCCGCGTGCGCGACCACGCGGACCTGCAGCGCCTCCTGATCGAGCACGTCTGGACCATCCCGGGGATCGAGGACTCCGAGGCGATGATCTCGATCGGACGCCTGGCCGACCAGAGCCCGCTCCGGCACGTCCTGGCACTCGACGATGCGGCGCCGAGCTCCCCCACCCCGACCCGAAGGCGACGTTCCTGATGCGCATCGATGACTCCTGGCGAACCCTCGCCTCCCCCGACTTCTCCCTCTTCGCCGACATCGACGAGAGCCGCAAGATCATGATGATGGGCGCGGATCCGTTCGCACCGGATCCCTGCATTCCCTCGCACGTGATCGAGGCGACCAAACGCGCGCTCGACGAGGGCAAGACCCATTACTCCCTCGCGAACGGATACGCCGAGCCCCGGCTGCGCGACGCCCTCGTGGCCAAGCTGCGCGACTTCAACGGCATGGAGGTGGACCCCGACACCGAGCTCATGGTCTGTCCGAGCTCGGCCTTCGGACTGTACCTCGCGATCCGCATCTGCGTGCGGCCCAACCAGGGCGACGAAGTGCTGACGACCGGCCCCGGCTTCAGCGAGAACTTCAACGACGTGCACCAGATCGGTGCCGTGAACGTCGAGGTGCCGACCTCCGCCGACGACGACTTCGAACTGGACATCGACGAGGTGCGTGCCCGGATCACGGACCGCACGCGCTGCATCGTCATCACGAACCCCAACAACCCAACCGGTACGGTGTACCGCCGGGAGACCCTCGAGGCCCTCGCCGCGCTGGCCGAGGAGTTCGATCTGGGCGTCGTGGTCGATCAGGACTTCGAGCGTCAGGTCTATGACGACCGCGAGTACGTCACCTTCGCGACTCTCCCCGGGATGCGGGAACGGACGATCACCGTGTTCGGAACCTCGAAGGACCTAGGGCTCACCGGGTTCCGGGTGGGCTACGTCGTCGCCCCGGCCGAGATCATGCCGATCCTCAAGACCGCGACGTTCAACTATGTCGGACCCACCAACACCTTCGCGCAGTACGGCGTCGCTGCCGCGTACGAGGACCCCGCCTACACCGACGAGTGGTTCGCCCGCTACGACGCCCGCCGCCGCCACGTGTTCGACGCCCTGCGGGGCATTCCCGGCGTGGTCTGCCGCATGCCCCAGGGCGGGTTCTACCACTGGGTCGACGTCCGCGCCCTCGGCACCTCCGTCGAGGTCGTCCGCCATCTGGTGACGACCCAGGCTCTCGGCGTCTCTCCCGGCAGTTGGTTCGCCCAGGCCGGGGAAGGCTACATTCGAGTGATGTACGGCACCAACGGTGACGACGCCGTCTTCGAGGAAGGCGTGCGACGGCTCGCGGACGGCCTCCGAGAGCTGGCGGCGCAGCGGGGCATCGCCGGATAGGACGACGCGGAAGGGGCGACAGACGCATGAGCGAGAGCACCGTCCGCGTACCCTCAGCCCGACTGTGGTGGGAGATCGCGCTCGTCCTCGCGCTGTCGGTCGGTCGCTCCGCGCTCTACTCCGTCCTCTCACTGGTGCAGGCGCTGACGCGGGAGCAGTCGCTCGGTGAACAGTCGACGTCGCTGAACCCGGGTGCCAATGCTCAGGACTTCTGGGACGTGCTGTACCAGTTCCTCGGGCAGTTCTTCGCGCTCGCTCCGATCGCGCTGGCGGTCTACTTCCTGTGGGAGCCCGGACGCTCCGCGTTCCGGCGCATCGGCCTCGACTTCCGCCATTTCGGCCGCAACCTCGGCGGCGGAGTGCTCCTGGTCGCCGTCATCGGGATCCCCGGCCTCGGGCTCTACGCCGCAGGGCGGGCGATGGGGATCACTGTGCAGGTGGATGCGTCCCCGCTCGACCCGTCGTGGTGGACGATCCCCCTGCTCCTGCTCGCCGCTGTCCGTGCCGGTCTCACGGAGGAGATCGTCTTCATCGGTTACCTGTTCGACCGCCTCCGGCGGCTCGGCTGGAGCACCTGGACGATCATCCTCTCCACGGCTGCCCTGCGGGGCGCGTACCACGCGTACCAGGGGTTCGGCGCGATCGTCGGCAACATCGCGATGGGCATCGTCTTCGGATGGGTCTATCAGCGGTGGGGCCGCGTGATGCCGCTCGTCATCGCGCACACGCTCATCGACGTGATCGCCTTCATCGGCTACCCCCTCGCGGCCGCCTGGTGGCCCGGACTCTTCTGACCCGAATCCGGACCACTCCACTCAGGCGAAGGCCTCGATCGGTGGGCAGGCGCAGACGAGGTTGCGGTCGCCGTACGCGTTGTCGATACGGCGTACCGGCGGCCAGTACTTCGTCCGGATCAGGCTCCGGAACGGATACACCGCCTCCTCCCGGGTGTATGCGTGGCGCCACTCCCCGGCGATGACCGATTCGGCCGTGTGGGGCGCGCCGACGAGCGGATTGTCGTCGGCCGGCCACTCTCCCGCCTGGACGCGGCGAGCCTCGGCATGGATGGCGATCATCGCCTCCACGAACCGGTCGAGCTCCCCGAGGTCCTCGGACTCGGTCGGCTCCACCATGAGAGTCCCCGCGACCGGGAACGACATGGTCGGGGCGTGGAATCCGTAGTCGATGAGGCGTTTGGCCACGTCGTCGACGGTGATCCCGGTCTCCTCCTTGAGGGGGCGGAGATCGAGGATGCACTCGTGCGCGACGAGGTCGCCGTCACCTGCGTACAACACGGAATAGTGGTTCTTCAGCCGGTGGGCGACGTAGTTGGCCGCCAAGACCGCCGCCCCGGTCGCCTCACGCAGCCCAGCCGTCCCCATCATGCGCACGTAGGCCCAGGAGATCGGGAGGATCGACGCAGAGCCGTACGGCGCCGCGGAGATCGGCCCGCCGTCGAAGACGAAGCCGCCCGCGTGCTCGGCGCGCTGCGCCAGCGGGTGCGAGGGCAGGTAGGGCGCGAGGTGCGCCTTGGCCGCAACGGGGCCGACGCCCGGTCCGCCGCCGCCGTGGGGGATCGCGAACGTCTTGTGGAGGTTGAGGTGGGAGACGTCGCCGCCCAGATCGCCGAAGCGCGCGAAGCCCAACAGCGCGTTGAGGTTCGCCCCATCGACGTAGACCTGACCGCCCGCCGCGTGCACGGCGGAGGTGATCTCCACGACGTCCTGCTCATATACGCCGTGGGTGGACGGATACGTGATCATGAGCGCGGCGAGCGTCTCGGCATGCGCCGCGATCTTCTCGCGGAGGTCGGCGAGGTCGACGTTGCCCGCCTCGTCGCACGCCACGACGACCACGCGCATCCCCGCCAGAACCGCGGAGGCAGCGTTCGTCCCGTGGGCAGACGAGGGGATCAAGCACACCGTGCGTTCCGTGTCGCCGTTCGCATGGTGATAGCCGCGGATCGCCAGGAGCCCTGCCAGCTCACCCTGCGAGCCGGCATTGGGCTGCAGGGACACCGCGTCGTAGCCGGTCACCTCCGCGAGCCACCCCTCGAGCTGCTCGATCATCACGAGATACCCCGCAACGTCGTCGGCCGGGGCGAACGGATGCACCCGCGCAAACTCGGGCCAGGACACGGCGGCCATCTCGGTGGCGGCATTCAGCTTCATCGTGCACGAGCCGAGCGGGATCATTCCGCGATCCAGCGCGTAGTCGCGATCCGCGAGCTGGGCGAGGTAACGCATCATGGCCGTCTCGGACCGGTGGACGTGGAAGACGGGATGGGTCAGGTACTCGTCCTCACGCACGAGCCCCGCAGGGATGTGGGACGCCGCGCCCGAGCCGGAGACGAACGCGAAGGCGCGCTGCGACGGACCGCCGAACACCTGCGCGATCGCATGGAGGTCGGAGACGGTCGTGGTCTCGTCGAGCGAGATGCCGACCGAGTCGCTGTCGCGGAACCACAGCTGGAAGCCGCGTTCGCGCGCCGCGTCCAGTACCTCTGCCGCACGACCGGGAACCCGGACGACGAGGGTGTCGAAGTAGTGCTCGTGGAGCACCTCGTTCCCCGCCTCGACGAGCCACTCCCGGAGCAGCCCGGCGTCAGTGGCGATCTTCGCCGCGATCGCACGCAGCCCGTCGGGACCGTGGTACACCGCGTACATCGAGGCCATCACCGCCAGGAGCACCTGTGCCGTGCAGATGTTGCTGGTGGCCTTCTCCCGCCGGATGTGCTGCTCCCGCGTCTGCAGCGACAAGCGATAGGCGGGGTGGCCCGCCGCATCCTGGGACACGCCGACGAGACGTCCGGGGAGCTGTCGCTCGAGCCCCGACCGCACGGCCATGTACCCCGCGTGGGGGCCGCCGAAGCCCATCGGCACGCCGAACCGCTGCGTCGTCCCGACCGCGATGTCCGCCCCGAGCGAGCCCGGCGATCGCAGCAGAGTCAGAGCGAGGAGATCCGCGGCGACGACCGCCAGCGCGCCGTTCGCCTGGGCGGCGGCGATGACCTCCGAGGGATCCCACACCCGTCCGCTCGCGCCCGGGTACTGCACGAACACGCCGAAGACGTCCAGGTCTTCGGGGAGCTCGCCCGCTTCGAAAGCCGCCTCGCGGATCTCGATGCCGAGGGCGGCAGCGCGGTGGGCGATCAGCGCTTTGGTCTGCGGAAGGGCGTCGGCGTCGACGAGGAAGGTCGACGAACGGCTGCGCGAGGCGCGCCGCGCCACAAGCATGCCCTCCACGACCGCCGTGGCCTCATCGAGCATCGACGCGTTCGCCGTCTGCAGACCGGTCAGATCGGTGACCATCGTCTGGAAGTTGATCAGCGCCTCGAGGCGGCCCTGCGAGATCTCGGGCTGGTAGGGCGTGTATGCCGTGTACCACGACGGGTTCTCCAGCACGTTCCGAGAGATCACCGACGGCGTGACCGTGTCGTAGTAGCCGAGCCCGATCATCGACCGGGCCGGGCGGTTCAGTGCCGCCAGGTCGCGCAGCTCCGCCAGGGTCTCCGCC
>JBMDWQ010000179.1:0-17270 GCA_048594675.1 Microbacterium sp. | reverse complement strand
GATGGCGCCGCCTGGATGGCACCGCCTGGCGCGGACGCACTGATGTCGCGACGCGGGGCTACTTCTTGCCCTGCGCGGCGACGGCGGCGGCTCCCGCCGCGGCAGCCTCGGGGTCGAGGTACTCGCCGGGCCCGAGAGGCGTGAAGTCCTCGCCGAGCTTGTAGACGAGCGGGATCCCGGTGGGGATGTTGAGCTCAGCGATGTCGGCGTCGCTGATCCCGTCGAGGTGCTTCACGAGTCCCCGCAGCGAGTTGCCGTGCGCCGTGACGAGCACCGTCTTGCCGGCGGCGAGGTCGGGGATGATCGCGCTTTCCCAGTACGGCAGCATGCGGTCGATCACGATCTTGAGCGACTCGGTGCGCGGGACCTCGCCGTCGATGCCCGCGTAACGAGGGTCGTGCACCTGGCTGTAGGGGCTGTCGTCGTCGAGGTCCGGCGGCGGAACATCGAACGAGCGGCGCCACAGCATGAACTGCTCGTTGCCGAACTCCTCGAGCGTCTCGGCCTTGTCCTTGCCCTGGAGAGCGCCGTAGTGACGCTCGTTGAGCCGCCACGAACGGGCGACCGGGATCCACAGGCGGTCGGCGGCGTCGAGGGCGATGTTCGCTGTCTGGATCGCGCGGGACAGCAGCGAGGTGTGGAGGACGTCGGGCAGGATCCCCGCCTCCTTCAGGAGCTCGCCGCCGCGCTTCGCCTCGGCCTTGCCCTGGTCGGTGAGGCGGACGTCCACCCATCCGGTGAACTGGTTCGTCTTGTTCCACTCGCTCTGCCCGTGGCGGAGGAGGATCAGCGTGTACGGCGCGGTCATGTCGACCATCCTATCGAGCGGCTCCCTGCCATCATGGAGGGATGCCGCCGGAGAAAGTGCCCGGCCGAGTGGTCGGTCGGATCACCCGCGGCACGACCAACACCAACCGCCTCCGCCGCGTCGATCGCTGGATCGCCCGGCACCCGGCGCTGCGTCGCACGGCGGATCCCCTCGTCGTCGACCTCGGCTACGGCGCCAGCGGCGTGACCGCCTTCGAGCTGGAGGCGCGCGTGAGATCGGTGCGACCGGACGTGGAGGTCTGGGGGCTGGAGATCGAACCGGCACGCGTGGAGCGGGCGCGCGCGCAGCTCGCGCAGGTGCGGGCAGGCCGGGGTGTCTTCGCTCCGGACGCACACGTCGGGTTCGGCCGCGGCGGGTTCGAGGTTCCCACGCCGCAGGGGCGCGCGCCGGTCGTGATCCGCGCGTTCAACGTGCTGCGCCAGTACGACGAGGCCGACGTCGCCGACGCGTGGGGGCGCATGTGCGCACGACTCCAGCCCGGCGGCATCCTCGTGGAGGGGACGTGCGAC
Source organism: Microbacterium sp. (assembly GCA_048594675.1). GTDB lineage: Bacteria > Actinomycetota > Actinomycetes > Actinomycetales > Microbacteriaceae > Microbacterium. The sequence goes on along the minus strand of JBMDWQ010000179.1, from coordinate 15,932 downwards.
GAGCTCGGCCGGATCTGCACGTGGATCGAGGTCGGGGCACACGGCACCCCTCGCACCCTCACGATCTCACTGCGCCTGTCGGGGCTGGAATCCCCCGCCGTCGCCGCCGAACGCCTCCCGAAGGCGCTCATCCATCGCAACGTCCCCGGCGAGCCCGTCCACGCCTTCCTCACCGCGCTCGACGAGGAATGGACGCGGGCCGTCGCCGCATCGGCGTTCGGGCCGACACAGCGATGGCGTACGGCTCTCGAGGCTCTGGTGGCCGGGGGATGGCCGGTGGGAGCCCGGTCGCGCTGGCGCCTCGGGGAGCTCACCGTGCCGTGGGAGGTCGTCGCTCCCGCCGCGTGACCCCGCGACCCGCCGTCATCGTGACGTCGGTCACGGCCTCAGGTGCGCGGCAGGGCGGCGCGGGCCTCCGCGGCGGGCATTCCCGCGGCCGTCAGCAGGTCGACGGCGAGGGGACGGAGCGCTGCCAAGAGAGTGACGTCGACCGTTCCGCCGTCGGCCGTCAGCGCCGCCGGGTCGAGCCGTCCCGCCACCGCTCGCAGGGCCTCGCGCGCGAGCGGCTCGAACGAGATGTCGTCGAGGGAGTCGGAGATCAGCCGGGCACCGGCGGCCAGTTCGTTGAGGAGGTCCGCTGCGACGGGACGCGGTCGTCCGTCGTCGCACGCGTAGACGGAGCGCCGCGCGATGACGCGGAGGTTGCGCACGGCGAGGTCGAGATGCGTGCGGATGCGTTCGTGGCGGTGTAGCTCGGCGCGTTGTCGGTGCAGGAACGGCGAGATGCGCGCGATCGCCCGACCGGAATCCAGCGCCACCGACCAGCGATCGATCAGCCCCTGCAGCGCTCGCGCCTTCTGCAGCCCGCGTTCCGCTCTCACTCGGTCTCCGCGATGGAGGGCTTGGACGAGGGTGCGGCTCGCGTCGCCGAACGCGGTCAACAGCAGTCGTCCCTCACGCGTGACGGTCCGGAGCGGACGCCGTGGCACGAGTGCCGTGACCAGGAGCGCGGCCACGCCTCCGATGATCCCGTCGATGAGACGCAGGAAGGGCGCATTGGCTGGGATCACCATCACGATCGCGGACTGGATGGCGGCGGCGATGGCGAACCCGGCCTGCGGGGAGAGGAAACGGGCGACGAGGAGGCTCGCGGCCAACGTCGCGACGAGTTGCCACCAGCCGGTTCCCGCCGCGACGAGGATGAGCTCGGCGATCAGGATCCCGACGATCATGCCGACCACGGTCTCCAGCACGCGACGCGGGCGGGCGTCGCCGACGAGACCGAGGCTCGAGATCGTGACGGTGACCGCGAGGAGCGGAGCGGCGTGACCGAGGACGAAATGCGCGAAAGCGTAGGCTGCGCCGGCGGCCACGACGATCTGGAGGATTCCCGGCCCGGACTCTCGGATCCGCGACAGCCCCGGGCGCACATCGACGCGGGTCCGCCATCCGACCCGCACCGATGTCGTGGGCACGGACCCTGTAGAGGGCTGGGCGGGCTCGGACGCCTGCGGAGCACTCACGCGCGGCTACCGGCGGCGCGACAAGCGCGGCAGACGCGGGATCTCGGCGGTGCGACCGGCGTCCGGGGGAACGATCTGCTCCTGCGCGGCGGAGATCACGCCTCCGTCGACCTCGACGGTGACGGAAGTGTCCGTCGGCGTCGTCCGCTTCACGAGGGCCAGAGCGATCGGCCCCTCCTCGAAGTGCCGCGCGACCGAGGTCACCGCGCCGACGACGTCGTCTCCGACGCGCACGTCGGCGCCCGGCTCGGGAAGGACGGCGTCGCTGCCGTCGAGCTGCAGAGCGACGAGCCGGCGTGGCGGGTGCCCCAGGTTGTGGACCTTCGCGACGGTCTCCTGCCCGCGATAGCACCCCTTGGAGAGGTGGACGGCGGTGCGGAGCCAGTCCAGCTCGTGCGGAAGCGCCCGGCCGTCGGCTTCCGAGCGCTGCCGCGGACGCCATGCCGCCACCCGTAAGGCATCGGCCGCGAGAGTCCCCGCCAGCGCGACCTCGCCCCGTGCCACCGCCTGGGCCAGTTGCGCCTCGCCGGCTCGGGGGACGATCGCCTCGACCCAGTCGCGTTCGGTTCCCGGATGCGGGTCGACGGCCGCGTATCCCCATCCACCGACCGAGATGGCCGGCCACGGGTCAGCCCAGGTCGCGATGGCGCCGACCTCGGTCGGCAACCCGGCGATGGCGGACGCCGTGCCGCCGATCACGGCGTACGCCGCGGAGACCTCTTGCGGATCGACACGCAGACGAAAACGCATGCGAACCAGCCACGCCAGGAGGCTCGCGGCATCGTCGCGGTCGACGATGAGCCACGTCCGCTCGCCGTCGTCCACGACGGCCGCGGCGTGTTCGACATGGCCCTGGGGGTCGAGCACGAGCAGCTCGGTGCTGGTGCCGGGTGCGAGGGCGGCGAGCGCCTGAGACGTCAGGGAGTCGAGCCAGCTCAACCGGTCCTCACCCGAGACCGTCAGCACCGCGCGATCGCCGAGCGGGGCGACCGCCTCGCCACCGGCGAGCAGGCGCTGCTCGCGCAGCGGGCTTCCCACGTGCAGCAGGACGTCACCGTCCCACACCGTCGCGGGAAGATCGGCGAACGGGGAGGACATCACTCGGCCCGCGCAAGTCGCGCGGACGCATGCGAGGCGAGCCCGCCGCCGAGAGCCGCGATGTCCCACGCCCAGAGGAGGTGACCGTCGACGTAGCCGTACATGCGCGTCGCGGCACCATACGGCTTGGCGCTCTCGGGACGCACGACGGCATCGGTCGCGAGGTCGATGCGGGGGCCCTGCACCTGACCCACGTAGACCTCGCTCACGCCGTCGGAGTGGACGATCGCGACCTCGAGGTCGAAACCGCCGTTGGCATTGCGGAGCGCCTCGACGTCGTCGACGGTGCGCGGGGTCGCCCGCGACGCGAGCGCGGGCAGCAGAGCCGGTCCGGCGTCCTCATCGGACGCGGGACGCGCCAGACGCCAGTACCCCTGTTCGGCAACGAGCGGGGTGCGGTGGTCGTCATCGCCGATCAGCCACGCGCTGGCGGCGTAGTTGACGTAGTCGCCGCCATCGTGGCTGAAACTCACGCGGTGGGCGAACTCGCCGCTGAAGTGGTGATCCGCCGCCTCGTAATCGATGACGCCGGTGCCCTCCCAGACCCCGAGCAGCCACGACAGCGGGACGATGTCGGCGGGAAGGTCGGTGGGCAGGTCGATCACGAGATCAGCGCTGGCCGCGGTACAGGTTCTTCAGAACGACGGCCGACACGAAGACGATCGCCAGCGACGCGAGCCCGAGCAGCCCGACGAAGAACAGTTCGAGTGCGATGAGGTCCATGTCTCCACTCTACGCCGTGGCGCACCGCGGAGCGGCGCGGCGTCGGCTCATCCGGAGAAGAGTGTCGCCAGGCCCAGTCCCACGCCGATCAGGCCCATGACGAAGAGGGAGCCGATCACGCTCAGCGCCATGCGCTGGATGAAGCCCTGCGATCGCCCCGACCACAGATGCACCGCGAAGGCGATGGGCACGATGAGACCCATCCCCACCCCCATCCACGCGGCCCGCCAGTCGGGTTCGGCGAGCGCACCCACCAGGACCGCCAGCACGGCCGCGATCCCCCACACCACGAACACCCCGATCAGGGTGTGGCGGGGAGCGATCAGCGGCGAAGTCACTCCGCCATTGTGACGCACTCGGGCCGGATGTGACGCACTCGGCGCCTGCAGCGAGGTCATAAGATGGGCTCACGGTTCCGGCATCCGGACCGGGAGGGATGCCCTTGGCTCAGCTGCTCGTCTTGAGTTCCGCCACGAACGGCGGAGCGGTGCTCCCCGCGCTCGAGCTGCTGAGTCATCGCGTCCGTCAGATCCCCGCCGAGCCGGCGCAACTGGTTAACGCCCCCAGCGCCGACGTCATCTTCGTCGATGCGCGTGTCGATCTCGTCGGCGCCAAGTCGCTCTGCAAGATCCTCAACACGACCGGTCTCGACGCCCCGCTGATGCTCGTGGTCACCGAGGGGGGCCTCACGGCGGTCTCACCCGATTGGGGCATCGACGACGTGATCCTCGTGGGCGCCGGGCCTGCGGAGGTGGACGCGCGGATCCGTCTCGTGATCGGTCGCCTCACGAAGGATCCGGTCTCCACCCGTATCCAGACCTCGGGAATCTCGATCGACGAGTCGTCGTACTCGGCCAAGGTCCACGGAAAGCCCCTCGACCTCACGTACAAAGAGTTTCAACTCCTCCACTTCTTCGCGACGCATCCGTCACGGGTGTTCACGCGGGAGCAGCTGTTGAGCGAGGTGTGGGGCTATGACTACTTCGGCGGCACCCGCACCGTCGACGTGCATGTCCGGCGTCTGCGGGCAAAGCTCGGCGACATGGAGCAGTTGATCGGCACGGTCCGCAACGTCGGCTACCGCTTCAACGTGTACGAGGACGAGCAGCTGCCCGCGACCCGCGAACGTTCCGACGCGTGAACGGTTAACGCGCCGGTCACCTGCTCCTGCAAGGATGAGGGAATGATCGACACCGAGGTACTCGACTCCGGCCTGGGCGACGCCGACGACGACGACTTCGACACCGCCGCCGAGGTGGATGACTCCCAGCTCCCCGACCACCGCTACCTCGACCGCGAAGTGAGCTGGCTCGCCTTCAACCAGCGCGTTCTGGAGCTGGCCGAAGACCCGACCCTCCCGGTGCTCGAACGGGCGAACTTCCTCGCCATCTTCGCGAGCAACCTCGACGAGTTCTTCATGGTCCGCGTCGCCGGCCTCAAGCGCCGCATCATGACCGGGCTGGCCGTTCCGACCAACGTCGGGCGTTCACCGCAAGAGGTCCTCGCCGACATCTCGGCCGAGGCCCACGCGCTGCAGCTCCGGCACGCCGCGGCATGGGAGGAGCTGGTCAAGCCGGCGATGTCGGAGGCGGGCATCGACATCGTGTCGTGGGGCGACCTGTCCGACGACGATCGCGCCGACCTCTACGACTACTTCCAGGCGCAGGTCTTCCCCGTCCTCATGCCGCTGGCCGTCGACCCCGCGCACCCGTTCCCCTACATCTCAGGGCTTTCGCTCAACCTCGCGATCCGCATCCGCAACGCCCGCACGGGGCGGCAGGAGTTCGCGCGGCTCAAGGTGCCGCCCATGCTGCCGCGGTTCGTCGCCCTGCCCCGCTCAGAATCCGGTGCGCGCTACCTGCCGTTGGAAGAGCTCATCTCCAACAACCTGGGAGACCTGTTCCCCGGCATGGAGATCCTCGAGCACCACGCGTTCCGGCTCACCCGCAACGAGGACGTCGTCATCGAGGAAGACGAGACCGAGAACCTCATCCAGGCCCTGGAGGCCGAGCTGCTCCGCCGTCGCTTCGGGCCGCCCATCCGGCTCGAGGTCACCGATTCGATGGACGACGTCACACTCGACCTGCTCCTGAACGAGCTCACGATCACGGAGCAAGAGGTCTATCGCCTCCCCGGCCACCTCGACCTGCGGGGGCTGTTCGACCTCGCCCGCATCGATCGGCCGGAGCTGCGCTACCCCGCGCACGTGCCGACGACAGCCATGGCGTTCCAGCCGGCGGAGCAGAACGGCCGCGCAGACCTGTTCGCCGCCATCCGCAAGGGCGACGTGCTGGTGCACCACCCCTACGAGTCGTTCAACACGAGCGTGGTCGCCTTCCTCGAACAGGCTGCGCGCGACAAGCACGTGCTCGCGATCAAGCAGACGCTCTACCGCACGTCGGGTGACAGCCCGATCGTCGAAGCGCTGATCGATGCCGCCGAGAACGGAAAGCAGGTGCTCGCCCTCGTCGAGGTCAAGGCGCGATTCGACGAAGCGGCCAACATCGTGTGGGCGCGCAAGCTCGAGAAGGCGGGCGTCCACGTGGTCTACGGGCTCGTCGGGCTGAAGACCCACTGCAAGCTCCTCCACGTCATCCGCGAGGAAGACGGGATGCTTCGCAGCTACAGCCACATCGGCACCGGGAACTACAACCCCAAGACCAGTCGTCTGTACGAGGACTTCGGGCTCTTCACCTCCGACGAGCAGGTCGGTCGCGACCTCACGCGCCTGTTCAACGAGCTGTCGGGATATGCGATCGAGAAGAAGTTCAAGCGACTGCTGGTGGCGCCCCTCCACTTGCGCAAGGGGCTGCTCCGCCAGATCGACAAGGAACGGCGCAACGCGATCGCCGGCAAGCCCGCCCACATCCGCATCAAGGTCAACTCGATGGTCGACGAGCAGATCATCGACGCCCTGTATCGCGCGAGTCAGGCCGGCGTCCGCGTCGACGTGTGGGTGCGCGGCATCTGTTCCCTCCGCACCGACCTCGACGGGGTCAGCGACAACATCACGGTGCGCTCGATCCTCGGCCGCTACCTGGAGCATTCGCGGATCTTCGCCTTCGCCAACGACGGCGACCCCCAGGTGTACATCGGCAGCGCCGACATGATGCACCGGAACCTGGATCGCCGGGTGGAGGCGCTCGTCCGGGTGACCGCGCCGGCCCACGTCAAGGAGCTCATCGATCTCTTCGACAGTGCCATGGCCGACACCACCAGCTCGTGGCACCTCGGTGACGGTGGCGCGTGGACCCGTCACAGCACCGACGCCGACGGCACCCCGCTGACCGACCTGCAGGAGAAGACCATGACCCAGATCCAGCGCCGTCGCCGCGCTCGCGCGGTGCGATGACCGACACGGCGGTCTACGCGGCCGGAGGCGTGGTCTGGCGCCTGGTCGAGGGCAAGCTCAAGGTACTCGTCATCCACCGCACCGCCTACGCGGATGTCACCCTGCCCAAGGGAAAGGTGGATCCCGGCGAAATGCTCGCCGAGACGGCGGCTCGGGAGATCTTCGAGGAGACGGGGATCCGGGTCTCCCTCGGCATCCCGGTGGGGGTATCGCGATATCGCATGCCCAACAAACGACAGAAGATCGTCCACTACTGGTCCGCGGAGGCCACCGACAAGGCCATCCGGGAGTCGGCATTCGTCCCGAACAAGGAGATCGCCGCGATCGAGTGGGTCGGCCCCAAGCGGGCCCTCAAGCACTTGAGTTACCCGGTCGACGTCGAGATCCTCGAGAACTTCCTCAGGTTCGTCGACGACGGCATCCTCGCGACCTTTCCGATCGTGGTGCTCCGGCACGCGAAGGCCACTCCTCGCGAAGAGTGGAACGGCGCGGACGCAGCCCGCCCGCTCACGGCCCGGGGAACCAAGCAGTCCTCGGCGATCGTCGGTCCCCTGCGGGCCTTCGGGGTCCGCAAGATCGTCTCGAGCGATGCGGTGCGGTGCGTCACCACCGTGACTCCCCTCGCGGCGGCCCTCGGCAAGCCGATCGAACGCACTCCCCTCATCAGTCAGGACGCGTGGGAGGAGGGCGCCGCGGATGCCCGCGCGGTCATCGGCAAGCGCGTCCGGGCACGCAAGCCCGCGGTGCTCTGCAGCCACGGCCCCGTACTCCCCGACATCCTCACCGAGCTCGCCCTGGCGACCGGAACCCTGCGTGGCTCGTACCTCGGGAGCGCGTCGTCTCTCGAAGTGGGCGCGTTCTCCGTCGTGCACCTCTCCGCGACCAATCCGGGCTCGGGGATCGTGGCGATCGAGACCCACGCACCCAAGGTCTGACGCGAATCACCGGCCGACCGGCATCCGTTCACCTCCCGTTTACCGGCACAGCGCACTCTCTTAAGAGTCGATGTCTACCGTCACGGACGAGCCCTGCACCGGGCTACTACCTGACAACGTGAGGATTCACAGTGAAGCTCAACCGCATCGCCCAGCTGGGCGCTGTTGCCGCCGTCGCGGCTCTCGCACTCACCGGATGCGCCGCCAACGAGCCGGCGGGCAACGGCTCGACCAACTCCCCCGGCGGGTCGTCGTCGGCACTCACCGGCACTCTCGTCGGTCAGGGCGCCTCATCGCAGCAGGTCGCCATCCAGGCCTGGACCGCCGCGTTCAACGAGGCCAACCCCGACGTGGTCGTGCAGTACGACCCGGCCGGCTCCGGTACCGGTCGTGAGTCCTTCCAGCAGGGTGCCGTGAACTTCGCGGGCTCCGACCGCGCCTTCAGCGCCGAGGAGATCGCCGCGGGCGGCTTCGGCGCGTGCGCGGCCGACTCGCCGATCGTCGAGATCCCCGCCTATGTGTCGCCGATCGCGATCATCTTCAACGTGCCGGGCGTCGACAAGCTGGATCTCGACGCCGCGACCGTTGCCGGCATCTTCGCCGGCACGATCACGAAGTGGAACGACCCGGCCATCGCCGCCACCAACGACGGCGTCGACCTGCCCGACACCGCGATCAACCCCGTGCACCGCTCCGACAAGTCGGGCACCACGGGCAACTTCACCGACTACCTCTCCGCGAACGCCTCTGACGTGTGGACGTGGGGCTCGGTCGAGGAGTGGCCGGCGGGTGTCGTCGGTGAGGCCGCGGAGAAGACCTCGGGTGTCGTGGAGGCCGTCAAGGCCGGCGAGGGCTCGATCGGCTACGCCGACTCGTCCCAGGCCGAAGGCATGTCGTCGGTCAACGTCAAGGTCGGTGACGCGTTCGTGGGTCACTCGGCCGAGGGCGCGGCGATCACGCTCGACGCGTCGTCGATCGAGTCCGGCCGCAGCGCCGGCGATCTCGCCTTCACGATCGACCGCACCACTACCGCCGACGGCGCCTACCCCGTGCTGCTGGTGAGCTACCTCATCGGTTGCGAGAAGTACGAGGACGCCAACATCGCGGCCCTCACCAAGGCGTTCTTCTCTACCGCGGTCAGCGCGGAGGGCCAGGAGTCGGCCGCCACCAATGCGGGCAGCGCCCCGATCTCGGACGACCTGCGCGCGAAGGCCGTCGCCGCGATCGACCTGATCAAGTAAGTCGCAGGGCGGCCCTTCGGAGCGATCCGGAGGGCCGCCCTCGGCCGGTCCACCCGAAGTCCCACCGGTCCCAGAGAAAGACGACCATGACAACAACCTCCGCGCCGCCGGCGCAGAAGATCGCCGCGAAGCAGCGTCCCGGCGACATCTGGTTCTCGGGCACGGCCGTCTTCGCCGGCTCGATGATCGTGGTCACTCTGGCCGCCGTCGCGATCTTCCTCATCGTGCAGTCCATTCCGGCGCTCGGGCTCACCAGCGCCGATGCATCGCTGCTCACGACGAACTTCTGGGACTACGTCCTCCCTCTCCTCTTCGGCACGATCTGGGCCGCGTTCCTCGCCCTCCTCGTCGCCGTCCCCCTGTCACTCGGCATCGCGCTGTTCATCACCCACTACGCGCCGCGGCGACTGGCACAGGGACTCGGCTACATCGTCGACCTTCTCGCCGCCGTCCCTTCCGTCGTCTTCGGTCTCTGGGGCATCCTCGTCTTCGCCCCGTCGGTCGTTCCCACCTACAAGTGGCTGAACGAGTACCTCGGTTGGATCCCGCTCTTCTCCGGACAGGTGCTCAACAGTGGTCGGACGATCCTCACCGCCGCACTCGTGCTGGCTGTCATGGTGGTGCCGATCATCACCGCGATCTGCCGAGAGATCTTCCTCCAGACCCCGCGACTCCACGAGGAGGCTGCTCTCGCCCTCGGCGCGACGCGGTGGGAGATGATCCGCATGGCGGTCCTCCCCTTCGGACGGTCCGGGATCGTCTCGGCCGCCATGCTCGGTCTCGGGCGCGCGCTCGGCGAAACGATGGCGGTGGCGATGGTGCTCTCCGCGACCAACGTCGTGACGCTCGGGCTGCTCACCTCGCAGAACCCGTCGACGATCGCGGCGAACATCGCCCTCACCTTCCCCGAGGCCTACCGCCTCAACATCAACGTCCTGATCGCCACGGGCCTGATCCTGTTCGTCGTCACCTTCGCCGTCAACGCACTCGCGCGCTGGATCGTCAGCCGTCGCAAAGAATTCTCGGGAGCCAATTGACATGACCACAGCTCCTGCTCCGGCCCCCGTGCGCCCCATCGCCACAGCCCCCGCACGCACCGGTCTGACCTCGGGGCACCTGCCCCGCTGGACTCCCTGGGCCCTGCTCCTGGGCAGCCTCGCCGTCTCCGGCGCGATCTTCCTCGTGCTGGGCATGGCCTCCGAGGCCGGGTTCAACGTGGCGGGCTGGGTCATCGTCGCGGTCCTGGCCTACCTGGTGCTCGTCTACACGATCTCCCGGATCGTCGAGGGTTCGCGACGGGCGTTCGACCGCTTCGTGACGGCCATCGTCACGTGCGCGTTCGCGATCGCGATGGTGCCCCTCGTGTCGGTGGCATGGACCGTCATCGGCAATGGCCTGGCGCGCTTCGACGGCGAGTTCTTCAGCTGGACGATGCGAGGCGTGCTCGGTGAAGGCGGCGGCGCCCTGCACGCCATCATGGGCACCGTCTCGATCACGCTCACCGCGGCAGTCATCTCCGTTCCCATTGGACTCATGACGGCGATCTACCTGATCGAGTACGGGCAGGGCAAGCGACTGGGGCGTGCGATCACCTTCCTCGTCGACGTCATGACCGGTATCCCGTCGATCGTGGCGGGTCTGTTCGCCTACGCGCTGTTCGCCCTCATCTTCGGCCCGGGCGTGCGTATGGGGTTCGCGGGCGCCATCGCCCTCTCGGTGCTGATGATTCCCGTGGTCGTCCGCTCGAGCGAAGAGATGCTGCGCCTGGTTCCCAACGAACTGCGAGAGGCGTCCTACGCACTCGGCGTGCCGAAGTGGCTCACCGTCGTCAAGGTGGTGCTCCCCACCTCCATCGCCGGCATCACGACCGGCGTCATGCTCTCCATCGCGCGCGTGATCGGTGAGACCGCGCCGCTGCTCATCACGGCCGGATTCACCGACGCGATGAACTACAACCTCTTCGACGGGCGCATGCAGACGCTTCCCGTCTACATCTACTCGCAGTACGCCTACAAGGGCATCCCGCCCGAGGCGTACGTCGACCGGGCGTGGGCCGCCGCGCTCACCCTGATCCTGATCGTCATGGTGCTGAACCTCGTCGCGCGCGTCGTGGCCAAGGTGTTCGCCCCCAAGACCGGCCGCTGACGGCCCCTCGAGAAAGAACCGACGTGTCCAAGAGCATCGAAGTCAACGACCTCAACGTCTACTACGGCGACTTCCTCGCCGTCGAGGGCGTGTCCCTCGAGATCGAACCGCGGAGCGTGACGGCCTTCATCGGCCCATCGGGGTGCGGAAAGTCCACGTTCCTGCGCACCCTCAACCGCATGCACGAAGTGATTCCCGGTGCGCGTGTCGAGGGCGAGGTGCTGCTCGACGGCGACGACCTGTACGGCGCGGGCGTCGACCCGGTCCTCGTGCGCCGCCAGATCGGGATGGTCTTCCAGCGCCCCAACCCGTTCCCCACGATGAGCATCAAGGAGAACGTGCTGGCGGGCGTCAAGCTCAACAACAAGAAGATCTCCAAGAGCGACGCCGATGCTCTCGTCGAGCAGTCGCTGCGGGGAGCGAACCTCTGGAACGAGGTCAAGGACCGCCTCGACAAGCCCGGGTCGGGGCTTTCCGGCGGACAGCAGCAACGTCTGTGCATCGCACGGGCGATCGCCGTGTCGCCCGATGTCCTGCTGATGGACGAGCCGTGCTCCGCCCTCGACCCGATCTCGACCTTCGCGATCGAGGAGCTCATCCAGGAGCTGAAGAAGGAGTACACGATCGTCATCGTGACCCACAACATGCAGCAGGCCTCCCGCGTGAGCGACAAGACCGCCTTCTTCAACATCGCCGGCACCGGCAAGCCCGGCAAGCTCATCGAGTACGACGAGACCGGCACGATCTTCACCACGCCGTCGGTCCAGGCCACCGAGGACTACGTCTCCGGCCGCTTCGGCTGATCCCAGCCCGCGATCCTGCTTCCTGTTTCCTGCTTCCGGCTTCCGGCTTCCGGGACACAACGGCGGACGATCGGGCCGACACGCCGCCCCCACCGCCGCGGGGGCCGGCGTGTCGCTCGCTCGGTCCGCCGTTGTGCGCCCGCCAGTTCCCTCGCGGATGTGGTTGCCCGGGCGCTCCGGCTCCTCCCCCGCCATGATTCGACGTGCGCTGTGCACCGTGAGCCCGACGCGGCGCCGGGCCCTTCCGCCGCAGGGACATCGTGGACGCATGTGTGTGCCGTCGATCGCCATCCAGCGCTACCGCGAGCTGCGCGCGGCAGGCCTCTCGCGCTCAGCCATCCGCAGAGCCGTCGCCGCGGGCGACCTGCACCATTTGCGGCGCGGCGTGTACGCCTCGGCAGACGCGTGCGCGGAGGTCATGATCGCTGCGACGCATGGGGGCGCGCTCGCCTGCGTGTCGGCGGCACGGCACTGGGGGCTGTGGGTGCTCGAGGAGCCCGGCGACGTCCACGTCTGGCTCCATCACGACGGACATCGTCGGCACGCAGACGACCCGTGCACCTGCGTCGAGCACTGGGACGACGGCACTCGCGATGCCTTCGCCCTCCCGTCCGTCGCCCGTGCCCTGCGCCAGATCCTGGCGTGCGCCGGCGTGGAGGCGTTCTTCGTGGCGCTGGAGTCCGCACGACGCACGGGAATCGTCGGGCCGGCCGCCCTTCGCTGGCTCACCAGTCATATCGGCGGCCAAGGTCGTGAAGCAGTCGCGTTGTCCCGCGACGATGCCGACAGCGGGCTGGAGTCGCTTTTCCGCTGGCGCCTGCGGCATCACGGCCTGACCGTCCGCACCCAGGTTCGTCTCGTCGGCGTCGGAGTCGTCGACATCCTCATCGGCGACCGGCTCATCGTGGAGACCGATGGCAAGGCCAATCACGACGGCTCCTCCCTTCGCCACAAAGATCTCCTGCGTGATGCACACGCCGCGCTCTGGGGGTACGTCACTCTGAGGTTCGACTACGCGATGATCGTTCACGAGTGGGATCTGGTTGAGTCCGCGATCCTCGCTTCCGTGGCCGCGGGGCACCATCTCGCGCCCGGCAGGTGAGTGCGCGTCGGCGAGTCCGCCCGGGAAGTGAGGCGGCCGCCGACCCGGCGACACAACGGCGGATGAAGGAGCCGACACGCGGGATGTGGGCCACGAAGGACCGGCGTGTCGGTCCGGCCGTCCGCCGTTGTGCATCGCGGCGCGGGGCATCGCAGCACGGCACGCGCTCGGCCCCGGCACAGGCTCGGCGGGACAGCCCGGGCACGGCGCCCGGCCGCGTCAGTCCCGGCGGCCGAGGAGGTAATCGTTGAGCGTCGAGGTGATCGCCGGGTCGTGGGGAATCGCTCGTCCGTCCACCGCCGTGATCGGAGCGGCGAGCCGAACGCTGGACAACAGCCACGCGGCCTCGGCGGCGAGCAGGTCGGCGACGGGAATCGGCTCGTACGCCGTCTCGTAGCCCTCGCTCTGGAGGAAGCCGAAGAGGCTCCGTTGTGTGGTGCCGTGGAGGATACCGGCGTGCGGTTCCGGGGTGACGAAGGTGGTCCCTCGGCGCACGACGACCGACGCGGTCGGGGCTTCAAGAACATAGCCGTCCGTCGTGACGAACACGGCGTCGTCGGCGCCACGTCGCTTCGCCTCACGGATTGCGGCCATGTTCACGGCGTACGAGAGGGTCTTCGCGCCGAGGAGGAGCCAAGGCGCCCGCGCGGGCACGTCGCTGGCAAAGCCACGGTCGAGCGTGGCCACCCGGACGCCGGACGTGCGCGCGGCGGCGAAGTCAGCCGCGTCGGCGACCGTGACCCAGGCGGTCGGACCGGATCCGTGCTCCACACCGCGACTGAGGATCAGCTTGATCACGGCCTCCCCCGACCCCGCACGGGTCACGGCGAGTTCGACCGCCTGCCGCCACTGGGCGAGGTGTGGGCGGGGCAGCTCGCACAGCTCCGCCGAGTGCTCGAGGCGAGCGAGATGCGCCTCGACTTCCTGGGCATGCCCGCCGATCACGCCGATCGACTCGAACACCCCGTCGCCGCGCTGGGCGGCAAGATCACCGACGCTGAGGCCGGGAGCGAGCGGATCGACCTCGGTGAAGGTCTCGCGAAAGTTGGTGCGCGCGTCGGTTGCCGACGCCGGGACCAGGAGAAGAGCGAAGCGCCAGGCCATCCCCTGAGCCTACGCGCCACGCACCGTGGACTGCGGCTCATCGGCCTGACGGGGCGTCGCGCGGGGAGTCGACCAGGAATAGGCTGCGCGGCCCCTCCGTTACAATGGAACAGCCGGGCCGCAGTAACCCCGGGCTCCAACTTCTGCCGCTGCGAGCGGCCTCGCGCCGAGAGGCGTTCCTGCGGTCCGGCACTTCTCTTTCCCGCTGCGGGCGGGTCGGGCGCTGCGTCCTCGCTCCCGACAGCGAAGCCACAGCCGTCAGGTCAGCGCATCGCGGCGCCACAGTGCGGCCGCCGCCCCGAGGTCCTCCGCGAAGGTCGTCAGCCGGAGGGCGCGGGCGGTGAACGCCGTCGCACGGTCGGGTTCAGTGTGGTCGTGGTCATCGGCGAGGTCGGCGGCACCGGCCGCCTCAACGCGACAGAACGAGGCGGCGCGCTCCAAGGCGACAGCGAAATCTCCGCTGAAGACACCGCGCAGGATCTCATCGCTCAGCGAGACGAGCTCATCCGGTCCTGCGGGCGTGGGGGCGCCGGCTACGACGTCGTCGGCCGACGCGAGCCGCACCCGGCCTCGCTCGTACAGCAGGGCGGCGGTACGCGCATCGTCGTGGACCATGAGCTGGAGCAGGTAGATCCGCCACAGCGTTCCCGGCAACGACTTTGCTGGCGAGCGCGACCACAGCTCGGCGATCGTGTCGATCCCGTGCTGATCGGTGAAGCTCACGAGCCTGTCCACCGCACCGTCGGCCGGCTGTTCCCGCACGCGCGACAGCAATGCCACTGCCGTGGCGTGAGCGACGCGCGACACCTCCGCCGGGTCCTCGGCGCTGAAGAGGCGGTCGAGCATCTCGGCGGGGCGGCGGACGGGCTTGTGGAACGAACGCGGGTCGTCAGACATCGCGTTCCAGGGTACCGGCGGGCGAGAGGCCCGGCTCCGCAGGGCCGGTCAGCTGGTCTCGGACGGGACCGCGACGATCGGGTCGGTGGTCGGCTTCCCGTCCGGAGATCCGCCGCGCTGCTCCACCGTCACCGCGATGGTGTCGCCCGGCTTCATCGAGCCCACGAGCTGCGCGGTGGCCTCGCCGTCGCTCGCATCGAAGGTACCCGCAGCGATCGGGGTGTCGTCACGGACGAACCACAGCTCGAATGTGCGGTCTTCGGCGATCTCGGGCATCCCCTTCGCCACGAAGACGGCTTCACCGAGCGACTCCGACCAATGGAGCGACGCCTGCCCGTCCTCACCCATCCGGGTGGTCACGGACTGCGCGTCGGGCTGGGACTCGATCTGCGCGAGCAGCTGAACGGCCGGAGGCGTGCGCAGCGAGTCGGAGATCGCCCCGACGCCCCAGCCGATTCCGACCAAGAGCGCGACGGACGCGACGAGCGCGAAGAGGCCCCGGGTCCAGTTCCGGCGCTGGATCGCCTGCACCACCTCGGTGGGAGGAGCGATGTCCCCCGACGATGCGCCTCGATCGAGAGCGACCGTGTCGTCGGCGGAGGCGGACGGATCGGGCGGACGAGTCCCCTCGACGGCCGAAGCCTCGGCCGGCTCTCCCGCACCGCCACGGATCTGCGACAACAACCGCGACCGCACGTTCAGCGGCGGGGCGACGGGGGTCACGCTGTCGCCCAGCGCCCCGACGGTGTCCAGGTCGAGGCGGACGATCTCCTGCCACTCGGGGTGGGCTGCGAGTGCGTCGTGGTATCGACGTTCGTCGTCGGGAGACAGCGCGCCGAGGGCGTGACCGGCGGAGAGTTCGGCGAAGTCCTGCTCGTTCATACGGCCACCCCCAATTCGGTGCGTAGGCGCGACAGGCCGTCGCGCATTCTCGTCTTGATCGTTCCCAGCGGCGTTCCGCTCAGCGCGGCGATCTCGCTTTGAGAGTAACCGCCGAAGTAGGCCAGAG
>JBMDWQ010000178.1:0-6935 GCA_048594675.1 Microbacterium sp. | reverse complement strand
ACCCAGAACGTCGCGCGCCATCCGAACTGCTGGCCGAGGAAGGTGCCGAAGGGGACTCCCAACACGTTGGCTGCGGTGAGCCCGGTGAACATGAGCGCGATGGCGCCCGCCTTCTTCTCGGGAGGCATCAGCCCGGCGGCGACGACCGACCCGATGCCGAAGAACGCGCCGTGGCACAACGCCGCGACGATGCGTCCCGCCATCGCGATCTCATACGTGCTCGACGCGGCCGTGAGCGCATTGCCGACGATGAACAGCACCAGCAGAGCCAGCAGCACGGGCTTGCGGGGAAGGCGGGTGGCGGCGGCGGTGAGGAAGAGGGCGCCGACCACGACCGCCAACGCGTACCCGGAGATGAGCCAGCCCGCCACGGCCTCGGTGACGCCGAAGTCGGCCGCGACCTCCGGCAGCAGGCCCATGATGACGAACTCGGTGAGTCCGATGCCGAATGCGCCGACAGCCAACGCGAGCAGTCCGAGGGGCATGGCGACCTCCGTGAGGCTAGAATGGTTGCAGACGCGGGATATTGCGAAGCGGGAGCAATCATTGCACGCGCAGATACAACGCGCAAGCAACTAATGGAGGTCGCTCATGGGTATCGCCGACGATGCCGTCGAGGTCCGTGCTCAGGGCTGGCGCACGTTGGCGGCGCTGCATGGGCTCATCGAGGCGGAACTCGAGCGCGCCCTCGGCGAGGGATTCTCGCTCTCGGTCGTCGAGTACACGGTGCTGGATGCTCTGGAGCGGCAGAACGGATGGCATATGCGCATGCAGCAGCTCGCTCGCGCGGCCGCCCTCAGCGCTAGTGCCACGACGCGCCTGGTCAATCGCCTGGAAGACCGCGGGCTCCTCACCCGGGTGCTCTGCGCCGACGACCGTCGCGGCATTTACACGGAGCTCACCCCCGCCGGTCGCGCCCTCTATGAGCGCGCCCGTCCCGTGCATGACGCGACGCTCGAGCGTGTGCTCGACGAGGCGCAGGAGCGGCCCGAGCTGGCCCCCGTCGTGGCAGCCCTCCACGGCGAGACGGTCCTGCCGGCGCGGTGATCCCCGGGCGAGTTCTCGTCCTCGCGTCATGAAACGCGCCGACTGTCATCTCATAAATGCGGGCGGTCGGGCATCACCCCAGGATCCCGGCCGTCCCGTCTGCCTCGGTCGCGGATGATCTTCCCGACTCGGCGATGGCCTTGAGTCGAGCCAGGCCCTCCTCGACATCGTGGCTGATCATCCGGTCGGTGCCGGCGAGCCGTGCGACGGCGCCACGGAGTCCGCGCCCGTCGAGCGAGATGGTCCATGTCACGCGTGTTCCGCCGTCGATCCCGGTGAGGTCGAATCGCATCGGCAGATTGACCTTCCACGGCGAGACCATCGCCAGACGCACCTCGACGCGATCGGGTGTCGTGGTGCCCACGATCATGTTCCCCTTGCCGATCTTGCCGGGACCGGACCACGCATAAAAGGCGCCCTCACCCGATTCGGGGCCGGAGTACTCGCGACTGTCGGCGGCGAGGGTCGACCACGGGGACCACTCCTGCCAAGACCGCAGACTGGAGACGAGCGCGCGGACGTGCGCGCGCGGCGCGGCCACCTCGACCGATCGGCTGATCGCGGAACTGCTCATATGTGCAACCTACCTCGCCCACCTGGAACCGATCTCAGCGTCGCGCAAGATGCGTACGGTTCGTGCGAAAGCGCGGCGGGGGAGGACTCGGCGAGGGGTTCCCGCGGGGCGCGAGGGCTTACTGCGCGGGTCGCTCGAGGATGGCCGACGACAGCGACGTGCCGTTGACGTCGAGGTAGATGCGACGCTCGGTGACCGACAGGGTCAGCTCCGTGCGGCGTTCCAGTGCGGCGGCGGCGGCCTCCACGAACCCGGTTTCGAACGAGTACAGCGGAATCTCACTGCCGCGGTGGATGCGCTTGCCCGCCCAGAGGGCGGCGACCTTCTCCGGGTCGCGGTGCGTGTACACGGCGACCCGATCCGCCGCGAGCGCCCCCTGATGCAGCCGCGCGGCGTCGGGTGCCCCCACCTCGATCCACGCGAGGAGCGACCCGGTGAGGTCGCGGACGAAGACCGCGGGTTCGTCGGTCGCGGCGATGCCCTCGCTGAAGGCGATGCCGTCCTCGTGCTCGAGGCAGTAGGCCAGCACGCGCGTCATCATGAACTCCGCCGTCTCGGCCGACTGCCGTGCGGTGCGGAGGGAGAGTTCCTCGTAGACGCCGCGGTCGACATCGGCGAGATGGACCGTGAACGTGTGGATCGTCGCGCCGATGGCCATGAGAAGCGAGCCTACCGGCGCGGCCCCGGCACACTGGAGAGATGACGGGTCTTCATCATGTCGAGGTGTGGGTGGCGGATCTCGCTGAGGCGCAGACCGAGTGGGCGTGGCTCCTCGGCGAGCTCGGCTTCGTGCGCGAGAGCAGCTGGCGCGAGGGCGAATCGTGGACGGCGGGCGGTCTGCCCTACCTCACGCTCACGACCTCTCCGAACCTGTCCGGACCCCGCCACGACCGCCGCGCGCCGGGCGTGAATCATCTCGCGTTCGTCGGGGGTGCTCCCGACCGCGTCGACGCGATCATGACGGCCGCTGCGGCACACGGGTGGCGTCCGCTGTACCACGACCGGTATCCCCACGCGGGCGGTCCCGACAGCTACGCGGGCTGGCTGGAGAACTCCGCCGGATTCAAAGCCGAGGTCGTCGCGGACATCCCGTGATCGGCGCGCCTGTCACACCGCGGAGCCGAGCCAGGAGGGTTCCGCGAACAGCGCTTGCAGCTCGGTGACCAGCCGTGACGTGTGGAACCCGTCCGCCGCCGCATGGTGGATCTGGATCGCGAGGGGAAGGAGCGTGCGGCCGTCACGCTCGACGTAGCGGCCGAGCGTGAAGATCGGCGCGAGGTGGTCCCACCCTCCGTCGACGTTCAGGGTGAAGCCGGTGAAGCTCGCCCACGGGAGGCTGGAGATGTCGAAGCTGTGCCGCGGCGGCGCTCCCTGGGGGAAGAAGTCGGTCGCATCGCGGTGCTCGGCGATCACACCGACCGCGTCGTCGTGGAACGCGGCGAAGTCGGCATCGAACGGCACCCACAAGCAGGAGAACGTCTCGCTCTCGGGGTGGAAGACGGTGAAGGACGGGTCGACCTCGGGCCACACGGCGGGTGCGCCGTCGTCGAGGAGTGTCATCCGGAACTCCTCGTGCCGGTTGACGACGGCAGTGATCGCCCAGATCTGGGCGATGTAAGTGCGACGGCCGGCTGCCCGCACGGCGTCGACGAACGCGGTCACATCGAGTTCCACCGTCATCGCGTAGGTGCAGGGCACAGTCCGGCGGTAGTGGGCGAAGTGCTGGCGCCGAGGCCAGGCATCGAGGTCGATCGGTGTGGGGCGGCTCATCCTTCCGAGCCTAGGCCTGTTCGTCCACCCACTCCGGCACGGCCAGCGTCTCGAGTCCGGGTCCCTGGAGCGGCACGGTGTGCCACGCGCCGTGGAGCTCGCCGTCGCCGTCACGGCGGAGGAGCAGGCGGTGTGGCGACGCCGTGACCACCAGATGCACGCGCACGCCGTCGGCGTGGGCCTCGCCGCGGACGGCGACCGGCACGGCGGTGCCCTCTTCGACCTCGGGCGAGGCGACGACGGCGGGCCCGGGCTGTGCGGGTGCCGGAAGCGGAAGGAGCGCCGGCGTCCAGCTGTCGCTCGCCACGGCGACGGTGTCTCCCGAAGGAAGAGCCAGTCGCCATCCGCCGTCGGCATCGTCCAGTCGCCAGTCGGTCATGTCGATCGCGCCGTCCGGTGCCGGAGCGATCACGTCGCGCGCGTCCCACGAGTCGACGGTGTGCGCCCGTTCGCGGAGCCGCTCGAACGCGGCGTCGTCCTCGTCGAGCGGGAGGTCGGACACGTCCGACATCAGCTCCCAGAACGCGCGGAGGGTGCGCTGCGTCTCCAGCGTCGACCCCTGGTAGGCGATGACGATCCCGCGCTCCGGGTCGATGACCCCGAACTGTCCATACGCACCGTCGAGACGGAAGCCGACCGTGCTCCGCCACACCTGGTAGCCGTACCCGAGCCCCCAGTCGTTCGCCGCGGCCTCCTCGGGGGACTGCGCCGGGTCACGCGTGTCCGACCAGGGCTGCGACAGCTCGCCGACGTATGAGGAGGCCACCAACTGTTCGCCGTCGTGGCGACCGCCGTCGGCCAGCAGCGTCGAGACGCGGACCAGGTCGCCGACCGTGATGTGGAAGCCCGAGAAGCCCTGCTCCACGCCGAAGGCCGGCTTCATCCAGCGCTGGCCGATGCCCAGGGGCTCCAGCAGCCGCGGGCGGAGGTAGTCGGTCAGGCGCTCTCCCGTGAGCGCCGTCACGATGCACGACAGGGCGTAGGTCGCGTCGGAGTTGTAGGCGAACCGGGTACCGGGAGTGGCCGCCGGCGTCTGGGTCAGGAGCTTTCGCACGTCGAACCCGAGGGCGTCGATCTGTTCCGGATCGTGGCCCGTGTTCATCGTGAGGAGGTGACGGACGGTGAGGCCGTGGGGATTGGGGAGTCCGAGCAGGTCGCCCACGGAGTCGTCGAG
Source organism: Microbacterium sp. (assembly GCA_048594675.1). Lineage (GTDB taxonomy): Bacteria > Actinomycetota > Actinomycetes > Actinomycetales > Microbacteriaceae > Microbacterium. The sequence goes on along the minus strand of JBMDWQ010000178.1, from coordinate 2,370 downwards.
CGACAGCATGCCTTCGGCTTCGAGCAGGCCGATCGCGAGGGAGGTGAACGTCTTGGAGACCGAGTAGACCAGTGCCGGTCGGGTCAGGTCGTAGGGCTGCCAGGCGCACTCGAAGACGGAGTTCCAGCCGCCTTCGCCGTCGCGCCGAGCCACCACGATCGCGTGAGGGTCAAGCCCCGAGGTCTCGAGGGTGTCGAGGAGCCGCAGCAGGGCTCTGGAGGGGATGCCGTGAGCTTCGGGCGTACTGTCACTCACCATCGACGACCTGCACCTCTTTCCAGAATGCGACGTATCCCGAGAAGTCGCGGCCCACCCGCTCGATCGCGGTGGGGTAAGGCTCGGGGTAGCTCCAGGCGCGGTCGGTCAGGCTCTGCCCGTCGACCTCGACCGTGAAGTACTGGCAGTCGCCCTTCCACGGGCACCGGTAGGGGGTCGGGCTCTCCACGAGGTACTCGCCGTGCACGCTGGCCGGCGGGAAGTACCAGTTCCCCTCGATGGAGACGAGCTCGTCGCGGCTCGCTTCGGCGATCACCGTCTCGCCCAGAACTGCCTTCATGGTTCCTCCTCGGTCGACATCGACTCTTCCAGTCTGCCGCGTCACAGCGCCAGGCGGGCGCGATATCCGCGGTTCCCCCGCGAGCGCCGTCGGCGTCTCGTCGGTTCGGAACCGGATCAGTGCGGCGACTCCCCGCCTTCGGTGAAGGAGGGGCGGCGCCCGAAGGCCCGAGCGATGCCCAACACCGCCCCCACGACCACGAGACCCAGCGCCAGACCGGCGACGGCGGAGACCGCGGTGTCGGCCACCCAGACCACGACCGGGCCGAACGCCTCGACGGCGTGCTCCACGGCGTGGAGGAGCTCCACCGGAGGGGCCCAGCCCACCGCGCCGAGGTTCGCGAGCACGAGGTGGCCACCCACCCAGAGCATCGCGACGGTGCCCACGACACTGATGACGCGGAAGATCGCCGGCATGGATCGAACGATCCGGGCTCCGGTATGCCGTACGCGGCGCGAAGGGCTCTTGGCCATCCGGAGCCCGATGTCGTCGATCTTCACGAGCAGCGCGACCGCTCCGTAGACGGCGCCGGTCATGACGACGGCGATCAGCGCGAGAACCGCCAGCCGCGTCCACACGCCCAGACCCGGCTCGATGTTGGAGAGGGAGATGAGCATGATCTCGGTCGAGAGGATGAGGTCGGTGCGCACCGCTCCGGCCACGAGGCGCTTCTCGTCGCGTCCACCCGCGTCCTCGTGCCCGTGGTGGAAGCCGAACCACTCGAGCACCTTCTCCGCACCTTCGAAGCACAGGTACGTACCGCCGATGATCAGGAGCCAGGGGAGCACGTCGGGCGCGAAGGCGGTGAGCAGCATCGCGGCCGGGATGATCAGGAGGAACTTGTTGGCCAACGAGCCGAGGGCGATCTTCCCGACCACCGGGAGCTCCCGCGCGGGGGAGATCCCCTGGACGTACTGGGGGGTGACGGCGGCGTCATCGATCACCACACCGGCCGACTTCGCGGACGCCTTGAGCGCCGCACTGAGGATGTCGTCGACGACGGCGAGCAGACCAACGGACATGTGGCTCCCTGGATGAGTTCCGGCGGAGCAACGTTACCCTCCCGCCGTATCCTCGAGGGATGTCGTTCGCCCCTCCGACAACGCCGCGTGCGGGCGACATCGCGGTGGTGGCGGCCACGCCAGCCGCGGTGCGGGAGGCGCTCGAGCTGACGGCGGAGGAGTGGCGCGCTCGCGAGGCGGACCATCGGGCGAGGGCCGACGAGCTCACCGCCGGGCGCCGTGACCGGGTCGCACGCGGGCAGACGCACCCCGTCGACGACTTCCTGTACACGTACTACAGCTACAAGCCCGCCGTGCTCCGCCGCTGGCACCCGGGGATCGGGGTGCGGCTGCGGGGTGCCGCCTCCGAGCCGCGCGCCGCCTGGCGCGGCTACCGAGTGGACGGCGCGGACGTCGAGGTGGACGCCGCGGCCGTGGCCCGAGAGCGGGGACTGCTGCTGCGCGGGATCGCCGACATCCTCCGGGCCACCCGCTCGCGGCGGGCGCAGTTCGGGTGCTTCGGCCTCCATGAATGGGCCATGCTGTACCGCGACGACTCCCCCCGGCACGAGGTGCCGCTGCGGCTCGGCTCGCGCGGCACCGACGCGGTCGTCGAGTCGCACCAGCTCACGTGCACGCACTTCGATGCCTTCCGGTTCTTCACGCCCGATGCGGTCCCCCGAAACCGTCAGCCCCTGGAGCGTGCCGGTCAGGTGCGGACGGAGCAGCCGGGATGCCTGCACGCCAACATGGACCTCTACAAGTGGGCGGTCAAGCTCGGGCCCCTGGTTCCCGGCGACCTCCTGTTGGACG
>JBMDWQ010000177.1:0-2678 GCA_048594675.1 Microbacterium sp. | reverse complement strand
CGTCTCGCCCAACAGCGCGGCCGGCAGTGAGGCCGTGGCGGCGATGCTGCAGTGGACGGGCGGTGTGGTCGGCCTGTCCCTCCTGAGCTACGTGTTCCTGGCCGCCTCGATCGTGTTCGCCTACCTCGACTGGCGTGAGCTGAAGAAGCGCGGCGTGGCACGTCCGTTCCACTGGGCCTTCGCGTTCATCGCCCTGGCGCTGTCGATCGGCGTCTACATCATCGGCCGCACGGTGGTGCTCAAGCGGGAGACCGGTTCGGGTATGACTGCATTGTGGGTCTGGATCGGCTCGATCGTCCTGTCGATCCTGGTCGGCGTGTTCTGGTTCATGTGGTTCTGGCAGCAGCTGGTGTCTGGCCTCTCCCTCAGCGTCACGTCCTGATTCACCTCACGTCCTGATTCACCTCACGTCCTGACGCGGCGCGCGCGGCACCTCCCTGAGGGTGATCGGCTGAGCGCCGATACCCACCGTTCACCTGGATGAGGATGATGGGAGGGTGCCGCGCGCTCTGTCTGTCTTCCTCGTCTTCCTCCGCCTGGGAGTGACGTCGTTCGGCGGGCCGATCGCGCACCTCGGCTACTTTCGTGCCGAATTCGTCGAACGTCGACGGTGGCTGAACGAAAGGGAGTACGGCGAGCTCGTCGCCCTGTGCCAGTTCCTCCCGGGTCCGGCGTCGAGTCAGGTGGGCTTCGCCCTGGGGCTCCTGCGGGCGGGAGCGCCGGGGGCTCTCCTCGCCTTCCTCGCCTTCACGCTGCCGTCCGCGGTGCTCCTCACGGCGGTCGCCGCGGGGGCGACCATCCTTGCCGGCGGAGCGGGGGCGGGGGCCGTCCGAGGGCTCATGATCGTCGCGGTCGCCGTCGTCGCCCAAGCGGTCTGGGGGATGTCGCGTACCCTCACGCCCGATCTCCCGCGAGCCCTCATCGCCGCGGGGGCGGCTGCGCTCGTCCTCGTCGTCGGCGGTCCGCTCAGTCAGATCGCGGCGCTGGTGCTGGGAGGTTTCGCCGGGCTGATGTTCTGCCGCGACGCGCATCGTGAGCCCTCATCGCCGCTGCCCGTGCGGGTTCCTCTCGGCGTCGGTGTGGCGAGTCTTCTCGTGTTCGCGGCCTTGCTCCTCGGGCTTCCGGCGGCAGCGGCGGCGACGCGTGATCCGATCCTCGCGCTCATCGACGGCTTCTACCGCTCGGGGGCCCTCGTCTTCGGCGGTGGCCATGTCGTCCTCCCGCTGCTCGATGCGGCGGTCGTCCAGCCCGGCTGGGTGACGCCGGACCAGTTCCTCACCGGCTATGCCGCTGCGCAAGCGGTTCCGGGGCCGCTCTTCACCTTCGCGAGCTATCTGGGTGCGCTGGCCACGACGGGGCCCGGGGGGATCGCCGGGGCCACGATCGCGACTCTCTCGATCTTCCTCCCCGGATTCCTCCTGCTGCTGGGAGTTCTCCCGTTCTGGGCTCGTGTGCGGGCGACCGCGGCGGCCGGCGCGATCATGCGGGGAGCGAGTGCCGCCGTGGTCGGCATCTTGGCCGCGGCCCTCTACGATCCCGTCTTCACCGAGGCGGTCACCGGCCCGGTGACCTTCGCCTGGGCGCTCGTGGCCTTCGTGGCGCTCGTCGCGGGCAGACTGCCACCCGTGGTGCTGGTGGTCGTCGGGGCGGTGGGAGGAGCCGTCGTCGGGGTCATCACCGGCTGATGCCGTGTCGCCGCCCGTCGTCGTATCGGCCCGCCGCACCACTCGAGCGGCGGCGACCGGCGGGAGGCCGGGTTGCACCGCGTCGACACGTCGAGCGTCGCAGGTGGCGCACCGGACGTAGACGATTCTTCCCTCGGAGGTGGCGTGCGCCGATTCGATGATCCACCCGTGTTCGTGCGCGGCGGTGGTGGTGAGGCGGAGAGGGGCGTCGAGGTCGGCGGCGTTCATGTCCGACAGCATGATGTAATGGCCTTGTGCAACTCAACCCTTACGGCGAGTATGCCGTGCTGCTTGCGGCTTCCCTCGCGAACGACTGGCCGGCAGACCGGGAGGGCATCGTAGCTCGGACCTACGAGCACGGGATGACGGCCGTCTATGCGCCCGCGTCGGAACATGACCATGCGCGGACGCGCGCCGTGATCGACGACTGGCTTGCTGTCGTCGATGCCCCCACCGACGAGGAGCGCGCGCGGCTCCTGAATCTGCAGATGGCGCGCGCGACGGCGTACCCCCGCCTCACGGATCACGACGGCGCGTGGCACCTGCACTACCGCGACGACGATCAGCGGCTTCCGCAAGTGCTGCGCGCCGTCATCGCGGTCGGCACGGCGCTGCACGTCACGACGCGGGGGATGCGTCGCCTTCGCCGGTGCGCGGCAGGGGCGGCTCCGGGAGACTCGTGCCGGAACGTGGTCGTGGACATCACGCGCAACGGTCGCCAGCGCTACTGCTCGGTGCGGTGCGCGAACCGCGACGGTGTCCGGCGGCACCGCGCCCGCCACGCGCCGGGCTGAGGCGGTGCGATCACGGATCCCGGGTGGAGGCCGTCAGGCCCGGCGGGCGCCCTCGCCGAGGGAGGCGAGCTTGGCCCACGCGATGTCGGGGTGCACGCGCCCGCCCAGGCCGCAGTCGGTCGAGGCGATCACGCGATCGGCTCCCACGATGTCGGTGAACCGGCGGATTCGCTGCGCGACGAGTTCGGGGTGCTCGACG
>JBMDWQ010000176.1:0-68219 GCA_048594675.1 Microbacterium sp. | reverse complement strand
GCCCCACCTCCAGAGTCCGCCGCTCCCGCATGGATGCCCACTGTGGCGCGCGAAGGCCCGCCGTTAGGGTGACAGCATGACGGTCACGTCTGCGCGCGCGTCGTCCCGCTCCCCCCTGATCCTGGCCCTGGCGAGGCGGGCGCCCGTCACACTCGGCCTCCTCGTCACTGTCCTGATCGTGGGGCTGGCCTCCGGCGGCCTCTGGCGCCCCGTCGGCGAGACGCCCCTGATGGACCTCGTCGGCTACGGGGTGCCCGCGTTCGAGGCTGGCCGCTGGTGGACCCCGGTGACCGGTGCGTTCTTTGTCGTCACGCCGTGGGGATACGTGCCGACGCTCCTCGCCCTGGTGTCCGTCGGGCTCCTGGAGGCCAAGCGCGGGTCGCGCGTCGCTTTGGGCTACTTCTGGATCGGACAGCTGTTCGCGGTAACCGCGAGCGCGCTGATCGTCTCGGTGTGCGCGGGTGCGGCCGAGTGGGCGTGGGCGCAGGAGCAGGTGCAGACGCTCGACGTCGGTCCGAGCGCCGGAGCTCTCGCCTGTCTCGCGGCCTTCCTCGGCACACTGCGCACGTCGTGGCGCCTTCGCGGGTGGCTGATCCTCCTCGCGACCCTCACGATCGGCGTGCTGATCCGCGGCTCGCTCGCCGACCTCGAGCACATGGCCGCCGTCCTCCTGGTGCTGGGCGTAGACCGCAGTCTCACCCCGCGGCGCGCGTCGGTGCGGGAGCAACGGCTCGTCGCGCAAGTGGGGATGGTCTCCTTCGCCGCGATCGAGGTGATGCTCGCGTTCGTTCCCACCGACGGCCCCCTGGGAACCACCGCACCGCTAGGTGGATCGCCCTGGAGCACGGCGATCGACGTCGCCATCGTCTCCCTCGTCGTCAGCGGTCTGCGCCGCGCCCGTCGCTGGGCATGGTGGGTCTCCACGGCACTCGTGGGGCTCAGCACCCTCCTCGCTGCCGCGCTCTGGGTCCTCCTCGTCGCCGACTCCACGAACGACGCGATCCACCTCATCGGCGGCGAAGCGCGCATCGAGATCGCCGCGGGCATCCTCTCCTTCCTCCTCCTCGTCTACCTGATCAGCGTGCGGCGGGCCTTCCAGGGCGATCGGCACGCGCGCGTCGGCCGGGCACCCGAGCCCGACGTCCGGGAAGTCCGTGACACGTTGAGGAGGCACGGCGGCAGCACCATCTCATGGATGTCGCTGTGGGACGGGAACTCCTACGCCCGTACCTCCGACGGCATCGTCGTCTACCAGCGCCGGGCCGGGGTCGCGATCGCCCTGGGAGACCCGTTGGGCCCGCCCGACTCTCGCCCCGTCTCGGCGAGAGAGTTCATCGCGGCCGCTGAGCAGGCCGGTCTCGTTCCCTGCTTCTTCAGCGCCGGCGCCGGCACTCGCCGGGCCGTGCCGACAGAGTGGCGAAGCCTGGTGGTGGCCGACGACACGATCGTCGACCTGCCCGATCTGGGCTTCCGCGGAAATCGGTGGAAACCGGTGCGGACCTCACTCAATCGAGCCGAGCGCGAGCAGGTGACCTTCCGGATGACCCGTTACGCGGACGAGCCCTGGGCGATCCACGCCCAACTGCACGCGATCTCCGAGCAGTGGGTCGGCGACAAGGCCCTGCCCGAGATGGGCTTCACTCTCGGAACCCTTACCGAGGCGGCCGATCCGGAGGTGCGCATCGCTCTCGCCCTCTCGGCGGAGGGAAACGTCGAAGGTTTCCTGTCCTGGCTCCCCGTCTACGGAGCGGGCCGGGTCCGCGGCTGGACCCTGGATGTCATGCGCCGTCGCGAGGGCGGGTTCAGGCCCGTCATGGAGTTCCTCATCGCTCAGTCCGCGCTGACCTTCCGCGACGAAGGCGCTGCGCTCATGTCGCTGTCCGGCGCCCCGCTCACGCACGAGTATCCGCCGGAGGCGCGGCTGCTCACCGAATTGAGCACGCATCTCACCGACGCCCTCGAACCGGTCTACGGTTTCCGGTCCCTCCACCGGTTCAAGGCCAAGTTCCATCCCCGCTACGAGACGATGTACCTGCTGTTTCGCGATGAGGCCGATCTGACGCGGATCGCGGCAGGGCTCACGCGGGCCTTCCTCCCCAGTGCGACCCTCGGACAGTTCGCGCGGGCCGGGGCGGAGCTTCTCCGACGCGACGAGTGACGCCGTCGCCGTGGCGGTGACGATCAGTGGTCAGCGCCGCCCACGAGCTTCAAGCCGATGACGCAGCCCACCAGACCGAGGATCAGGAGAGTGCGCAGGAGCGAGAACTCCTCGTCGCCGGTGATCATTGCCCACGCGACGGTCAATGACGCGCCGATTCCGACCCAGACCGCGTACGCGGTTCCCGTCGGGATGTCTCGCATGGCCCAGGCGAGACCACCCATGCTCGCCGCCAGGGCGACGCCGAACACCACGGTCGGCCAGAGCCGGGTGAACCCCTCCGACTTGCCGAGAGCAGTGGCCCACACGGCTTCCAGCACGCCCGAGACGATGAGGATGACCCACGACATGACGACCTCCTGGCCAGTCTTGTCGCTCACCGGGTACTGATCCGTCGTCCGGGGACCCTGTCAAGATCCGGGATCCAGCATACGGTGGCGGACCTGCTCACCCCCTGTGCACCGTCAGCCCGTCCCGCCACTCAGCGCAGGTACGCATCGACCATGAGGGGGCCGCGAATGTCTCGGAGAGCGTCGACCAGCCTCGCGAGAGCGCGCGCGTTCCAGGCGCCGATGCGCACGTCATGCGGCCCTAGAGGCTGCAGCTTCCCCGTCCGCACGCGGACCACCTCCCAGCCGGCAGAGCGGACGGCGCGGTCTTTCCGGCGGTCGGCTGCTTCCCGCTCCCCGACGTGCTCGAGCCCGTGACGACCGATGGAGTCGTACTCCACCGCGATGCGCAACTCCGGAAGCAGCAGGTCCGGCCAGACCTCGAGGTGGCGGAAGAAGGGGCGTGCCACCCTCAGGGCGTTCAATCCCGGCGTGAGGGCCAGCGCGCCGAAGACGTCGGCGCGCACCCGTTCCTCCACCGCCGAGGCCGGCGGCGGCGCACACACCGACTCGAACGGCTCTCCGACCGGGAGCGGCGGAGTCTTCTCGCACACGTCAAGTGCCCGACGCGGCCGAGCCGAGCGCGCTTGCAGAACCGCCGTCTCCTGGACCATGGGCTCGCCGGGCATCGGCACGCGGTCCCGCATCGGAAGGGCGAGAGCCCGTGAAGGACGAGCGTTCTCGGCACACTCCGGACACCACGCACTCCGCCGACGCTGCCGTCCGGGGCGGGAGCGCTGCTCCGCCGGGGTCGCGGCGAACCGGTGCCCGCGCTCGCATTCCCACAGCAACAGCACGTCGGCGGCCGGCGGCACCTGCGAGAGCGAAAGGCCTGCGTTGAGCTCCGGATGGTACTGGCGGATCAACGCCGGATAGCTGTCCCAAGCCTCCCGGTAGGTACCGACCGGATACGGCACCGCGAGCGCCTTCGACCACTGCCGACGCGACCACCACGCTTCCACCCGCTCCGGCATGCCGGGAGGCTACCGCCGACCATCGACACGGATGCAGGCACCGAGTCAGGGGCTGATGAAGAAGATCGCGTCCAGGAGACCGGGGTTGTGGGCATGAACGAGCACGGCGAACACCACCGCGTCGAACAGCAGGTGCACCGTCACGACGTATCCGAGGGAACGCGTGCGCAGGAAGATGATCGCCTGGAGGAGCGCGAAGGGGATCGTCAGCACGGGTCCCCACGCCTGGTATCCGAGCTCCCACAGGAAGGAGACGAACACGATCGCCTGCAGAAGGTTGGCCGTGGCATCGGCGACGTGACGGCGCAGCAGGGCGAAGCAGGTACAGATGAAGAACAGCTCGTCCCAGATCCCGACCGCGCCGACCCCGACGAACAGCCGCGCCACGAGCTCGGGAGTGTCCACGACGGGCCAGTTCTGGTAGACGCCCGACGTGATGAAGTAGAACGGCAGGATCGCCCACCCGAGCAGCAGCACGGCGACCAGCCACGCCCATTGCCACCGGGTCCAGCGTCCGCCTCCCCGCCAAGGGAAGCGGACGGCGTGATCGCGGTACACCCATCGCGAGACGGCGTAGGGCACCGCGACCGCACCCCCGAGCGCGAGGGTGAACCGGAGCATCGCGGCGTTGTCGAGTTCTGCTTTGAGAGGGATCGCACTGACGATGAGCAGGCCCACCGCGATGAGGAACAGATCGCGGGCCAGCGACCTCTCGGCGGTCAGGACTGCGCGACGCTCCCCCACCACCGCCGCGCCGACCCCTACCGCGAGCAGTAGCCACCCGAGCCAGGGCTGGAGGAGCACGAAGAACGCGGGGGCAGCAAGGCAGACCGCGAGCGCCGGGAGCACGTGCCAGGACAGCGCCGGACGGCGAGGCTCGACGGCGACATGCGTCACGCGCGCTCCCGCCGCCGGTAGGTGAGGTCACGGATCTCCCGCCCCTTGGCGAGCCCTTTGCGCTCGAACGCGGTCATCACCCGGCCGTCGAACCGGGGCGCCCACTCGCCGTCGAACGCGGGCGCGAACTCCGCCGCGTCGGCGAAGACCTCCCGCATCTGCAGGGCGTACTCCTCCCAGTCGGTGGCGAGGCGAAGCACTCCCCCCTCGCGAAGCGCGCGTGCGGCCAGGGGGATGAACGCGGGTGCGATGAGACGCCGCTTGTTGTGCTTGGTCTTGTGCCACGGGTCGGGGAAGAACACCCAGATCTCGTCGACGGCGCCGCCGGGGAGGAGATGCTCGAGGACCTCGGGGGCGTTGGCCTCCACGAGTCGCAGGTTCTCGAGGCCGGCACGATCGGCATCGAGCATGGTCCGCGCAAGGCCCGCGCGGAACACCTCGACCGCCACGTGGTCGCGCTCCGGGTGGGCCGAGGCGGCGTGGACGATCGCGTGGCCCTGTCCGGAGCCGATCTCCACGATGAGCGGCGCCGTGCGGCCGAACACCTCCGCCGGGTCGATCACGCTCCCGGGACGCACGCTCGTCGCCGCGGCGTCCCGCTCGACCGTGAGCAGGAACCGCGGAGCAAGTTCCGCCCACCCGCGCTCCTGCGCATCGCTCATCCGGCCGCTGCGGCGGACGAAGGAGACCGGCTTGTCGCGGAAACGTGGTTCGGAGGGCTCGCTCACTTCGGCATCGGGCACCGGTTCAGGCTACCGACCCGCCGTCCGCCGTGACGAAGTCGATGAGTTCCTCCACCCGCCCCAGGAGGGCCGGATCAAGGTCGCGATAGGTCCGCACGGCCGCCAGGATGCGCTGCCAATTGCGGGCGATGTCCGCCGGAGTGTCGGCCGGCCAGCCGAGGGCGCGACTGACCCCGACCTTCCACTCGACCCCACGGGGGACCTCGGGCCATCGGGCGATACCGAGGGCACGCGGTGTGATGCACTGCCACACATCGACGTGCGGATGCCCGACGATTCTGACGAAGCGGCCATGCGGACCGCGTCGCACCGCCTCGGCGAGCCGTGTCTCCTTGGAGCCCGGGACGAGGTGATCCAGCAGCACCCCGTACCGACGCTGCGCGGAGGGCGGGTCGTCCCGCAGCACCTCCTCGAGGAGGTCCGCCCCCTGCAAGAACTCCACCACGACGCCTTCGATGCGCAGGTCGTCGCCCCACACCTTCTCCACGAGCTCCGCGTCGTGCTTGCCTTCGACGAGGATGCGAGACGCACGTGCGACGCGTGCCCGGGCCTGCGGCGCCGCGAAAGAGCCGGAGGCCGTGCGGGCCGGCCCCGAGGGGCGACGGGCCGCGGGGGCGACGAGCTCCACCGCCTCGCCGTCGATGAGGAAACCCCCGCCGAGAGGGAACAGCCGGCGGTTCCCTCGGCGATCCTCCAGTTCGATCAGGTTCGACTGGCGACCGACGACCGCGCCGCAGAAGCCGTCGGCGACCACCTCGACCACGAGGTCCCGTTCCGCCTCCACACGGGGCACCGGTCGGCGCCCCGCCTCCCGCCAGCCCGGAGCCAGCACGTCGCTTCCGTACCTGTCGTCCATGAACCCTCCGAAGCGGTGAGCCTAGTCGGCTCATCGTGCTCCGCACGGCAGACGCGCCCGCGGGCGGTCCGGACGGGCCCGGCACGGCGGACCAGGACTCGGCGGATCCACAGGCGCGAAGGCCCGTCTCGCCTTTCTCCGCATGCCGCGCGGAGAATAGACTCACCAAGGGTGAGCAGCACGCCCGGCGAGGAGGATTCACCGATGCGATCGCGCAAGTCATCGGTGCTCCTCGTCGCGCTCGCCGTGATCTCGTCCCTGCTCTTCGGCGCGGCCATCCCCGCGGCGGCGACGCCTCCGGTCTCGCTCGGCTCCTCGCGCGTGCTCGACGACGCCGGCGTGCTCAGTTCGTCGGAAGAGCGCGAGATCGTCGCACGCTCGGAGGCGCTGTCCGAGTCGTCTCGGCTCGACCTGTGGGTCGTCTACGTCGACCGCTTCACCGACCCGTCCGATCCCTCGGAGTGGGGAACCGAGACGGCTCGGCTGAACGGCCTCGGTCTCAACCAGTACGTCCTCGTGGTCTCCACTGAGGGGCGCACCTTCTACCTGGCCGGGCAATCCGGCGGCCCGGTCAGCGATGAGCAGCTCGCGCGGATCGAGCAGGATCGTATCGGCCCTGCCCTCGGGAACGACGGGTGGGTCGCCGGTGCGATCGCCGCTGCCGACGGACTCGCCGCCGCACACGGCGGAGGTGGTGGCGTGAACCTGGGCGTCGTACTGTTCGTCCTGCTCCTGGCCGCCGTCCTGGGTGTGCTGGTGTGGCTGTTCGTCCGTGCCCGCCGCCGCGCGGCCGGCGGCTCCGCCCCGGCCGTGCCGATCGAAGAGCTGGCGCGTCGCGCGGCCTCCGCCCTCGTCCAGACCGACGATGCGGTGAAGACCAGCGAACAAGAGCTCGGGTTCGCGCGCGCGCAGTTCGGCGATGAGGCGGCGGCCGAGTTCGAGGCAGCGATCGCTCAAGCCAAAGCCGACCTCGACGACGCCTTTTCGCTGCAGCAGAAGCTCGACGACGACATTCCCGACACCGATGATGAGATGCGGGCCTGGACCACCCGGATCATCGAGCTCTGCACGCACGCCAACGCCGAGCTCGATGCGAAGGCCGAGGCTTTCGACGAACTCCGCAAGCTCGAGCAGAACGCCCCCGAGGCGCTGACTCGGGTGCAGGAGCTCCGCACGGAGATCGCCGCCCGGGTACCCGATACGACGGCGACGCTGACGGCACTCCGCCAGGAGTACGCGGCGGACGCCCTCGCCACGATCGCCGACAACCCGGAGCAGGTCACGCAACGGCTGGCGTTCGCCGATGAGCAGGTGGCCCGCGCCGAAGCGGCGATCGGGGCGGGCAAGGGCGGCGAAGCGGCCGTGAGCATCCGTGCGGCCGAGGAAGCGATCGGCCAAGCTCGTGCCCTCGAAGACGCGGTGGTCCGGATGCAGGACGACCTGCGCGCCGCCGAGAGCCAGGCCGCTGCCCTCCTCGCCGAGATCGACGGTGACCTCGCTGCGGCCGCCGCGCTTCCCGACGTCGACGGCCGCGTAACCGGAGTCGTCACCGCCACTCGTCAGCAGACCGCAGCCGCGCAGCCGCTGCTCACCGGCGCGGAGCGCGACCCGCTTGGCGCCCTCGAGCTCCTCGAACGCGCCAACGCTCAGATCGACGCGCTGCTGGCAGGAATCCGCGATGAGCAGGAGCGGCAGCGGCGTGCCGCCCAGCAATTGGAGCAGTTGCTCACGCACGCCCAGGCGCAGGTCTCGGCCGCAGAGGACTTCATCACGTCGCGCCGCGGTGCGGTCGGCGCCACCGCCCGCACCCGGCTTGCCGAGGCGGGCGCGTCCATCGTGCACGCTCGACAGCTCGCCGCCACCGACCCGGCGACCGCGCTGTCGGCCGCGCAACGCGCGAACGAGCTGGCCGCGCAGGCGATCCGTCAGGCCCAGAACGACGTCGGGGCCTTCGGCAGCGGATCCGGCAACGGCGGCGGGAACGTCATGGGGGCGGTGCTCGGTGGCATCCTCCTCAACTCGATGCTCGGCGGAGGAGGCGGCAGGCGCGGCGCCGGGCCGGCCATGCGCTCCGGCGGCCGCGGAGGCGGCTTCAGCTCCGGCAGTTTCGGTGGCGGCGCCACGCGCACCCGGCGAGGCGGAGGACGATTCTGAGCCGCTCCATCGCCCCCTGACCTTCGCACCACACGGATGAACCCACGACCACAGAACCTCTTGTGAGGAAAGGAAAACCGATGGCAAAGCAGTCCATCTTCGGCCGCATCTCGACCCTCGTGAAGGCGAACATCAACGCCCTCATCGATTCCGCCGAAGACCCCCAGAAGATGCTCGACCAGCTCGTCCGGGATTTCACCAACAACATCGTCGATGCCGAATCGGCGATCGCCGAGACGATCGGAAACCTGCGCCTGCTCGAGCGTGACCACGCCGAGGACGTCAAGGCGGCCGCGGAGTGGGGCAACAAGGCGCTCGCCGCCAGCCGCAAGGCCGACGAGCTGCGCGCGGTGGGGAACACCGCCGACGCGGACAAGTTCGACAACCTCGCCAAGATCGCTCTGCAGCGCCAGATCAGCGAGGAGAACGAGGCGGCGGCCATCGCCCCCTCGATCGCCGCGCAGACCGAGGTCGTCGACAAGCTCAAGGACGGCCTCAACGGCATGAAGCAGAAGCTCGAGCAGCTGAAGTCGAAGCGTGCCGAGCTCGTTGCCCGCGCCAAGACCGCCGAGGCGCAGAACAAGGTCCACGACGCCGTCAAGTCGATCGACGTGCTCGACCCGACGAGCGACTTGGGCCGCTTCGAGGACAAGGTGCGCCGCCAGGAGGCTCTGGCTGCCGGCAAGGCGGAGATCGCCGCCTCGTCGCTCGACGCCCAGTTCAACGAGCTGGAGGACATGGGAGAGCTCACGGAGGTCGAAGCGCGTCTGGCCGCCCTGAAGACCGGTGGCTCGAGCTCGGCCGCGATCGAGCAGTAATCCGATCGTCGCAGCGCCGGGTGTCGTCCGCGACCCCGGCGCTGCGCCGTTTCCTCCGCCCGTACGCTGACGTGCCGCCCGCACCCGGGTCCGCCGTCGCTGTCACGACGGAGGAGGAAGATGGAAGCATGACCCGATTTCTCGTGGTGCCGCAGTGGCAAGGATCACCCGCGGCGCGAGCGATGCTGCTGGCGGAAGGCGCGGAGGCGATCGCCGGCGACCTGCCCCGCTCCGCACGCACCCACGTCGAGGTGCCCGTCGAGGCAGGCGAGTCGCTGGAGACCGGCATCCGTCGCTTCAGCGCCTTGACGCGGGTCCGCGACGCCGTGTCCGAGGCGCTGGAGGCGTCGACGGAGCCGGCCGTGATCGTGGGTGGTGACTGCAGCGTCGCGGTGGCGGCCATCGCCCAGGTCGCCGGCCACCACCCCGGCCTCGCCGTGGTCTGGTTCGACGCTCACGCAGACCTTCATTCACCGCAGTCGAGCGCGTCCGGAGCGTTTGCCGGAATGGCGCTCCGCGCCGTGTTCGAGGACGGTCCCTGGGGGCCGGCGTCAGTGACGGCGGATCGGGTCGTCCTCGCCGGGGCTCGCGAGTTCGATCCTGCGGAGGAGGATGTGCTGCGTGCCTCGGCCGTCACACACCTCCCGGTCGACGCGCTGGCCGACCCGGCGACGATCGCGGACGCAGTGGCGGCATCGGGGGCCGATGCGGTCTACGTGCACGTCGACCTCGATGTGCTCGACCCCGCAGTCCTCGCCGGCGTCTCGCAGGCGGTCCCGTTCGGCGCCCGCGGTGAGGAGATCGCCGCTGCAGTGCGGGAACTCCGCAGCCGCGCCCCGCTCGTCGGCTCCTCGATCTCCGGCTTCGCGCCCGCCACGCCGGACGCCGCGGTCGACGACCTCGGCACGATCCTGCGCATCGTGGGAGCCCTCGCGTGATCGCCCTTCCTCCGGCCGGGTGGGAGGAGAGAGCGCGGGCCGCCGTCGCGCGGGGCGAGCGCGGCGACCGCTGGATCCCGTCGGTGCTGCTGGATTCGCCGATCAGTCGTCTCGGCTACGCGTGGGGCACCGCCGTCGGGTGGGTCTGGGGCACGCTCTGGTCGACCGGTCGCGTGGAGCGCCGGCAGGGGCTGTGGGTCTTCCGTGGAATGCCCGCCTGGACCTTCGGACGGGGTGGGGTCTGCGTCGGCGGGTGCTTCCTCACCGGGAGCGGTGTCGTGACCGACGCGGTGCTGCGTCATGAGGCCGTGCACGCACGGCAATGGCGCCGCTACGGCTTCCTGATGCCGCTGCTGTATCTCCTGGCAGGGCGAAACCCCCTGACGAACCGCTTCGAGATCCTCGCCGGTCTCGAAGACGGCAACTACGTCCCCCGCGGAGTCAGCGCGCGGGAGTGAGGCCGAATCGCGGCGGCGTGTGGATGTCGGCGGGATCGATCGCCCGCACCTCGGTGAGGTGGTCGACGATGTCCGCGGTTCCGAGATAGCCGCCCAGCAGATGCACGTGGGTGGGGTGACCCGGTTCGCACAGCATCTCGTCTGCCCACGCCGTCACCGCCCGGGCGAGCGCCTGTCCGGGCGCGCATCCCCGACCGGTGCCCGGGGCGCCGGTGCGCCGCGACCGGTCGAGCCAGGTGACGATCATGCGCGCCGGGACGGGAAGCTCACCGATCCAGCTCTCGTCGGGAACCTCGATGAAGACGCGACCCGTCGAGCAGAGGGGAAGGGTCGCGATGAGCGCCTGGAGCTCGGCCAAGGAGTGTTCGTCCGCCGTGATCAGCTGCTGGGCGCGCGCGTGCTTGGACGCGCGGCAGGCGCTGGTGCTGTGATCGGTCGCGGGGAGGCTCATGACAGCTCCCACTATACGCCAATGAAGGCGAGCCTTACCTCAGTCGTCGATGACGAGGGTGCGGCGCAGGGCTCGCAGTTCCTCCTCGGAGACACCGTGGGTCCGGAGGTAGTCGGCCGCTCCCCCGTAGCGCTGTCGCACGTGATCGAGGAGGCCCCGCATCACCGGCGCGGGCGAGCGGGTGGCGAGCGTCTCCAGGTTGCGCGCCTCGGGATGGGCGCGGCGGAGGTAGGCCAAGACCATCGCATTGCGTTCTGCGGGCAGCGCCGCTTCGGTGCGCGCATAGTCTGCGATCACCTCGTCCTCGGCGACACCGGCGGCGGCGAGCACCAACGCCACGCTCACCCCCGTCCGGTCCTTCCCCACGCTGCAGTGCACGAGAACGGGGCCGTCGGTGATCACGCGTCGGGCGACGCGCACGAGGGCATCGCCCGAGTCGTCCACGATCGTGCGATACAACGCGTCGAGGGTGACATCGGCGCGGAAGAAGGAGGCCACCGAGCCGGCGAACAACGGCACACGATCCACCACGACCTCCAGACCCCGCAGGTCGGTGGGCTCGTAAGCCACCTCGGTGTCGTCCCGCAGATCGACGACCGTGCGGATCCGCAGCGCTCTGATCGCCTCGCGCCCCTCCGCGGTGACCCCGGCGAGGTTCCCGGAGCGGAAGAGCACCCCCGGCCGGGTGCGGCCGCCGTCGGCTGCCAGTCCGCCGGTGTCGCGGAAGTTCAACGCGCCCGGGACGAGCTCCTCGGGCTCACGCATCGCCGGAGCGCCCTCCGCGCGGCGGCACCGGGTAACGCCCCGCGATCGTGAGGCGATTGAACGCGTTGATGGAGATGAGGAGCCAACTGATCGCGACGTACTCCTGCTCGGACAGGATGCCCCCTACGCGGTCATAGACCTCGTCGGGGATGCCGTCCTCGTGGATGAACACGTACCGCTCCGTCAGCTCGAACGCGGCGCGTTCCCGGGCCGAGAACACGCCGGAGTCACGCCAGGCCGCCAGCTGCGTGAGCTCGTCGACCGTCACTCCCGCCGCGACGGCACGGTCGCCGTGTACACGCAGGCAGTACGCGCATCCGTTCAGCTGCGAAGCGTAGAGGAGCGTCAGCTCCTTGAGGCGGTCCTCGATCCCGGCCTCGGCGGCGATCGAGCCGACCGTTCGCGCGAAGGCCTCCAGGGCGTCGTAGGCACCTCGAGCAGAACGCGCGAGGTGGACGCGGCGCTCCGCCGTCGCGTCCGGAAGCGGTTCGTGGGTCATGCGGCCAGCCTATGCCGCCGCACGGCAGGACGCCGGGTGCCGACCACCGGACCGCGGGCGCCGCTGCCGAAGTGGCACAATGACCGGATGGACGACGCGTCGGACGAGTTCCGATTCCTTCCCGAGCAGGCCGCGGATCTCGACGTCGAGGTGGTCCCGCCCGTCGCGCGACTCACGGTCACCCTCCCCGACGGACGCGAGGTGAGCGCCCTGCGTTTCGGCGAGGGGCCGCCCGTCGCCGTCTTCCTCCATGGCGGCGGGCTCAACGCCCACACGTGGGACACGACGATCCTGGCGACCGGTCTTCCCGCCATCGCCGTCGATCTTCCCGGCCACGGCGACTCGTCGTGGCGGGACGATGAGACCTACAGCGGGCGCACGCTCGCCGAGGACATCGCGCCGGCGATCCGGGAATGGACGGATGGCCCCTTCGTCCTGGTGGGCCATTCGCTGGGAGGACTGGCCGCCGCCGCCGTCGCGGCCCGCCATCCCGCTCTCGTCCGCGAGCTCATCGTCGTCGACATCACTCCGGGGCTCGACCCCGACGGCGGGGCCGCCCAGATCCGCGCGTTCTTCGCCGGGCCGACGGACTGGACCTCGCGCGAGGAGCTCGTCGAGCGCGCACTCGCGTTCGGGCTCGGCGGCAGTCGCGCGGCGGCGACGCGCGGCGTGTTCCTGAACTCCCGTGTACGAGCGGACGGCCGGGTGGAGTGGAAGCACCATTACGCCCGCATCGCGAACCGGCTCGCCGCCGACTCCACCGCCGCCGACGAGGCCGAGAAGAAGCAGCGCATCCTGCGCGACACCCTCGCCTCCTCGGGATGGAAGGACCTCGCCGATGTCACCGTCCCCCTCACGCTCGTCCGAGGAACACGCGGCTTTCTGACCGATGCCGATGTCGCCGAGTTCCGACGACGACTCCCCGCGGCGACGGTCATCGAGCTGGATTCCGGTCACAACGTCCACGAGCAGATGCCCGCGGCACTCGCCCGGATCGTCGTCGACGCCGCGCACCCGGACGACGAGTGACGGCCGCGCGTGACGATTCCGGAACGTTCGTGACGGCCGATGCCCCCGACTCCTGCTGCGGACTCTAGGCTGTTACGCGCACCCGAGTCGGCGGGCGCGCTCTCACGACCTCCAGAAGCCGGAGACGTGAGGCAGACGCGTCGCCCGCCCCTGTGAAAGGAACACCCCCACATGCTCCGCAGATCCGCTCTTCTGGCCGCAGGGCTGTTGGCATCCGGCGCGCTGCTTCTCTCCGCGTGCACGAGCAGTCCGACCCCCGCGCCGTCGGCGACCGAGGTCACTCCCGATCCTGAGGCCGTCGCGAACATCCGCCTCGTTCTGGAGCCGAGCAACCTCGACATCCGCGAGACCGCGGGGGCCGCACTGGATCAGATCCTGATCGACAACGTGTACCAGGGCTTGGTCGCGCGCACGCCCGATCAGAAGATCGTCCCCGCGCTCGCGAGCGATTTCGAGATCTCGGCCGACCGTCTCACCTACACCTTCACGCTGCGGGAGGGCGTGCTCTTCCACAACGGCGACGAGCTGAGCCCGGAAGACGTCGTCTGGTCCCTCGAACAGGTGAAGAAGAACGCCACCTATCGGGATTCCGCCCGCCTTGCGGCCGTCGAGGACATCCAGGCCGACGGGCAGACGATCACCCTCACGCTCAGCGAGCCGGACTCGACGCTCCTGTGGAACCTCACCGGCCGCGCCGGTCTCGTCCTCGAGAAGGGCGACAAGACCGACCGCAAGACGGCGGCCAACGGCACCGGCCCCTTTACTCTCGCCAGCTGGAAGCAAGGCGACAGCATCACACTGGCCCGCAACGACGACTACTGGGGGAAGAAGGCCGGCGTCGCCGAGGTCGTCCTCAGCTACGTCCCCGACACGCAGGCCGCTCTGAGCGGCGCCCTGGCCGGTCAGTTCGACGCATTGACCGGGTTCGACGCCACCCTCACCGACAAGATCGAGGCGAACGGAGACTTCGCCGTGGTCGTCGGCAAGTCGACCGACAAGGGCACGCTCGCCTTCAACTCCACCAAGGCACCCCTCGACGACGTGCGCGTGCGCAAGGCGATCCGTCAGGCGATCGACCACGACGCGATCGTCACCGCGCTCGGGGCAGGCCAGACGCAGTACGGCCCCATCCCCGAGCTCGACCCGGGCTTCGAGGATCTGTCCGCCGTCGCGCCCGTCGACCCGGAGGCGTCCCGCGCGCTGCTGGCCGAGGCCGGCGTGTCCGATCTCACGCTGACCCTCACGATCTACAGCGGCTACGGCACGACGGTGTCCCAGATCCTCGTCTCGAACCTCAACGACGTGGGTATCACGTTGAAGGTCAACCAGGTCGAGTTCCCCACGTGGGTCAACGACGTCTACGTCAACAAGGACTACGACCTGAGCTTCGTCCTCCACACCGAGGCACGCGACTTCGAGAACTGGGCCAATCCCGACTACTACTTCACCTACGACAACCCCGAAGTGCAGCGACTGTACGCCGAGTCGGTCGCCGCGACCGACGACGCCACCGCCGCCGACCTGCTGAAGCAGGCCGCGCGCATCGTGTCGGAGGACCACGCCGCCGACTGGGTCTACAACGGGGCGTCGGTGGTGGCCGTCGGAACCAACATCAGCGGACTGCCGTCGGTCAACGTCAATGAGCGCCTGAACCTCTCCGAGCTGGTCAAGAGCAAGGGGTGATCCGGTACGCACTGACGCGACTGGCCCTGCTTCTGCTGGGCCTGCTCGTTGCCAGTGCACTGATCTTCGCGGCGCTGCGCGTGCTGCCGGGCGACGTCGCACAGCTGATCGCTGGGATCAACGCGTCGCCCGAGCAGATCCAGGCCATCCGGGAGAACCTGGGGCTCGACCAGCCGCTGATCGCCCAGTACGGGTCGTGGCTTGCCGGGATCCTCTCCGGCGACCTCGGCACGTCGCAGCTGACGGGCACGCCGGTGATCGACGAGCTCGTCGAGAAGAGCGAAGTGACGCTGCCGCTCGGGATCTTGGCGATGACGATCGCCCTGGTCATCGCGCTCCCCTTCGGCGTTCTCTCGGCCCTTCGTCGCGGTCGCCCCGACGGCACCGCGCTCAACGTCACGGCACAGACCATCGCTGCGGTGCCCGTGGTGTGGGCAGGGATGATGCTCGTCGTCCTCTTCGCCGTGTGGTGGGGCTGGCTACCCGCCCAGGGCTTCCCCCGCGTCGGATGGAACGATCCCGTCGCGGCCGTGCGGGCCCTCCTTCTCCCGGCGATCACGATCGGGGTGGTGGAAGGAGCGATGCTCATGCGCTTCGTCCGCTCCGCGACCCTGCAGGCCGTCGGCCAGGACTACGTCCGCACCGCGGCGGCGCAGGGGCTCACCCGCACGCGCGCGCTGCTCCGCCACGGGCTGCCCAACGTCGGACTGTCGATCATCACGGTGCTCGGCCTGCAAGTGGCGGGGATCATCGTCGGCGCGGTCGTGATCGAGCAGCTGTTCGGGCTGCCCGGCATCGGACGCATGCTGGTCGACGACGTGAGCAATCGCGATCTGCCGAAGGTGCAGGGCGAGCTCCTGGTGCTCACGGGACTCGTCCTGGTGATCGGCTTCGTCGTCGACCTCGTCCATCGCGTGCTCGACCCTCGTCTGCGGGAGGCCGAATGATCCGCTTCCTGTGGCTCCGGCGCCTGTGGGCGTCGTCGACGGGGCGCTTCGGCCTGCTCGTGGTCGCGGCGATCGGGATCGTCGCCCTCGTCTCGCTCTTCTGGCTCCCCTTCGAACCGAAGCGCGTCGACATCGCCAACCGCTGGGCGATGCCCGGGTGGCCGCACGTCCTCGGCACCGATGGCTCGGGGCGCGACATCCTGAGCCTTCTCATGGCCGGCGCTCGCACGACCGTCTGGGTGGCCGCCGGCGCCGGAGTGGTCGCGACGCTTCTCGGGCTCGCTCTGGCGGCCCTCGGCGCGCTCACGGCGCGATGGCTGCGAGAGACGGTCGCCGTGATCGTCGACATCCTCATCGCCTTCCCCGTGCTGCTGATCGCGATGATGATCTCCGCGGTCTGGGGCGGGTCTCTCTGGGTCGTGATCGTCTCGGTCGGCATCGGGTTCGGCGTGAACATCGCCCGGGTCACCCGGCCGGAGCTGCGACGTGTCCTTCACAGCGACTTCGTGCTCGCGGGCCGCGCGAACGGCCTCACGCCCTTCCAGAACCTCTGGCGGCATCTCCTCCCCAACGTCGCGCCCGTCTTCATCGTGCAGCTCTCCTGGGGGATGGCGGTAGCCGTCCTCGCCGAGGCAGGCCTCAGCTACCTCGGCTTCGGGGCGCCCCCGACCGAGCCGTCCTGGGGTCTGCTCCTCAAGGAGCTGCAGGACTACATCTCGGTCCACCCCCTGAGCGTCGTGTGGCCCGGAGCGACGATCACGATCACCGTCCTCGGTCTCAACCTGCTGGGAGACGCTCTCCGCGACGCCACCGATCCCACCCTGACCCGTCGAGGCACCCGCGGGTCTCGCACCGCCACACCGCGCGCCGTCGCGACGCATCAGCCCGGGGTGATCTCGTGAGTCTGCAGGTGCGCGAGCTCGTGATCGAGATCGACGGCAGACGGGTCGTGGACGGCGTCTCTTTCGACGTTCCCGATGGCGCGCGCGTCGGACTCATCGGCGAGTCGGGCTCCGGGAAATCGCTGACGGCCATGGCCGTGCTGGGGCTCCTGCCCGACGGCGTCACGGCGCGCGGCAGCGTGCGATGGAACGACCGCGAACTGATCGGGCTCCCCGACCGCGAGCTCGCCCGCCTGCGGGGAGCGGAGATCGGGATCGTCTTCCAGGAGCCGCGCACCGCCCTCAACCCCATCCGAACGGTCGGGCGCCAGATCGCAGAATCACTGCGGATCCATGAGGGTCTGTCACGACGCGAGGCTGCCGCCCGGGCGATCGAGGAGGCGGACCGTGTGCGACTGCCCGATCCGGCGCAGATCGTCCGTCGTTACCCCCACCAGCTCTCCGGCGGCCAACGCCAGCGGGTCGCGACCGCGATGGCCCTCGCATGCCGGCCACGGCTGCTCATCGCCGACGAGCCCACGACGGCCCTCGATGTGACGATCCAGGCAGAGATCCTGGAGCTGTTGGCCTCGCTCGTCGAGTCCGACGGGATGTCCCTCGTGTTCATCACGCACGATCTGGCCGTCCTCTCCCGCGTCGCGAGCCACGCCGTCGTCCTCGAGCACGGTCGTGTCGTCGAGCAGGGGCCGCTGTCCACGCTGCTGCACCGTCCGTCCTCACCGGTGACCCAGGCGCTGCTGCGCGACGCCACGGCGACCCTCTGGCGTCCGGGAGGCGCGGGATGACCGACACTCTCCTGAGGGCCCGCGGGCTGACCCGCCGCTTCCCCACCCCCGGCCGCGCCCCCTTCGCACCCGCCCGGTGGACGACGGCACTCGACGACATCGACGTCGACGTCGTCGAAGGAAGCGCGCTCGGCGTGATCGGCGAGTCGGGGTCGGGCAAATCGACCCTCGTCCGGCTGCTCCTGGGCCTGGACTCCCCCACCGCCGGGACGGTGGAGTTCGACGGCCAGGCCGTGACGGCCGGTGCGCGCGCCCGGTCGCTGCATTGGCTCCGCCGTCAGACCGGGATCGTGTTCCAAGACCCCTACGCGTCGCTGGATCCGCGGATGAGCGTGGGACGGATCATCGCCGAACCGCTGTGGGCGCTCGGGGTGCCCGGCGATCGCCGCGCCCGCGTCCGCGAAGTGCTGACCGCCGTGGGCCTGGAAGCAGAGATGGCCGACCGCTACCCCCACGAGTTCTCCGGCGGACAGCGGCAGCGGATCGCCTTCGCTCGTGCGATCGCGCACCGTCCGCGCCTGTTGATCGGCGACGAGCCGTTGTCCGCGCTCGATGTGACCGTCCGCGCGCAGATCTTGGAGCTCATCCGTGAGCTGAGAACCACCCAGCGGCTGACCCTCGTGCTCGTCTCCCACGACATCGGCGTCGTGCAGAACCTGTGCGATCAGGTCGTCGTCATGAAAGACGGACGGATCGTCGAGGAGGGGCCGACGGAGAAAGTCCTCTTGACCCCGCAGGTCGCCTACACCCGGCACCTCCTGGCCTCCATCCCCACGATCGCCCCCTGAGCGGCAGCGCGGGGTCAGGCCACCGGTGGGGAGGGCCGGCGGGGGACGTCGGAGGCGCGCGTTACCCTGACCGTCATGGACGTCCTGCTCGATGACACCGAGGCGCCGCCCGGCCCGGCCCACGCGATCGTTCCGGCCTACCTTCTCGCTCGGCTCGCCGCGTCCCGCGCTGCGCATGTCAGCGTCGCCTCCGCGGCCGCGCGCGCCACTCTGGCCGCTCCTCGCGCCTACCGCCCGTCCCCACCTTCGCGCGCCACGCTCGATCTGTCCGTCGACGGCGTCGGTGGGCTCGTGGTCCACGCCTCCCCGGCACCTGACCGCGTGATCTCCGACGCCCAGGGGAGCGAAGAACTTCCGGGAGCGACCGTGCGCCGGGAGGATGACCCGGCCACCGGAGACACGGCCGTCGACGAGGCGTTCGACGGCTTGGGCGCGACCTTCGCCCTGTTCGCCGAGGAGTACGGACGGAACGCGATCGACGGCCGCGGCGGTGTTCTCCCCGCCACCGTGCACTACGGCGATCACTACGACAACGCGTTCTGGAACGGCGAGCGGATGGTGTTCGGCGACGGCGACGGTGAGGTGTTCACCGGTTTCACCCGGTCGCTCAGCGTCATCGCGCACGAGCTCACCCACGGCGTGATCGAGAGCGCTGGCGGCCTGACCTACTCGGGGCAGTCGGGCGCCCTCAACGAGTCGATCGCAGACGTGTTCGGCGCCCTCGTCGACCAGCGCACGGCCGGACAGCGGGCCGACGAGGCGAGCTGGTTGATCGGCGCGGAGATCTTCACCGACGCGGTCCAAGGCGTCGCGCTGCGCTCCCTGAGCGCCCCGGGAACCGCCTACGACGACGACGTACTCGGCCGCGATCCGCAGCCGGCGCACATGCGCGACTATGTCGAGACCACCGCCGACAACGGCGGCGTGCACATCAACTCCGGGATTGCGAACAAGGCGTTCCACGCCGTGGCGACCGCGCTCGGCGGCTACGCCTGGGAACGAGCGGGACGCATCTGGTACCTCACCCTCACGTCGGGCTCATTGACACCCTCGAGCGACTTCGCGGCGTTCGCGAATGCGACGATCGCTACCGCCGCGCGAGAGTACGGTGAGGAATCGGAGGAGCACACCGCCGTTCGGGCGGCCTGGACCGGAGTCGGTGTGATCGAGGATGCAGCCAACCCCTGAGTCGCCGTCGGTCCCGCCGCCGCACGTGTCCATCGCCGTCGAGCGCACGGGCGGCATCGCGGGCCTCGTGCGTCGCTGGACCGTGGCTGCCGCGCGCGACGAGGACGATCGATGGGGGTCGCTGGTGGCTGCCTGCCCGTGGCCGGAGGCAGACTCCGCCGTCACTTCGGCCCCCGCCGGTGCCGACCGGTTCTGCTGGTCGCTGACCGCGGTGCGAGACGGCGACACCCGACACGTGGAGTTGGGCGACTCCGAGCTCGACGGCCCGTGGCGCGCGCTCGTCGACGCCGTCCGCGCCGCCGATGCCACCCGGCCAGCGCCCTCAGCGGCGGAAGAGTGAGCGCTTCTTCTTCGGGGTGAGGTGCTTCTGCAGGTAGATCGTGCCCAGCCAGCGCCCGAACTTGTGCCCCACCCGTCCCATCCGGCCGACCTCGACGAAACCGAGTTTCTCGTGCAGGGCCACCGACGCCTCGGCCCCTTTGTCGCTGATGACGGCGACCATCTCGCGGATCCCCAACTCCTCGCACGCTGCGATCAGTGCCTCCAGCAGCGCGCGACCGAGCCCCTTGCCCGTGGCCGCCTGACCGAGGTAGACGGAGTTCTCCACGGTGTAGCGGTACCCCGACTTCCCCGTCCACGGAGACACGAGCGCATAACCGAGGATCTGCCCCCCGGGCGAGACGGCGACGAGGAATGGAAGGCCGAGCTTGTGCAGATAGTCGAACTTGCCGACCCACTGGGTATGCGTCCACCGCTTCTCGTCGAAGGTGACGACAGAGTTGGTCACGTAGTAGTTGTAGATCTCGCGCACATCGGCCATGTCGGTACGCTCTGCCGGGCGGATCTCGAACGAGAAGGGTCGCTCCGGCTCGGTGGCACGGCGCAGATGCCGCGGCAGTCGACGGCGACCGGTCTCGTACTCCTCCTCCAGCATGCGCACAGCCTACGGGCGCCGGATGACGATCATGTGTCGCGCCCCGGGATCGCCCAGTCCACGGGAGCGACCCCCCGCTGCTCGAGCAGCGTGTTGGCCTGCGAGAACGGCCGGGAGCCGAAGAAACCCCGGTGCGCCGACAGCGGTGAGGGATGGGCCGACGCAATGATGGGCGTCTCACCGAGGAGGGGACGCAGTCCCGCGGCGTCGCGTCCCCACAAGATCGCGACGAGGGGCACGCCTCTTCCCACGAGAACGCGGATGGCGTGCTCGGTCACCTTCTCCCACCCCCAGCCGCGGTGCGACGCCGGAGAGCCGGGAGTCACGGTGAGCACTCTGTTGAGGAGCATGACGCCCTGATCGCTCCATGCGGAGAGGTCGCCGTGTGCGGCAGGCGGGATGCCGAGATCGGCCTCCAGCTCCTGGTAGATGTTGGCGAGGCTCCGCGGCAGTGGGCGCACGTGAGCGTCGACGGCGAACGACAGGCCGATCGGATGACCCGGTGTCGGGTAGGGGTCCTGCCCGACGATCAGCACCTTGACGTCGCGCAACGGGCGGCCGAAGGCGCGGAGCACCCGGTCTCCCGCCGGGAGGTAGCCGCGGCCTGCCGCCGACTCTGCGCGCAGCCTCTCCCCGAGCGCCGCGATGTCGGAAGCGACAGGAGCCAGGGCATCTGCCCAGTCCGGGTCGATCAGGCCGTCGGCGGCGAGCTGGTCGAGGGTCCGGGCCATCACGCGCTCCTCTCGCGGCCGGCGTCCTCCTCGACCACGGTGCCCTGCGCCGACCAGGGGAAGTCGATCCATTGCCCCGTCTCGCGCCAGGAATAGTCAGGAAGGGCCACCGCGCCGGGCTTGGTGTAGATGCACACCGATCGCACGTCGGCTCCGACGTCGGCCAGGAGCTTCACCGCCAGCGCGAGGGTCCGCCCGCTGTCAGCCACGTCATCGACGAGGAGGACGCGCTTGCCCGGCAGGTAGCCGAGGTCGAGATCCGGCGGCAACACCTCCGGCGCATCCCGCACCGTGCCGATCCCGGTGTAGAACTCCACGTTCAGAGCACCGCAGCTCTTGACTCCGAGACCGTACGCCACCGCCCCCGCCGGCAGGAGGCCACCGCGGGCGATCGCCACGACCACATCCGGCATGAAGCCGTCGGCGACGATGCGCCGTGACAACGCACGCGTCGCCGCACCGAACCCTTCCCACGTCAGCGTCTCGCGCTCCTGCGTCACTGTCGTCCTCCTCGCTTCCGTGCCAGCCTACGGCCGGACAGGGGGTGCCGATTCCCCGGGGCGTCGAACGAGGACGGCAAGCGACGACGGTCCTAGACTGACGCCGTGCCCACCCCTCGTGACCTCGGCGGCGCCGCCCCGTCCTCGCGCCTGTCCGCCCTCCGAACGTCCACGATGGGGATCACGGCCGGCCTGATCGGCTGGTTCATCCTCGTGGAGATCGTCTCCGGCATCCTGCAGGGGTATTACGTCCCCTTGTTCAGCGACATCGTCGTCGCGCTCGGCATCCACGACGCCGACGTCAACTGGTTCGAGGCGGCACAGCTCCTCCTCTCCGCGCTCGTCGTCCCCGTGCTCGCCAAGCTCGGCGACATGTACGGCCACAAGAGGATCCTGCTGATCGCGGCGATCCTCACGGCGGGCGCTACCTGGTGGGTGGCCTTCGCGGGGTCGTTCTGGTCCTTCCTCATCGCCTGGGCACTCCAGGGGTTCTACGTCGTCTGGCTGCCCCTGGAGATCGCGCTGATCTTCGAACGCGGACGGACGCAGAACCGCGGAATCTCCCTCACACGGCGCGCGGCGGGTCTGCTCGTGGTGGGCCTTCAGGCCGGGGCGATCATCGGCGCGCTCGCGGCGGGACGGATCTACGCCGCCACCGGCGGCGACCTCACCCTGACCCTCATCGTGCCGGCGGTGGCGGTGACGCTGATCGTCTTCGTGATCTGGCTCTGGGTTCCGGAGTCCACGCCCCAGCCGGGTCGGTCGCTGGACACGTGGGGCTTCGTGATCCTCGCCTGGGGGCTGCTGCTGGTCACCAGCGCCCTGGCGTGGATGCGGCTGATCGGCAGGCTGCACCTGGGTCCCCTCGCTTGGACGGGAGTCTGGGCGCTCCTCCTCCTCGGCATCGCCGTGCTCGTCGGCTTCGTCCTCTTCGAGCGGCGCCAGGAGGACCCCGCGATCGACCTCCGGGTCTTGGCGCGGCCAGAGATGTGGCCCGTGCAGGCGACGGCCTTCCTCATCGGGATCAGCCTCCTCGGCGCGCAAGGGCCGCTGTCGACCTACGTCGGCACCGACCCGTCGCTCGGCTACGGGCTCGGCCTGGATGCGACCGAGCGCTCCAACGTCATCGGGGTCTACCTCGTGTCCCTCATCGTCGGCGCCGTGCTGTTCGCGGTGACCTCGCGGCGCGCGAGCCCCCGCGTCGTCCTCATCGTCGCCGCCGCGCTCGTGGGGCTCGGCTACGCACTGTTCCTCCCCTTCCACCTCGAGCTCTGGCAAGTACTGCTGAACCTGTCGATCGCGGGCCTCGGATGTGGCGCGCTGGTGGGCGCGATGCCCGCTGCCGCCGCCGCGGCCGCTCCCCTCGGGCAGACCGGCGTGGCCTCCGCGCTCACCAACACGACCAAGACCGTCGGCGGCGCGTTCTCCTCGGCCGTCTTCGGTGTCGTGCTGGCGGGAGGGGCCGGAGCCGTCGCGAGCGAGACGGCCGCCTCTCTCGGCGGTTACCTCACGGTCTGGGCGATCTGCGCGGCCGGGGGGTTCCTCGCCGCGCTGCTGCTCCTGTTCGTGCCGAAGGTCGCCTTCGCCGACGCCCCGGAAGCGGTCGGCTGATCGCTCACCCCATCGGGGGGCGCATGGTCAGTGGCGCGGACGCAGAACACCCCGGGCGAGCAGGTGCTGCGCCGACTGCGCGACCGGGCGCATGGTCACGAGGTCGAGGTTCACGTGGCCCGGCGCGTTCAGGGCGTAGGCGATGACGTCGGCGACATCAGCCGCCGTCAGCGGGTCGACGACCCCTTCATAGACGCGCTCGGCGGCCGCCTGGTCACCCCCGAGTCGGTTGAGCGTGAACTCCTCCGTGAAGACCATGCCGGGCGCCACCTCGGTGACCCGGATCGGCTCTCCGTTGAGCTCCAGCCGCAACGCCCGGACGAGCATCGACTCCCCCGCCTTCGCGGCGTTGTAACCGGCTCCGCCCGGATACGCCGTCTGAGCAGCGGTGGAGGTGACGTAGAGGGTGTCGGCGTGGCCGCCGTCCGCGATCGCGGCCCGAAGCTGCGGCAGGAGGGCGGCGGTCACCGTCTGGGCCGACAGCACGTTTGCCTCGAACATCCACCGCCAGTCGGCCGGATCGCCGTCCTCGACGCGGTCGGTTCCGCGCGCGCCACCTGCGACGTGCACGAGCGCGTGCAGAGGGCCGGTGGCGGCGGTGTGGGCGGCGAGCGCGTCCACGTCAGCCTGGGCGGTGAGGTCGGCCGCGAAGGAGCGCGATCCCACGGCGGCATCCAGGTCTGCCAGCCGGTCCGCGCGACGCGCAACCCCGACGACATCCCATCCGGATCTCCGCAAGGAGTGGACCACCGCCTGACCGATGCCCGAACTCGCCCCGGTGACCACTGCGCGTCGTGTCATGCCTCCACGCTACGACACGACGCCTGCTCCGCCCGGCCCGGGAACGTTACGTCACATTTCCGGACCGTTGTTGACAGAGGGGGGACATCCCTACTCTCGGTGGAGTCGAAGAACGCATCCGTCCTTCGTCTTCCCACCCGAATCCGCAGGAGACCGACATGTCCGCAGCCGAGAACTGGCGCTTCGAGACCAAGCAGATCCACACCGGCGCCGCGCCCGATCCGGTCACCAAGGCCCGGGCCACGCCGATCTACCAGACCACGTCGTACGTCTTCGACAACGCCGACCACGCCGCGAACCTCTTCGCGCTGGCCGAGTTCGGCAACATCTACACGCGCATCCAGAACCCGACGCAGGACGTCGTGGAGCAGCGGATCGCGGCCCTCGAAGGCGGCACCGGCGCCCTCCTCGTGGCCTCGGGCCAGGCCGCGGAGACCTTCGCGGTGCTCAACATCGCCCAGGCGGGCGACCACATCGTCTCGTCGAGCTCGATCTATGGCGGCACCTACAACCTCTTCAAGTACACGCTCGCCAAGCTCGGCATCGAGGTCACCTTCGTCGAGAACCAGGACGACGCCGAGGAGTGGCGCCGCGCGGTCCGCCCGAACACCAAGCTGTTCTTCGCGGAGACCATCGGCAACCCCAAGATCAACATCCTCGACATCCGCACCGTCGCCGACGTTGCGCACGAGTCCGGCGTCCCGCTCATCGTCGACAACACGATCGCGACCCCGTATCTCATCCGCCCCTTCGAGCACGGCGCCGACATCGTCATCCACTCGGCCACGAAGTTCCTCGGCGGTCACGGCACGGTCATCGGCGGCGTGATCGTCGACGGCGGCAAGTTCGAGTGGTCCAAGAACGTCGAGAAGTTCCCCGGACTCACCGAGCCCGACCCCTCCTACCACGGCGCCTCGTACACGACGGCCGTCGGCGACGCGCTCGCCTACGTCATCAAGGCGCGCGTGCAGCTGCTGCGCGACCTCGGCGCGGCGATCTCCCCGCAGAGCGCGTGGCTGCTGATCCAGGGGATCGAAACGCTGTCGCTGCGTATCGAGCGCCACGTGCAGAACGCGCAGGAGATCGCGGAGTGGCTCGAGAACCACGACGACATCGCGTCGGTCAACTACTCGGGCCTTCCGACCTCGCCGTGGTACGCGGCCGCGAACACCTACGCACCCAAGGGCGTCGGTGCGGTCCTCTCGTTCGAGCTGAAGGGTGGAGTGGAGGCCGGCCGTGAGTTCGTCAACTCGCTGTCGCTGTTCAGCCACCTCGCCAACATCGGCGACGTGCGCTCGCTCGTGATCCACCCCGCCTC
Source organism: Microbacterium sp. (assembly GCA_048594675.1). Taxonomy (GTDB): domain Bacteria; phylum Actinomycetota; class Actinomycetes; order Actinomycetales; family Microbacteriaceae; genus Microbacterium. The sequence goes on along the minus strand of JBMDWQ010000176.1, from coordinate 42,902 downwards.
GACGACGCACTCGCAGCTCACGCCCGAGCAGCAGCTGACGACGGGTGTGACGCCGGGTCTCGTCCGGCTCTCCGTCGGCCTCGAGAACGTCGACGACCTGAAGGCCGACCTGGAGCAGGCCCTCGCGGCGGCACGGCGGGTGTCCGAGGCGGCACGTGCCTGATCGGCCGTCCCGCGTCTGATCGTTCCTCCTCAGAACACGGCAGGTGCCCCGTCCCCCGGGACGGGGCACCTGCCGTTCGTCCGTTTGGCGGGCCGAAAGCAGGCTGACCGGGTGATGCCGGTCACGGAGCCACGGCTGAGACCGATCGAGCCTGCTTTCGGCACGTAACACGACGGATCCCCCCGCCCCGACGGGCGAGAATGGGGGCATGGACTGGCAGACCTCCGAAGACACGGTGCCGAGCGCACCGATCACGGAGGCCGATGCGCGCCTGTTGCGGGCCCGGCCGCCCGCCACAGGGGCGTGGCGCGACGGGGACCCCGCCGGCGACCGCCAGTTCGCCGCCCTCGGCAGCTTCCGCACCGAGGGCGGCAGGGAGCTTCCCAGCATCCGTCTCGCGTACGAGACGTGGGGCACGCTGTCGGAACGGCGTGACAACGCCGTGCTCATCCTCCACGCCCTCACCGGCGACAGCCATGTGCGGGGACCGGCCGGGCCGGGTCACGCCACGGCGGGGTGGTGGGACGATGTCGTCGGCCCTGGTGCTGCGATCGACACCGACGAGTGGTTCGTGGTCGCCGCCAACATCCTCGGCGGTTGCCAGGGCTCCACGGGCCCCGCGAGCATAGCTCCGGACGGATACGAATGGGGGCCCCGCTTCCCCCATCTGACGGTGCGCGACCAGGTCGAGGCGCAAGCGCGCCTCGCCGACGCCCTCGGTATCCAGGTGTGGGCCGCCGTGGTCGGCGGGTCGATGGGCGGGATGCACGCTCTGGAGTGGGCGATCGGTCACGCTGACCGGGTCGCGAGGCTGGCGGTACTGTGCTCTCCTCCCACGACGACCGCCGACCAGGTCGCCCTCAACTCGGTGCAGCTGGAGGCGATCCGGATGGATCCGCGCTTCGCCGGCGGTGAGTACTACGACGCCGCGGACGGCGAGGGCCCGCACCGCGGGCTCGCCCTGGCTCGGCGGATGGCGCTCCTGAACTACCGGAGCCCCACGGAGCTGAACCAGCGGTTCGGTCGCAGCTGGCAGTCGGACAAGGACCCGCTGCGGGAGGGCGGACGGTATGCCGTGGAGAGCTACCTCGATTTCCACGGGAACAAGTTCACGCGGCGTTTCGACGCGAACGCGTACCTGACCCTGGTGGAGGCGATGAACTCCCACGACGTCGGTCGGGGACGCGGAGGGATCGAGGACGCCCTCGCGCAGGTCGCCGCCCGCACGCTCGTGCTGGGGATCGACAGCGACCGCCTCTTCCCGGTCGACGGTCAACGACGCATCAGCCGCGGAATCCGCTCGACCATCGACGACGACACCGTCGTCCTTTCCAGCGACTTCGGCCACGACGGGTTCCTCATCGAGACCGAGGCCGTCGGTCATCACCTCCGGCGGCTGCTCGAGGGGTGAGCGCTCAGCCCGCCTCGTCGATGGCACGCTCCAGGCGCTCGATCTTTCCGTCGATCTCCCCCTCGTAGCCCGGCCGGATGTCGGCCTTGAGCACGAGCGACACGCGCGAGCCGAACGGCATCACGGCGTCGGTCGCACGCTTCACGACATCCATCACCTCGTCCCACGTGCCCTCGATCTCCGTGAACATGCTGGTGGTGCGGTGAGGCAGACCAGAGTCGCGGACGACGCGGACGGCCGCCGCGACGGCATCGTGGACGGAGCCGTCGGCGCGGCCGGTGCCGGAAGGGGCGACGGAGAAGGCGATGAGCATGGGGGTCCTCTCGGAGCGGTCAGGACAGGTCGGCGGGGCCGCGTGGCACGGCGCGCACGCGGGTGTGCGCGGGTGGACGCACCCGCAGGAGTCGGACGACCATCCAGACGAACAGGATGATCAGCATGCCGTTGCGTGCCGTGAGGACGCTGACGGCCAGCGGCTCAGGAACGAGGATGCCGTTGTAGAGCACGGGATAGACGAGCTGCGTCAGAAGGGCGGTCACGAGGGAGAGGACCGCCGGGGTGAGCCATCGTTCGCGGTCGAGCAACAGCCCGACCACGAGCGGAGCGACGAGCCAGGCGAGGTACTGCGGCGAGCCGACCTTGTTGAACACGATGAAGCCGGTCACGAGCGCGAGCGACAGGACCGGGAACAGGGCGTGGAAGGTCGCGCCCCGCCAGGCCTTGACGGCGCCGATCGCGACGACCCCGGCCATCGCGAGGACGAGCAACGGCGTCATGGCCGCGATCACCGGGTCGATCTCCGTTCCGGTCACCTGGAAGGTGAGCAGGTCGTAGGAGTAGTACACCGAGAAGCCGTCGAGGCCCAGGAGCGCACCCCAGAGGTACGGCGCCGCGATGGGAGCCTCCACCTGCAGGCCTCGCGTCGTCTGGTCGCCGACGAAGCCGAAGGCGTTCGCCCCGCCGCCGGCCGCCCAGACCACCGCCAGCGTCAAGGCCGAGATGACCACGGCGCCGCCGACCAGGGCGGAGCGACGCCGCAGGGCGACCAAGGCCGCTGCCATGACTGCCGCCGGCCACACCTTGATCCAGGTCGCGACGGACAGGACGATCGACCCGAGCAACGGCCTGCCGACGAGCCACAGCGAACCGGCGATGACGAGGGGAACGGTCAGGCCGTCGAGGCGGTAGAGCCCGACCGGCCCCAGCGCGGCGATCGAGGCGAGCCAGAACCAGGCCGCCACGACGCGACCGGTCGAGCGGCCCCGCCCGACGACCATCGCGAACGCCAGCGCGTCGACGAGGGTGACGAGCACGGCCCACCCGAGCGTGTATGACCCGACGAACGGAACGAAGGCGTGCGCCAGCACCATCGGCACGAGTGCGACCTGCGGATACACCCACCGGGTGTCAATCCCCACGATCGCCCCGCCCTGCAGCGCCTGGGCCGACCACGGCTCGTAGACGCGGTACACATCGCCCATGGGTTCGTTGGGCATGAGGAACCCCAACCATGCCACGCCCGCGTGCACAGCGACGAAGGCGATCCACAGCACGGCACGCTTCGACATCCTCCCCATCCTAGGGAGCCACGGCGACCGGCCCGAACGCGGTCAGTCCTCGGTGAGCACGCCCGCCACGGCGGCCGGCAGCGCCTCCGCCACATCGAGCGCCGTGACCGGCCCGCCGCTGCGAGAGACCACGGCGATCGCCCCCGCTCGTGCGTGGAGCCACGCTCCCGCCGCCGCAGCCCGCGCGATCTCCCGCGACGACGGGTTCGCCGCCGACCGTGCCACGACTCCCGCGACCACCGCGCCGATCGTCCCGGCCAGGACATCACCGGTTCCCGCCGTGGCGAGCCAGGGTGTGGCGACGGGGAGCTCGATCAGTGAGCCGTCGGCGTCTGCGACGACCGTCTCGGATCCTTTTCGCACGACGCACGCCTTCAGCGCCCGAGCGGTCTCCGCGACCGCCTCAGCGTCGGTCGCCTCCGAGGCGAGGCCCAGGGCCGCGCGAAGCCGCGCGTGCTCCCCCGCATGCGGCGTGACGATCCGAGGCGCGGTGCCGCCGATCGCGAGTTCGAGCGCGCCCGCATCGACGACGACAGGAGCCGCCCCCGACAACAGCTCGCGCAGCGCCGCGGTCTCACTCTCGGCGCGTGCGGACGGATCCGTCCCCGAGCCGATGACCCACGCCTGGACGCGCCCCTCGACTGTCACCGTCTCGGGTCGGCGCGCCAACACGAGCGAGGCCGCCCGCTCCGGCCCGACGTAGCGCACCATACCGACTCCGGTCCGCCAGGCCGCCTCGACACCGAGCACGGCGGCGCCCGGATAGGCGACCGAGCCGGTGCGCAGGCCCACCACTCCCCGGGAATACTTGTCGTCGGATGCCGTTGGCATCCGCAGGAGCTCCGCCGTGTCGGATGCCGTCCATCCCCTGTCCATGGCGCCACCCTACCGGCGCCCTCTCCTGGAGCGACGACCGTATGAGCCAGCTGTTCTCCCCCATCGACATCCGCGGCATCCGGGCGCGCAACCGCCTGTGGGTGGCTCCGATGTGCCAGTACTCGGCCGTCGACGGCATGCCCAACGACTGGCACCACGTTCACCTGGCCCAGTTCGCCTCGGGTGGGGCGGGCGTGGTCATCACCGAAGCGACGGCGGTCTCTCCCGAGGGGCGCATCTCGCCGGAGGACACCGGAATCTGGAACGATGCGCAGCGCGACGCCTGGCGCCCGATCGCGGAGGCGATCCACAGGCGCGGCGCGGTCGCCGGGATCCAGCTGGCCCACGCCGGACGCAAGGCCTCGACCTGGTCGCCGTTCACGGGTCGCCGTGGCACCGTCCCCGTCTCCGAGGGCGGCTGGCAGACTGTGGCGCCTTCGGCTGTCGCCTACGACGGGTTCGCACAGCCGCGGGCGCTGGAGGTCGCCGAGATCGACGCCCTCGTCGAGGACTTCGCCGCCGCCGCGGCGCGTGCCGTCGCGGCCGGGTTCACGGTGCTGGAGGTCCACGCGGCTCACGGATACCTCCTGCACCAGTTCCTCTCGCCGCTGTCGAACACCCGCACGGACGAGTACGGCGGAAGCCTGGAGAACCGCGCGCGACTGCTGCTCCGTGTCGTCGAGGCGGTGCGCCGCGCGGCACCCGACGCCGCCGTTTTCGTCCGGTTCTCGGCGACCGACGCCGCCGAAGGCGGCTGGGACGTGGCCCAGACAGCGACCGTCGCCGGGTGGGCGGCCCAGCGTGGCGCCGACTTCTTCGACATCTCCAGTGGCGGCCTCGTCGCTCATCAGCAGATCGAGACCGGACCCGGCTACCAGGTGCCGCTCGCTGCCGCCGTGCGCGCCACCGGCGCCGGCCCCGTGGGCGCGGTGGGGGAGATCGTCGACGGACCACAGGCGGAGGCGATCCTCCGCTCCGGCGATGCCGACATCATCCTGGCCGGCCGCGAGTGGCTCCGCGACCCGCACTTCGCGCTTCGCGCCGCCACCGAGCTGGGCGACGCCGACCCGGACCTCTGGCCCGTGCAGTACGTGCGGGCCCGCCCGGCCCGCTGAGCACCGGCCCGGCCCCGGGGTTCACAACAACCTTCCCCCGGGGCTGGAATCCGGCCGTCAGCGTCGACGACGGGTGGCGTCGTGCACTTCTCCGACGAGTTCCTCGATGATGTCCTCCAGGAACAGCACGGCCGTCGTCTCACCGCGGCGATCACGCACCTGGGCGAGGTGGCGGCTGGATCGACGCATGAGGGCGAGGGCATCCTCGAGATCGGTCGTCTCGGAGACGGGGACCATCTGGTGGATGCGCTTGGCCGGGATCCTGGTCGTCGCCGCTGCGTCCGGCGCCGGCCCCTCCGCCGCCCGCAGCACGTCCTTGAGGTGCACGTAGCCCACGGGCGAGCCCGCGTCGTCGACGATCACGTAGCGCGAGAAGCCGTGCCGGGAGACGGCGCGTTCGATCTCGTCGGGTGTCGTCGACTCGGGAAGGGTCACCAGCTCGGACAGCGGCACGGCGATGTCCATCGCCTTCTTCTCGGTGAACTCGACCGCCGCCGTCACCGCACCCGAGGCGTCGTCGAGCACGCCCTCGATCCGCGATTGGTTGACGATCGTGGCGACCTCGTCGAGCGTGAACGTGGAGGCGGCCTCGTCCTTGGGCTCCACGCGGAACAGGCGCACGACGTGGTTGGCCGTCCAGTTGAGCGCGACGATGATCGGATGGAAGAGCTTGGACACCCAGACCAGGGGTGTCGCCAGCAGCAGCACGGCCCGGTCGGGAAGCGAGAAGGCGAGGTTCTTCGGGACCATCTCGCCGAAGACGACGTGCAGGTAGGAGACGAGGACCAGCGCCAGGGCGAATGCGATGCCTCCGATGACCGCCTCGCTCCAGCCCGTGAGCTCGAGTGGCACCTCCAACAGGTGGTGGATCGCCGGCTCCGACACGTTCAGGATGAGCAGCGAGCAGATCGTGATGCCCAGCTGGCTCGTGGCGAGCATGAGGGTGGCGTGCTCCATCGCGTACAGCGCCGTCTTGGCGGCCCGCGAGCCGCGTTCGGCGAGAGGCTCGATCTGTGAACGGCGCGCCGAGATCACGGCGAACTCCGCGCCGACGAAGAAGGCGTTGAAGGCGAGGAGCACGAACAGCCACGCGATTCCGGCCCAGTCGTTCATCGCTGCCCCCCGTCCGACTCCGCCCGCACGGCGGCCTCCGCATCGGGCGGAAGAGCTCGTGGCGTGAACCGCACCCGATCGACGCGGCGTCCGTCCATCCGGTGCACCGTGAGTGTTCCGTCTTCGATCTCCACCGCGTCACCGACAACGGGGATGCGCTCGAGTGTCGACATGATGAAGCCGCCGACGGTGTCGTAGACGTCACCTTCGGGAACGCGGATCCCGGTTCGGTCGAGCACCTCATCGGGGCGCAGGTCGGCGGGGAAGGTGACGGTGTCGACGCCGCGGACGATGCCGGCACGATTGCGGTCGTGCTCGTCGAGCACCTCTCCGACGATCTCCTCCACGAGATCCTCCAGCGTCACGACGCCTGCGGTTCCGCCGTACTCGTCGACGACGATCGCCATCTGGTACCCCCGACCGCGCAGCTCGGACATGAGGGCGTCCAGGTGGACGGCCTCCGGCACGCGCAGGGGTTCCTCGGCGATCGCCGCGGCCGGGACCTCGGCGCGCCGGTCACGTGGAACGCTGACGGCCTGCTTGAGATGAACGATCCCGGTGATGTCGTCCATGGAATCGTCGTAGACGGGAAACCGGCTGTGCCCCGTCCGCCGGGCGAGCTGTATGACGTCTTCCACGCTGTCGCCGGCCGCGACCGCATGAACGCTGGGACGCGGGGTCATGACATCAGCGGTGGTCAGGCGCGCGAAGGTGAGCGTCCGGTCCAGGAGCGAGGCCGTGTCCTCTTCGAGCACTCCGGCGCTGGCGGAGCGGCGGACGAGACTCGAGAGCTCCTCCGCCGTGCGGGCGCCCGACAGTTCCTCCTTCGGCTCCACTCCCATCGCCCGCAGGACGCCGTTGGCGCTGCCGTTGAGCACCACGATCGCCGGACGAAACACCGTCGTGAAGGCGACCTGGAACGGAATGACGAGCTTCGCGGTCTGCCGCGGCACCGCGAGGGCGAAGTTCTTGGGCACGAGCTCACCCAGGATCATCGAGAAGATCGTGGCCACCGAGATCGCCACGATCGTCGCGATGGGACGCACCGCCGACTCCGGGATACCCCAGCCCGTGAGCAGCGGCGAAAGCAGGTTCGAGAGGGCCGGCTCCATCGTGTATCCGGTGAGGAGCGTGGTCAGGGTGATGCCCAACTGCGCGCTCGACAGGTGCGTCGAGGTGATCTTCAGCGCGCTGATCGTCAGAGACAGCCGCGACTCACCGGCGGCCTGCCGCTTCTCGAGCTCGGCGCGATCGAGGTTCACGAGAGCGAACTCGCTGGCGACGAACAGGCCCGTGCCGATGGTCAGAAGGAGCCCCACCCCCAACATGACGTAGTCCATCACACGTCACCCCCGCTCACGCGGAAGAAGGGTCGGTGGGGCGAGCGTCTGCAACTAGGAGGGTCGTCCATTGTGCAGACGATTGTACGGCACACCGCCCGGGGGAAGCCGATGGCCGACTCGTCGCTACCAGCTGACGGGCAGCGCCTTTCCCTCTTCATATCCGGCCGCCGATTGCAGTCCCACGAGGGCGCGCTCATGGAACTCCGCCACCGTCGCCGCGCCGGCGTACGTGAACGACGAACGCACCCCGGAGGTGATCATGTCGACGAGGTCCTCGACCGACGGCCGCAGCGGGTCGAGGTAGATCCGCGACGACGAGATCCCCTCCGCGAACAGCTCCTTACGCGCACGTTCGTAGGGGTCGAGCCGCCCGAAGCGGCCATGCACGGCTTTCGTGGACGCCATGCCCCACGACTCCTTGTACACGCGGCCGGCCTCATCGATCTGCAGCTGCCCCGGCGCCTCCAGCGTCCCCGCGAACCACGACCCGATCATGACCGAGGCGGCGCCGGCGGCCAGAGCGAGGGCGACATCGCGCGGGTATCGCACGCCGCCGTCGGCCCACACGTGGGCGCCCCGCTCGGCCGCCGCCTGGGCGGTCTCCAGCACGGCGGAGAACTGCGGCCGCCCCACGGCCGTCATCATGCGGGTCGTGCACATCGCCCCCGGGCCTACTCCCACCTTGAGGATCGACGCGCCCGCATCGACGAGGTCCGAAACGCCCTCGGCCGTGACGATGTTGCCTGCGGCGATCGGCACACCGAGATCGAGGGCGGCGACCTCGCGAAGCGCCCGGAGCATCCCCTCCTGGTGTCCGTGCGCGGTGTCGACGACGAGCACATCCACGCCGGCCGAGACCAGGGCCTTGGCCTTCTCGGCGACGTCGCCGTTGATGCCGACGGCGGCGGCCACGATGAGGCGCCCGCTCGCGTCGACGGCCGGGCGATAGAGAGTGGAGCGAAGCGCGGTGCGCTGCGAGAGGGTCCCCACGAGATATCCGTGGTGGAGCACGCAGACGGTCTCCGCCTCGGCGGCGACGATGAGGTCGAAGGCGTGGCGGGCATCGGTCACGTCGTCAGCGTCGATCGAGGCGACTCGTCCGCGGACCAGATCCCCGAGACGCGCGTCGGGGAGGGCGGTGCCCAGGCGCTGGGCCGGGACGACCCCGAGCACGTCGTCGCGGTGCACGCGGCCCTCGCGCTCGACGGCGACGACGATCCCGTGCCCGTCTGTCGGTGGCAGCAGCAGCGCGGCTTCGGCGACCGTGGCCTCGGGCGGCAGCAGAAGGGGGGTGTCCCACACCACCGGCTGATCCTTGACCCACCGGATCGCGGCGTCGATCTGCTGCAGCGCCATGTCCTGCGGGAGCACGCCGAGACCGCCGCGGCGGGCCAGCGCCGCGGCCAGGCGCGGACCCGTGACCGAGTTCATGTTCGACGCCACGAGCGGAAGCGTCGCCGTGGTCCCGTCGCCGGGGGCGAGGTCGACGTCCAAGCGGCTCGTGACGGCGGAGCGCCGGGGAACGAGGAAGACGTCGGAGTACGTCAGATCGACCTGGGGTCGCGCGCCGGAGAACTGCATACTCCGAGGCTACCCACTCGGCACTGCGCCGGGCCGGGGCAGCCGCGAACTCCGGGCGCCCTCCGCCCTCTCACCGGGAGGGAGGAACGAACGACGAAGCCTATTCCTGGGCTACCCTTGATAGTCGTGCGCGCGGGCCACGACAGTGCCCCGCACGATCTGAACTTCACCGATGAAAGCAGGCGAATCGTGTCCAGCCAGGTGACCGGCGTGGGAACATCGAACGACGGCGAGTTCGGGGCCAACGAGTGGCTCGTCGCCGAGATGTACGAGCAGTACACGAAGGACCGGAACTCGGTGGATCGCGCCTGGTGGCCGATCCTCGATGCCTACCAGCCGCAGGCAGAGACCGCGAGCGCCGCGACGGCTTCCGCGCCCCCCTCCTCCGCGCCCTCTCCGGCCTCCGAGGAGCGACCGGTCACGGCGCCGATCCCGGTCGTCGGCACGGCGCCCGTGGCCCGCACCACGGCGCGCCCCGCCGCACCGCAGCCGGTGCCCGCGCAGGCGCCCAAGTCGGCGCCGTCGACCCCCGAAGCCGCGGGGGAAGACGTCGTCACGCCGCTGCGGGGCATGCCGAAGACACTCGCGGCCAACATGGACGAGTCGCTCACGGTGCCCACGGCCACGAGCGTGCGGACCGTCCCGGCCAAGCTCATGATCGACAACCGGATCGTGATCAACAACCACATGTCGCGCACGCGCGGCGGCAAGGTGAGCTTCACGCACCTCATCGGCTGGGCGCTCATCCAGGCCCTCAAGGCCTTCCCCAGCCAGAACGTGGCCTACGCGGAGGTCGACGGAAAGCCGTCGGTCGTCGCCCCGGCCCACATCAACCTCGGCATCGCGATCGACCTGCCCAAGCCCGACGGCACCCGGGCACTCATGGTTCCCAGCATCAAGCGTGCAGAGTCCCTCACCTTCCACGAGTACCTCGCCTCCTACGAAGACCTCGTCAAGCGCGCTCGCGCGGGCAAGCTGACCGCCGCCGACTTCCAGGGCACCACCATCTCGCTCACCAATCCGGGCGGCATCGGCACGGTGCACTCGGTCCCCCGCCTCATGAAGGGGCAAGGCTGCATCGTGGGCGCCGGCGCGCTGGAGTACCCGGCGGAGTTCCAGGGTTCCAGCGAGAAGACCCTGGTCGAGCTCGGCATCGGCAAGACGATCACCCTCACCAGCACCTACGACCACCGGGTCATCCAGGGTGCCGGCTCGGGAGAGTTCCTCAAGATCGTCCACGAACTGCTCATCGGCCAGCGAGGGTTCTACGAGGACATCTTCGCCGCCCTGCGCATCCCCTACGCCCCCATCCACTGGGGAGGGGACATCAACGTCGACATCGCCGAGCGGGTCGACAAGACGGCGCGCGTGCAGGAGCTCATCAACTCGTTCCGCGTGCGCGGGCACCTGATGGCCGACATCGACCCCCTCGAATACGTCCAGCGCACACACCCCGACCTGGAGATCGAGTCGCACGGTCTGACCTTCTGGGATCTCGACCGCGAGTTCGTCACCGGGGGCTTCGGGGGCAAGCGCACCATGAAGCTGCGCGAGATCCTCGGGGTCCTGCGTGACTCCTACTGCCGCACGATCGGCATCGAGTACATGCACATCCAGGACCCGGCCCAGCGCAAGTGGTTCCAGGACAACGTCGAGGTCAAGTACCAGAAGCCGGGGCACGACGAACAGCTCCGCATCCTCGACAAGCTCAACCAGGCCGAGGCCTTCGAGACTTTCCTGCAGACCAAGTACGTCGGCCAGAAGCGCTTCAGCCTGGAAGGCGGGGAGTCCCTCATCCCGCTCCTGGACGAAGTGCTGCAAGGGGCCGCCGGCGCCGGCCTCGACGGTGCCGCGATCGGCATGGCCCACCGTGGCCGTCTCAACGTGCTCACCAACATCGCGGGCAAGACCTACGGTCAGGTCTTCCGCGAGTTCGAGGGCTCGGTCGCCATCGGCTCCAAGAGCGGCTCGGGCGACGTCAAGTACCACCTCGGCACGGAGGGGACCTTCGTCTCCGATGCCGGCGAGGAGATCCCGGTCTACCTCGCGGCCAACCCCTCGCACCTGGAGACCGTCGACGGAGTCCTGGACGGGATCGTGCGGGCCAAGCAGGACCGCATGCCCATCGGCTCCTTCTCCTGGCTTCCGATCCTCGTGCTCGGAGACGCGGCCTTCGCCGGTCAGGGCGTCGTCGTCGAGACGCTCCAGATGTCGCAACTGCGCGGATACCGCACAGGCGGCACGGTGCACGTGGTCGTCAACAACCAGGTGGGCTTCACGACGCTGCCCCAGGACGGTCGCACCTCGGTCTATGCGACCGATGTCGCCAAGACCATCCAGGCACCCATCTTCCACGTCAACGGGGACGACCCGGAGGCGGTCGTTCGCGTCGCCGAGCTGGCCTTCCGCTACCGCGAGGAGTTCCACCGCGACGTCGTCATAGATCTCGTCTGCTACCGCCGTCGAGGACACAACGAGGGCGACGACCCGTCGATGACGCAGCCGCTGATGACCAACCTGATCGAGGCGAAGCGGTCGGTCCGTCGCCTCTACACCGAGTCGCTCGTCGGTCGCGGCGACATCACCGAGGAGGAGTACGAGAAGGCCAAGCAGGACTTCCAGAACCGCCTCGAGGTCGCCTTCGCGGAGACCCACGCCGCCGAGACCGGTTCGACCGGGATCGTCTCCTCCACGGGTTCGGTCGACGTCGCCGTCGGCGCTCCGGAGACCACGGGAGTGTCGACCGCCGTCGTCAACCAGATCGGCGACGCGTTCGTCAACCGCCCCGAGGGCTTCACGGTCCACAACAAGCTGCAGCAGCTCCTCGAGAAGCGCCACGACATGAGCCGCAACGGCTCGATCGACTGGGCGTTCGGTGAGCTCCTCGCCTTCGGCTCACTCCTCATGGAGGGCACCAACGTCCGCCTCGCCGGCCAGGACGCGCGCCGCGGAACGTTCGTGCAACGCCACGCCGTCATGCATGATCGCGCGAACGGGCAGGAGTGGCTGCCGCTGGCGAACCTGGGCGAGAACCAGGGGCGCTTCTACGTGTACGACTCGCTGCTCAGCGAGTACGCCGCGATGGGCTTCGAGTACGGCTACTCGGTGGAGCGCGCCGACACGCTGACGCTGTGGGAGGCACAGTTCGGTGACTTCGCCAACGGCGCGCAGTCCGTCGTGGACGAGTACATCTCCGCCGCGGAGCAGAAGTGGAGCCAGCAGTCCAGCGTCGTCCTTCTCCTCCCCCACGGATACGAGGGTCAGGGACCGGACCACTCCTCGGCTCGCATCGAGCGCTATCTGCAGATGTGCGCGCAGGACAACATGACCGTGGCCCGGCCCTCCACGCCCGCCTCTTACTTCCACCTCCTCCGCCGACAGGCCTACGCGCGCCCGCGGCGACCGCTGATCGTCTTCACTCCGAAGGCCATGCTGCGTCTGCGCGGCGCGACGAGTCCTGTGAGCGCGTTCACCGAGGGACGCTTCGAGCCGGTGCTCGACGACGACCGCGGAATCGACAAGAGCGCCGTACGCCGTGTCCTGCTCCATTCCGGAAAGATCCACTGGGACCTTAAGGCCGAGCTCGACAAGAACCCGAACCCGGCGATCGCGCTGGTGCGTCTCGAGCAGTTCTATCCGGCGCCCGTTGACGAGCTCAACGCGGTGCTGGCGGAGTACCCGAACGCGGAGCTGGTGTGGGTGCAGGACGAGCCGGAGAACCAGGGGGCGTGGCCCTTCATCGCCCTCGAAGTGGTCAAGCATCTGCGCGGACGCACGATCTCGCGCGTGTCCCGCCCCGCGGCGGCCTCCACGGCGACCGGGTCGCCGAAGGTGCACGCCGTCGAGCAATCCACGATCATGCAGGAGGCACTCCGGGTCTGATCCGGCCGACGAGCCTGCCCCGACGCCGACATGGACGTGGCGCTCCTGGTGAATCCTGCCGCCCGATCGGGGGCACGGTCCGCCGCGGCGCTGCGGTGCGCCGAGCGGCTCCATGCCCACGGCGTGCGGACGACCGTGCTCGCCGGAGGAAGCGCGTCGGAGTCGGCAGATCTTCTCCGCCGAGCGGTCGATGCCGACGCCGATGCCGTGGTCGTCGCGGGCGGTGACGGTACCGTGCGTATCGCTGCGGAAGCGCTCGCCCACACCGGCGTCCCGCTCGCTCCGCTCCCCGTCGGCACCGGCAATGATCTGGCGACCTCGCTCGGCTACCGCGAGCGCGACGCCGAGCGCACCGCCCGCGCGGTACTCCACGGCGCGTCGAAGACCATCGACCTCGGCCGCATCCGGCGCGCCGACGGATCCGAGACCCTCTTCACGACGGTCCTCGCGAGCGGGTTCGACGCGAAAGTGAACGATCGTGCGAACCGGATGCGGTTTCCGCGCGGTCGATCCCGCTACACGTTCGCCCTGTTGATCGAGTTCGCGAGGCTACATGGGCAGCCGTTCCACCTCACCCTGGAGCACGCCGACGGGTCCGAAGAGCGTGTCGACGAAGACCTCGTCATGGCCGCTCTGGGAAACGGACCCACCTACGGGGGCGGCATTCCGATCTGCCCCTATGCGTCGCTGGAGGATGGCCTGCTCGATCTGACCCTCGTGCGTCCGGCCGGTCGCCTGCGGCTCCTGCGACTGCTCCCCCGCGTCTACCGAGGCACGCATGGGGCCCTGACCGAGGTGTCGATGCGTCGGGTGCGGGCGGTGCGGATGGAAGCGACGGGCGTCACGGCCTACGCCGACGGCGACCCGGTCGGACCGCTTCCGCTGAGGGCCGACGTCCTCCCCGGCGCGCTCGCCGTCCTCACCCCCTGACGGGGCGTTCGGCGCGCGTCAGTGGTGGGTGGCCTGCTCCGCACGAAGGCGCGCCAGCACCTGGTCCCGGAGCTCCTCGGGAGCCGTCTCGCGGCACGCACGAGCGACCACCGCGGTCAGCGTCGTTGCCACGAGGGCCTCCTCGCGGCACGAATCGCAGTTCTCCAGGTGCTCCTTGATGTCGGAGTGCTCCGTCTTGCAGACCTCGTTCCGCAGATACTCCTCGAGGTCCTTCCGGGCCTTCTCGCAGCCGCAGTCGCTCATTTCGCGCTCCTCGTGGCGGGCACGTCAATGCCGCGCTCTCTTGCATAGTCGGCGAGCAGTTCACGGAGCATTCGCCTGCCACGGTGCAGGCGGCTCATGACCGTGCCGATCGGGGTTTTCATGATGTCCGCGATCTCCTGATACGCGAATCCTTCGACGTCGGCGAGATACACCGCGAGGCGGAAATCCTCCGGGATCTCCTGCAGGGCGTCTTTCACGGCGGATGCCGGCATGTGATCGATCGCCTCGGCTTCCGCCGATCGGGTACGGGTCGCGGTGGTCGACTCCGCGCCCCCCAGCTGCCAGTCCTCGAGGTCGTCGATCGTCCCCTGGTAGGGCTCGCGCTGCTTCTTGAGGTACGTGTTGATGTACGTGTTGGTGAGAATGCGGTACAGCCACGCCTTGAGGTTGGTGCCCTGGGTGAACGACGCCCACGAGGCGAACGCTTTGACGAACGTCTCCTGAACGAGGTCGGCGGCGTCGGCCGGATTGCGCGTCATCCGCATGGCGGCGGCATAGAGCTGGTCCATAAAGGGAAGGGCCTGCTCTTCGAACTGGTGTCGCGGATCGGTTGCCGCCTCGTGTTCCATCAGGCGCCAGTCTACGTCGCCGAACAGATCCGACACGGGTGGCAGCGTCGCGATCATGCCGCTCCTCGCTCTCCGGTCTCGAGATGTTCCGCCGGCGGGTGTCGACGGGTTCGTTAGGGTAGAACCCGATGACTGCGTCCGGGTATTCCCCCTTTTCCTCTTCACCGGGAGCACAGGCGCCGCGCGGGGTGGCGCATCCCGGCCCGTGGCGCGCTCCGGCGGTCTCCGAACCGCTCGCCGCGACCGTCACGGTGCCCGGCTCGAAGTCGCTCACGAACCGCAAACTCGTCCTCGCCGCACTGGCCGATGGACCGAGTAGCCTCGTCGCTCCCCTGCACTCCGACGACTCCGCGCGCATGATCGATGCGCTTCGGACCCTGGGCGTCGAGATCGAGGAGCTTCCCGCCACGGGACCGTTCGGTCCGGATCTGCTCATCACCCCGCCCCGGAAGCTCCGTGGCGACGTCGTCATCGATTGCGGTCAGGCCGGCACCGTCATGCGCTTCATCGCGCCCCTGGCGGGCCTGGCCGAAGGCGATGTGACGATCACCGCCCACGAGAGCGCACTTCATCGGCCGATGGGCACCATGATCACCGCCTTGCGGGAGATCGGCGTCGACATCGACGACGGCGGCCGTTGGGCCCTGCCCTTCACCGTCCGCGGAAGAGGCCATATCCGCGGCGGCGAGGTCACGATCGATGCCAGCGCCTCGAGTCAGTTCGTCTCCGGCCTGCTCCTCGCCGCTCCCCGATACGACGTCGGCCTCCACCTGCGCCACAACGGCGATCGACTGCCCAGTGTCCCCCACATCGACATGACGGTGGAGGCCCTGGCCCGCCGCGGCGTGCACGTGGAGCACCCCGAGGCACATGAGTGGCTCGTGCCGGCCGGCGCTCCGCGCGGCCGCGATGCAACGGTGGAGCCGGATCTGTCCAACGCCGCCCCCTTCCTCGCGGCGGCGATGGTCGTCGGCGGGTCGGTGACCATCCCGGCGTGGCCGGCCACATCGACCCAGCCCGGCGCCCTGCTCACCGAGATCCTCGCCCTGATGGGGGCTCGCGTCACCCGCCGTGGTGGCGCGGTCACGGTGACGGCAGGCGACCGCATCAACGGCGTAGACCTGGATCTCACGGCCGCCAGCGAGCTGACTCCGACCCTGTTCGCGCTGGCCGCCTTCGCCGACGCGCCGTCGACGCTCCACGGCATCGGGCACATCCGGGGCCATGAGACGAATCGGATCGCCGCTCTGGTGAACAACCTGCGTCGGCTCGGCGGCGAGGCCGAGGAACTCGACGACGGCATCCGGGTGACGCCCGCGCCGCTCCACGGGGGATTGTGGCACGCAGAGCACGATCACCGCATCGCCACGGCGGGAGCGATCATCGGGCTGCGAGTGCCCGGTGTCGAGGTCGACGACATCGGCACGACCGCCAAGACCATGCCCGAGTTCCCCGATATGTGGCAGCGGATGCTGCAGTCGGCGGGCCGATGACGGGGCGGCTGCCGGGGTGAGCTGGCTCGACGCGGACGACGAGGACGAGGACGACTTCGACGAGTCGCGCATCCGGGTTCGCCCCAACCCCAAGGCGAACCGACCGCGAACCAAGCGTCGTCCTGCCCATGCCGACGCGCAGATCGCCCGGGTGCTCGGTGTCGACCGCGGGCGGTACGCCGTGCTCGTCGATGAGGACGGACCCAGGGAACGTCAGATCTCCGCCACGCGGGCGCGGGAGTTGCGCAAGCAGCCGATCGTCACGGGCGACCGCGCGCGCGTCGTCGGTGACCTCTCCGGCACCGAGGGGACCTTGGCGCGCATCATCGGCATCGAGGAGCGCACATCGCTCCTGCGCCGCAGCGCAGACGACACCGATCAGGTCGAGCGGGTGGTCGTCGCCAACGCCGACCAGATGCTCGTCGTCGTCGCCGCCGCCGATCCCGAGCCCCGCCCTCGCCTGGTCGATCGGTACCTCGTCGCCGCGCTCGACGCCGGCATCCACCCCCTTCTGGTCGTCACCAAGACCGATCTCGCCGACCCCTCCGCCTTCCTCGCGCATTTCGAGGGGCTCGACGACCTCGAGGTCTTCACGAGCGGTCACGGGCACATGCCGGTCGAGGAGATCGGCGACCGACTCGTGGGGCACTCGACGGTGTTCGTGGGTCACTCCGGAGTCGGCAAGTCGACCCTCGTGAACGCGCTCGTCCCCGGGGCCTCCCGCGCGACGGGGCACGTCAACGAGGTCACCGGCCGCGGGCGGCACACCTCCAGCTCCACGGTGTCGCTGCGCTACCAGAACGGCGACGGACGTGGCTGGGTCATCGACACCCCGGGGGTCCGATCGTTCGGTCTCGGACACGTCGACCCCGCCAACATCCTCCGCGCTTTCACGGATCTGGCGGTCATCGCCGAGGAATGCCCGCGCGGGTGCACGCACCTCCCCGATGCCCCCGACTGTGCGCTCGTGGAGGCGGTCGCGGAGGGGCGGCTCGGAGAACGGGGCGCCGCGCGCCTCGACTCGCTGCAGCGGCTTCTCGCGACGTTCGGCTGAACCGACGAGTGCCCTCGCGCCCTGGCGCCCTCGGTAGGCTGGACGCATGGCACGTCTGGAACCCGGCGCCCTCGCCCCTTCGTTCACGCTCGTCGATCAGGATGAGAAGCCGGTCCGCCTGGCCGATCTCCGCGGATCAGGGGTCATCCTCTTCTTCTACCCCGCCGCGATGACGCCCGGCTGCACGACGGAGGCCTGCGACTTCCGTGACAGCCTCGCGCCGCTCCAGGCCGCGGGCTACACGGTGCTCGGCATCTCTCGGGACGCCCCGGCGAAGCTGCGCGAGTTCCGCGAGCGCGATCACCTTCCGTACGACCTGTTGAGCGACCCCGACCACGCCGTCCACGAGGAGTACGGGGCCTGGGGCGAGAAGAGCAACTACGGCAAGATCGTCGAGGGCGTCATCCGCTCGACCTTCGTCATCGACGGCGAAGGCGTCCTCACCCATGCCTTGTACAACGTCAAGGCCACCGGACACGTCGCTCGGATCCGAGGGATCCTCGGGGTCTAGGAGCTCGAGGAACGAAGGCGGCGCGAGGCCGCACGCGCCGCGAGGATCAGCAGCGCGAGTCCGAGGAGAGCGGGCAGCGCGACGGCGACCGCGAATCCCGGCTGAGGGTCCTCACCCGTCAACGCCCCGCCCGCGACCGCGAGCGCGAGCAGCTGCGTGACGATGCCGCCACTGCGCCCCCACGACGCTCCCCGCCACGTGGCCAGGGCGAAGCCGGCGACGGCGAACGCCCCCACTGCCGTCAGCACGATCAGGGCGACGGAGCTGGCGACCGACCCGGTGTCACCGCGCACGAGCGCGACGATCTCCCAGCCGGCGAGCACGAACAGGGCCGCTGCCTCCGCCGCCAGCAGGAGGCCCGCCAGTCGTTCGACGGTCGTCGTGGTCATTGCGCACATGCTCCTGATCGGGTCGTATCGGATCTCATCGCGGGCGTCGCATCGAGCTTCTGCACAGCACACTGCTCAGGAAATGACATGTTCACCCTTGATTCACCTCGCCTCGCATGGGACGATTGAACCAGCGTGTGCTCCCACAGCGCAGTGGGGCGAGCAACTGCTCGCACACTTCCAGGGTAATCGACGTCACCCGGCGTCAGACCCACCCGAACTTCATCCCGCATCAAGGAGCACCACACCATGGATTGGCGCGACAAAGCCGCCTGCCTGACCGTCGACCCCGAGCTGTTCTTCCCGGTGGGGAACACCGGTCCGGCGGTCGACCAGATCGAAAAAGCGAAGGCCGTGTGCGCGCGCTGCACCGTGACCGAGATCTGCCTGCAGTACGCCCTCGAGAGCGGCCAGGACTCCGGCGTGTGGGGCGGCCTGTCCGAAGACGAGCGCCGCGCACTCAAGCGTCGCGCCGCTCGCGCGCGCCGCGCCTCCTGAGACCCCTCGCCTGCGTCAGGTGACGCGGCGGTCGATGTAGCGCAGCGGAATCTCGATCGTCACCTCGGTTCCCGAGCCGACGAGGGTGTGCCAGTCGATCGTTCCGCTGAGCTCTCCCTGGATCAGGGTGCGTACGATCTGCGTGCCGAGCCCTCGGCCTACCTGACCCTCGGGAAGGCCCACGCCGGTGTCTCGCACGCGTACGCCCAGCTGATCGTCGGTGCGCTCGGCGATGATCTCGACCTCCCCCTCCTTGTCGGCGAGTCCGTGCTCCACGGCGTTGGTGACGAGCTCGGTCAGCGCCAGTGCGAGAGGCGTGGCGTACTCGCTGGGAAGGGTCCCGAACGTACCGGTCTTGCGCGTGCGCGCCCGGGTGTTGGGAGACGCGGCGACCTCTGCGACGAGCTTGAGGACACGGTCGAACACGTCGTCGAAGTCCACGTTCTGCGCGAGCCCTTCCGACAGCGTGTCGTGGACGACGGCGATGGCAGACACCCGGCGCATCGCCTGAGTCAGCGCGTCCCGTGCCTCGTCGGAATGCGTGCGGCGGGACTGGATCCGCAGCAGCGACGCGACCGTCTGGAGGTTGTTCTTCACCCGGTGGTGGATCTCCCGGATGGTCGCATCCTTCGTGATGAGCTCCTGCTCCTGGTGGCGGATCTCCGTCACGTCGCGGCACAGCACGATCGCTCCGATGCGCGTTCCGTGGTCCTTCAGAGGGATGGTGCGCAAGGAGACGGTGACCCCGCGCGCTTCGATGTCTGCACGCCACGGGGCACGGCCCGCCATGACGATCGGCAATGACTCGTCGAACTGACGCGAGGCGGGCAGGAGCGCCGTGGCCACCTCGATCAACGGCTCTCCCTCCAACTCCTCGTCGAATCCCAAGCGGTTGAAAGCGGACAGGGCGTTGGGGCTTGCGAACGTCGTCACACCGTCGACGTCGAGTCGGATGAGTCCGTCCGACGCCCGGGGAGCGCCCCGCCGCGGCGAGGTCGGTGCCGCGAGGTCCGGGAAGTCCGCCGAGGCGATCATGCCGAAGAGGTCGTCCGCGCAGTCATTGAACGTGATCTGCTGCCGAGAGGGAGTGCGAGCCTCCCCCAGGTTGGTGTGCCGGGTGAGCACTCCGATCACCGTGGTCCCCGTGTCCTCGCTCCCCTGCGCTCGGAGGATCGGGACGGCCCGCACGCGAGTCGGCGTCTCTTCGAACCAGTCGGGCGAAGCCGAGTCGACGATCCGCAGCTGCGTGAACGCGTCGCGCACCTGCGTGCGCCACTGTGGCCGGACGCGGTCGCCCACGATGTCGCGGTAGAACAGGGTCGCCGCCCCAGAGGGACGGGTGTGGGCGACGGCGATGAACGAGTCGTCATCGGTGGGAACCCAGATCACGATGTCGGCGAAAGCGAGGTCGGCGAGCAACTGCCCGTCACCTGCCAGCCGATGCAGCCACTCGACGTCCGCCTCGCTCGAACGGCCCTGGGCGTAGACGAGATCGCTGAGTGTCGACACGTCTCCAGGCTACTCACCCCGCCGGACTACTCGCGCCTCCGGACCATCGCGCGCCGCGTGAGCCGTTCTCCACGTCGTCGGCTCCGATGCCCCGGAGGGGACGCGGCGCGACGGGCCATCGGAGGGTCTATGGCCTCTCCGACGAAGCGGCGAACCGCCGCCGTGAGCGCAGATCGTCCTGCCACCCGCATCAGCGGCTGCGCCTCGAGAACAGCAGCGTCGACCGCTCGGATGTCGAACGGTGCGAACCACACGTGGGCGATACCGAGATAGCGGTCCAGCGTGCGGCGCACCTGCCCCCGCGGATCGATCCCGAGGACGCCGGCCCGCGTCTTGTTGACGAGCACTCGCACCGGAGTGGCGCCCACGGCTGCCACGAGGTCGGGCTGCGCGCGAACGAACCGGGAGACACCCACCGGGTCGGCGGCGACCACGGCGACAACCAGGTCCGCGGCGCCGAGCGCCGCGAGTGTCGCGGCGTTACGACGAGGTCCGTCGAGGTCGCTCACGATCTCCTCGTCGGACTCGAGCGAAGACGCGACGTCGACCACGATGTCATCGGCCCAGTCCCGACATACCTCCAACGCCCCCGCCACGCGGTCGGCGGTGAGCTCTGGCCACCGGCTCGGACGGTTGATCCCGGTCAAGACCGACACGTCGCCGGAGACCGCCGCGATTCGCGACAGTTCGTCTCCCGTCAGCGCACGGCGGGCGACCTGCCGACACGCGGCGGCGAACCCCGGAGCTTCGTCGGGGAGGCCCGTCGCAAGCGCGATGGACGGCGCGTGCGTGTCGGCGTCGACGAGCGCGACGCGACGGCCGTCGCGGCTGAGCTCTACCGCCAGTGCGTAGGCGATGGTGCTCCGACCCGGAGCGCCGGCAGGGCCCCACACGACGATGACCCGTCCGCGCGACGGGCCCACCCCCTGCAGACGCGGGAGCTGGGGGTCGAGAAGGCTGTCGATGTCGTCGTCGAGGGCCACTGCCCGGACGCCGAAGGCGGTCGCGAGGCGCCGGTCGGCATCGCGGGCGCATCGTGCGACGATACGTACGCCGAAGCCGTCACAGGCTGAGACCAGGGTGCTCGTGAGCGCCTCGCGAGACGCATCGACGACCAGGAGGTCGACCTCCGACAGGAGCGATGACAGATCGCCGTCGCTGCCCACCCGCGCGAGATCGCCTCTTCTGGCGAGGGCCGCCGCCGGCGCGGTCGGGTCGACCACGGCGGCCACCTCGACAGCGTGGCGGCGGAGCCCGTCAGCCAGCACCGCCCCGTCGTGAACGGCGAGGACGGCCCTCATGGGAGCGGTCCGCCTGCGGGAACGACCGAAATGCTCGCGCCGCCCGCCACCGCGGCCAGCGTTGCGGCGACCTGCGAACGATCGATCACGACCTCCAGCGATACCCCCGCACCGGCCATGACGGAGTCGTCGCGCGTCACCGAGAGGACCGTCGCCTGATCGACGAGCACGCGCGGAGTGTCGAATCTCCCCTGCTCGAGCGGCGCCGCGGCCCAGACCTCCACGTGCGCCCCCGTGACGACCGACGACGGTACGTCACCGTCGCTGTGGAGCACGACCGTGGTCGTGCGGATCGCGTGCTCCGACGAGATCGCGGCCTGCGGGACGAGTTCTCCCGCGGTGATCGTGCGGGTTGCCACGGCGTCGGACGGAAGCGACGCGGTGGCCACGTACGCGTTCGCGGTATCGCCCAGCGCGACGTCGACGAGGGTCAGATCGCGCGGCGCGACGCGCTCACCCGGAACGATCGTCCGGCTGGCCGCGAACACCGGCACCGTGTGGCGCGCGGCGGCCACCACCGCCCACACCCCCGCGATCGACGCGACGACGAGGACGATGCCCAGCAGGAAACGCGTGTCGCTCCAGAACGCTCGGGCGCGAGGACGGGCGGACTCTCCAGAGGTCATGGCCCCATCGTGACCGCTCGGGCGCCCGACGAGGGCGTCTGTCCACAACAGCACTGTCCACAGGCCCGAACGTCTTCGCATTTCGACTCACTTCAGGCGGATAATGGCGTCATGCCCGAAGCACTCCCCCCCGAAGTGCGCCTCCTCGCCGCTGCGCAGGTCGCGGAAATGCTCGCGATCGATGTCGACGAGGTGGTCGCCCTCACACTCGACGGCCGTCTGGAGGGAATGAAGGTCGGCAACCCTCCCCGCTGGCGGATCTCACAGACGAGCGTCAACGCCTACGTGTCCGAGCAAGCCGAAGAGGCACGCCGGATGGCACTGTGGCGGCAATCGAACGCCGCCAGCTTCCCCGAACTGTGGGGACGCGGACCGGTGACGCACCCCGACTGAGCCTCCGCGGCTCACGGCAGCGGCGTCGCCACCTCGGTGCGCACCCAGGCGACCGCGGAGAACGCGATCACGCGGTACCCGGTGACCGACGACGCCCGTCGTGGCGCGTCGACGTCGTGGAGCGCGAGATCCGCGTGGTCCGCTCCGGCGCGGTCGAGCGTTCCGACGAAACTCCGCCCACCAGTGACCGCCACGGTGACCGGCGCACGCCGTCGCGCGAGGTCCCTCACGGCGAAACCGAATGTCATCCGCTGCGCCAAAGCCGCCCCGGGCGTCGCCTCCCGCGCACTGGCGAGCACGTCGTCGCGTGTGAGGGAGACGGCGACGACGGACGGCAAGGGGATCAGCAGGACGCCCGGGTGCCGGGTGCCGAGTTCCATCGCCGTCCAGTCGGCGCCGACGGCGACGATCCGCCCAGACCATGCCGTGCCGTCGACCAGGTCCACGGCCACCTCTCCGGCCGGGTGAAGGAGCACCGCGGTCAGGCGCTCGCGCAGCGCCAGCCGCGCCACCCGCAGCCGTTCGGTCTCGCTGTCGAGGGCCGCGCGCTCGGCCTCCCATTCCGAGTCGAGCTGGTCTTCCAGGTCCTCGAAGAATCGTTCCCACCGCACGGCGAGAGGTTAGGCGATGACCGGCGATGGCGTCCGGGGTTTCCACAGGTTGGAGGATTCTCATCCCCGCGTTCGAGGCGCTGTGCTCTACTCGACCGGACGCACTGAACGGAGGAACGGCATGCCTGCAGTCGCCGACGACACCCCGGCGCCCCCTCGGGGCCCCACGCGCCTGTCCCGTTCGCTGTCGATCGAGGAGTACTTCGCGGCGCAACGCACCTCCACCTGCGACCTCCCGGACTCAGAGCCACTCCTGCGCAACCTCACGATCGGCGTCATGGAGGTCCTCGCCGGCGTGCGCGAGGTCGACCAACTCGCGCGGTGGCTCGGCGAAGACGCCTACCGGGCGCTGGTCGCCCGCGCCAATCTCTCCGCCCGTGCTCGTAGCGCGCGGGGGGTGCCGGCGGCCCGGCCCTCCCACCGGATCCTGTCAATCCGTGAGACGACCCCTGCCGACGGCGTCGTGGAAGCGGCCATCGTCGTCGCCGGACCGGCGCGCACTCGGGCGATCGCCATGCGTCTCGAGGGCTGGGACGGGCGTTGGCGGGCAACGACGTTGGCCTTGCTGTAGCCCGTCTACTGCCGGTACGACGCGAGGAAGTTCCCGAGCCGTTCGACCGCCTCTGAGAGCACCCGAGCCTCGGGCAGCGTCACGATACGCAGGTGATCGGGGGTCGGCCAGTTGAAACCGGTCCCCTGCACGAGCAGCACGTGCTCGGCGACGAGGAAGTCGTAGACGAGCTTGGCATCGTCGTGGATCTCGTACACCTCCGGGTCGAGCCGCGGAAAGGCGTAGAGGGCACCCTGAGGCTTCAGGCAGGTCACTCCGGGGATGCGGGTGAGGCCCTCCCACGCCGCGTCGCGTTGCTCGTGCAGGCGCCCCGACGGCGCGATGAGCGCATCGATCGACTGCACACCCGACAACGCGGCCTGCACCGCATGCTGCCCCGGCACGTTCGGGCACAGGCGCGTGGAGGCAAGGAGCTGAATACCCTCCAGGAAACCGCGAGCGCGCGCCTTGGGGCCGGTGATGACCATCCAACCGGAGCGGAATCCCGCGACACGGTAGGTCTTGGACAGCCCGTTGAAGGTGAGGCAGAGCAGGTCTGGGGCCAGGGTCGCGAGAGGGATGTGCGCCGCCTCGTCGAAGAGGATCCGGTCGTAGATCTCGTCGCTCAGCAGGAGCAGTTCGTTCTCTCGCGCGAGCTCGACGAGCCCCGTCAGCACCTCGCGCGTGTAGACGGCACCGGTCGGGTTGTTGGGATTGATGACGACGATCGCTTTGGTCCGCGGTGTGATCCTCTCGCGGATGTCGTCGAGGTCGGGCTGCCAACCGTTCTCGTTGTCGCAGCGGTAGTGCACCGGCGTCCCACCGGCCAGCGACGTCATCGCCGTCCACAACGGGTAGTCGGGGGCAGGGATCAGCACTTCGTCGCCCTCGTCGAGGAGGGCCTGCATCGCCATGGTGATCAGCTCGGAGACGCCGTTGCCGAGATACACGTCGTCGGGGTCGAACGCGGGGAATCCGTCGACCTGTTCGTAGCGCGAGACGATCGCCCGGCGCGCGGACATGATGCCACGGCTGTCGCTGTAGCCGTGGGCGTGGGGAATCGCGTCGATCATGTCCCGCACGATCTGATACGGGGCCTCGAACCCGAAGGTGGCCGGGTTTCCCGTGTTGAGCTTCAGGATCGTGTGTCCGTCGGCCTCGAGCCGGTCGGCCTCGACGAGGGCGGCTCCGCGGATCTCGTAGAGGACGTCCTTCAGCTTCGACGATTGATCCAGGATACGAGGGCTCATCGGATCAGGATATCGCCGCCCTCTGGGGGCCAATCGACCACGCGTGGCCTGAACGACGGATGCCGGCCGCATCCGCGCAGCCGGCATCCGTCGTCGGTCTCGTTCTACTTCTTCTTGTCCGCCGCACGACGCTGGGCGCGGTTGAGCGGAGCGGAATCGCCTCCGGCGCCGCCGTCGGTGCGCTGTCCGAAGGCACCGCGGGGAGCCTCTTCGGTCGGCTGCGCGGGCGCCGCCGCCTGCCGCAGCTTGTTGGTGGCGGCCTGCTGGACCTGCCCCCGGTCGTTGCGCACCTCCACCTCGCCGGCGTCGTTCGCAGCGGTGTACTGGAGCTTCTGCACCTCGACGGGCGGGGCTTCCAGCCCCTTCGCCTCCACGGCCTCGCCGGCCTGGCGTACCTCGACGTCCAGGTTGTAGAGGAAGCCGACCGACTCCTCCTTGATCTGGGCCATCATGGCCTGGAACATCTGGAAGCCCTCACGCTGGTACTCGATGAGCGGATCGCGCTGCGCCATCGCGCGCAGGCCGATGCCGTCCTTGAGGTAGTCCATCTCATACAGGTGGTCGCGCCAGCGACGGTCGAGCACCTGCAGGACGACGCGTCGCTCGAGCTCCCGCATCGCGGGCTCGCCGAGCTTCTCCTCGCGCGCGGCGTAGGCGATCTTCGCGTCGGAGAGGATCTCGCGCTTGAGCAGCTCCGGGGTGACGCGCCCCTTGCTACCGCTCTCGGCGACGACCTCATCGATGGTCACTCCGACCGGGTAGAGCGTCTTCAGCTCGGTCCACAGCGCATCGAAGTCCCAGCTCTCGTTGTGACCGTTGGCGGTGTGGTCGTCGATGATCGCCGAGATGGCGTCTTCGATGAAGTGCTGGACCCGGTCGGACAGGTCGTCGCCTTCGAGCATGTGCCGGCGGTCGGCGTAGATCGCCTCGCGCTGGCGGTTGAGGACGTCGTCGTACTTCAGGACGTTCTTACGGATCTCGGCGTTGCGAGCCTCCACCTGCGACTGCGCGCTCTTGATCGCGCGAGAGACCATCGTCGACTCGATGGCGACGTCGTCGGGGAAGTTGGTGCGCGCGAGGATCGCCTCGGCGGCCCCCGACTGGAACAGTCGCATGAGGTCGTCGGTGAGGGACAGGTAGAACCGGCTCTCACCGGGGTCTCCCTGACGTCCGGATCGACCGCGGAGCTGGTTGTCGATGCGACGCGACTCGTGACGCTCGGTGCCGAGCACGTAGAGGCCGCCGGCGGCGACCACCTTCGCGGCCTCCTCCGCCACGGTGTCGCGCGTCGCGGTGTAGACCTCGTCCCACGCCGCCTCGTACTCCTCCGGAGTCTCCTCGGGGTCGAGCCCCCGGGACTTCACTTCCTGCACCGCCAGGAACTCTGCGTTGCCGCCGAGCATGATGTCGGTACCGCGACCGGCCATGTTGGTGGCGACGGTCACCGCCCCCAGACGCCCCGCGCGCGCGACGATCTCCGCCTCGCGGGCATGGTTCTTGGCGTTGAGGACCTCGTGCTTGACGCCCTTCTTGGCAAGAAGACGCGACAAGTACTCGCTCTTCTCGACGCTCACCGTTCCGACGAGCACGGGCTGTCCGGTCTCGTGGCGCTGGACGATGTCCTCGACGACCTGCGCGAACTTCGCCTGCTCGTTCTTGTAGACGAGGTCCGGCTGGTCCTTGCGGATCATGGGCTTGTTCGTCGGGATGGGAACGACGCCGAGTTTGTAGGTCGACATGAACTCGGCCGCCTCGGTCTCGGCCGTACCGGTCATGCCGGCGAGCTTCTCGTAGAGGCGGAAGTAGTTCTGCAGCGTGACGGTCGCCAACGTCTGGTTCTCGGCCTTGACCGGAACGTTCTCCTTGGCCTCGATCGCCTGGTGGATGCCTTCGTTGTAGCGGCGTCCCACGAGGATGCGCCCCGTGTGCTCATCGACGATCATGACCTCGTCGTTCATGACGACGTAGTCGGTGTCGCGCTTGAACAGCGCCAGCGCCTTGATGGAGTTGTTGAGGAATGAGATCAGCGGAGTGTTGGCCGATTCGTACAGGTTGTCGATGCCGAGGTAGTCCTCGACCTTCTCGATCCCGGGCTCGAGCACACCGATCGTGCGCTTCTTCTCGTCGACCTCGTAGTCCACTCCCGCCTCGAGCGTCTTCGCGATCTTCGCGAACTCCACGAACCACCGGTTCGCCTCGCCCGAGGAGGGGCCGGAGATGATCAGCGGCGTCCGGGCCTCGTCGATGAGGATGGAGTCGACCTCGTCGACGATCGCGAAGAAATGACCGCGCTGGACGAGGTCTTCCTTGCGCCACGCCATGTTGTCGCGCAGATAGTCGAATCCGAACTCGTTGTTGGTTCCGTACGTGATGTCGGCGTCGTACTGCTCCCGCCGCACCTCCGGGGTCTGGCCGGAGATGATCGTGCCCGTCGTCATTCCGAGCGCACGATAGACGCGCCCCATGAGTTCGGACTGGTAGGAGGCGAGGAAGTCGTTCACGGTGATGACGTGAACGCCCTTGCCGGCGATCGCGTTGAGATACACCGCGAACGTCGCCGTCAGGGTCTTTCCTTCACCGGTCTTCATCTCCGCGATGTTGCCGAGATGAAGCGCGGCGCCACCCATGATCTGGACGTCGTAGGGACGCTGACCGAGCGTCCGCTTCGCAGCCTCGCGCACCGCGGCGAAGGCCTCCGGCATGAGCTTGTCGAGGGTCTCCCCCGCGTCGTAGCGTGCACGGAGTTCTGCCGTCTCGCCGCGCAGCTCCTCGTCGGTCAGCTGGGCGTAATCCTCCTCGAGCGCATTCACGGCCTTCACGACCTGCTGAAGCCGACGCAGAATGCGTCCTTCTCCGGCGCGGAGCAGTTTCTCGAGAGGATTGGCCACGGAGGATCTCCATCTTTCGGGTGCGGGCGACGCGAATGCCGCCGGTGACGCGCGCCGATGCGCACAGCACAACTCCCCATGTTATGCGGTTGTGACCTTGAAACGGGCTGAACAAACCACCGGTCGCCCGCTAGCCCCGTGATCCCCTCGCGGGCCGGACGCTGCGAACGGTGCGGATGCCGCCCACCACGGAGGATCCTGAGCACCGGCCGGTTCGCAGGAGCGGACCGTAGGATCGGACCATGGCCGGAATCTGGGGCAATCGCAAGAAGGAACGCGAAGCGCAGGCAGCGCAGGACGCCGAGGAGACACGCCGCGCGGGGGCCGCGCTCGTCGCGATCGATGAGCGCCTGCGGACGACCAGCGACGAGCTCGTCTACGCCGAGGCGGAGCTCGGCACCGAGGCGGTGCGTCCGGTCCGCGACGCGATCGAGGCCGTCCGCCAGCACCTCGCCGAGGCCTTTCACCTCCACCAGCTCAATCACGACGAGATTCCCGACACGTCGGAGGAGCTGCGCACGCGCAGTGCCCGCATCATCCAGCTCTGCGAATGGGCTGAAGACCTCCTCGACGATCGCACGGAAGCCCTCGCCGCGCCCATCGAGCGCGCGCGTCGCGCCCCCGAGATCGTCGCGGGCATCCGTCGCGACGCGGAGCGACTGTCGGCGCGGCTCCCCCAGACCAAGACCACGCTCGATCGCCTGGCGGCGCGCTACTCCACCGAGGCCCTGCGGAAGGTGTCGGGAAACCACGCCGAGGCCGAGCAACTGCTGAGCTTCGCCCTGCACGGTGCAGAGATCTCGGAGCGGCGCCGCGAGTCCGGCCAGCGGGAGCAGGCCAACCTCGCCCTCGAGACGGCGATCGAGGCGATCCGGCGTGCGACCACCCTCATCGACGCCGTGGATTCGTACGAGGTCGAGGCTCTGCGGGCGGAATCGACGCTCGACGCCATCGTTCTCGATTCCCGAGAAGACCTCGCCGCGGCTCGGGACATCGCCCACGTTCCCGACGTTGCGACGGCGATGTCGACGCTGGAGCGGGAACTGACCGCCCTGACCCCCGCCGGAGCGCTTGCCG
Source organism: Microbacterium sp. (assembly GCA_048594675.1). Taxonomy (GTDB): domain Bacteria; phylum Actinomycetota; class Actinomycetes; order Actinomycetales; family Microbacteriaceae; genus Microbacterium. The sequence goes on along the minus strand of JBMDWQ010000176.1, from coordinate 13,916 downwards.
ACCCCTTCGCCGAGCTCACCCGGCTGCGAGAGGCGAACGCCGCCCTCGACGTGGTCGTGGCACGCGTGCGTGAGCGCGCCGCGCGACCGGTGATCCCCGAAGCGCACGTCCGTCACGCCGTCGAAGACGCGGACCGTCAACTCGGCGTGGCCCGCAGCGTCATCTCGGGGCACCGCGGCTGGATCGGTGCCGATGCGCGCACCCGCCTGGCCGAGGCCGAACGCATCCGGCTCGACCTCGCGACGGTGGTCTCCGGCCCGGTCGACGAAGACGATCGAGAACGGGCTCTCGCCGATGCCCGACGTTGTGGCATGCTGGCCGCCGAGGCGCTGCAACTCGCCCAGCGCGACATCGACTCCTCGCGTCCGCGCGACGACGACTGGGGCGGCGGATGGGGAGGGCGCGGCGGCGGTCGAGGCGGCGGTGGTGACGTCATGGGCGGCATCCTGGGCGGCCTCGTGATCGGCAGCATCCTCGACGGCATCTTCGACTGAGCGCACCGCGTCGTCTGCGTGCGACAAGACGAAGGGGCGGACACCCACCGGTGCCCGCCCCTTCGTCTTGTCAGATCAGGACGCCAGCTCCTGCGCCGGGGGCGCCGTCGCCGTCAGCGAGATGACCCCGTAGTCCCAGCCCTTGCGACGGTAGACGACGCTCGGGTGGTCGGTGCGGGCGTCGATGAAGAGGAAGAAGTCGTGCCCGACGAGCTCCATCCGATCGACGGCCTCCTCGACGGTCATCCATTCGGCGTCAAAGTTCTTCGTCCGGATGACGACGGGCGTGTACTCCGCCTCTTCGGAATCACTGTTCTGGATGGGTACTTCGCCGGTGGCCACCGCGTGGAGCACCTCCACCGAGGCGGGCTGCACGTCGATGCCCTGGAGCGCGCCGCTGCCCTTCTCGAACTTGGCGCCGCGGGGGTGATTGCGCGCGTCGACGCGCTTCTCCTTGGCCCGGCGCAACTGCTCGGCGAGCTTGTCGACGGCCAGGTCGAGCGCGACGAACTTGTCTCCGTCGGTGGCCTCAGCCCGCACGACGGGACCCTTGCCGGTGACGGTGAGCTCCACCGTCTCCTCTTCCCGGCCGCCGTTGTGATAGGCGCGGTGGGTGACTTTGACGTCGAGTCGCTGCGCTCGTGGAGCGAGGTTCTCAATGCGGGTGGACTTCTCCTCCGCGACCGTGCGGAAGCGATCGGTGATACCCACCCCGACGCCGACGATGCTGGTTTCCATCCCTGACCTCCTTGTTCCGGTCCACCCGGTCAAGGGCGGACCCTGAGTTCGCCTTGTCCCCTCCACGCTATCGGGGGTTCCCTCCGATGTCACCTCCCGTTACCGGGACAATCCTCTGTCTCCGCTGTGGGGACGGTGTGGCCGCGACCGTCACCGCGCCGACCACCTCCGCGCCGGCGGATTTGAGCACCCGGGCCGCCTCCGCCAAGGTCGCGCCCGTGGTGACCACATCGTCGACGACCACGACGCGGTAACCGCCTGCCTCCCGCGCGCGCAGCGAGCCGACGACGTTGCGAAGGCGCTCGTCCCGACCGAGTCCACGCTGGTCAGCAGTGGCCGCCCTCGGCGTGAGCAGACGGCTCGGACGCACCCCCGCTCGCCGCACGAGCAGGTCGACCGGCGCGAATCCCCGGCGCCGGAAGGCCGCTCGCGACGACGGGAGCGGCACGATGTCGACGTCGCCTGCCGCTATGCCGATGCGGTCGCTTAGTCCGTCGATCGCGACACGGAGCGCAGCCGCGAGCGGGGCGGTCAACGGCGTCCGGCCCTCCTCCTTCCACGCACGGATGACGCGGGCGACGGTGTCGGCGTAGGGAAGCGCCGAGACGACCGTCGGCCCTTCGCTGAGCCGGCGCACGATGAGCTCGGACGGGCCGGGAAGGAGCGAGGCGCGGCACACGGAGCACACCTCCGCCCCGGCGACACCGCATCCGGCGCACCAGACGGGAAGGAAGAGGCCGACCGCTTCTCGGAGGGCGTCGCGTACGAGAGACACGCAGCAGTCTCCGCCACCTGGATCCTCGCCGGCCTCGATCGATCAACCAGATGCTCAAGCCGGGCCCGCGGCACCGATGGGGACGAGCCGATGGAGGTCAGTCCGGCATGCCGCGCTGCGTGGCGAGCACCCCGACGTCGTTCGCGATGACCGACCACGTCGCACCGCGCTGCCCGAACAGTCGCCCCTCGGAGTCGAGAAGGCGAACCTCTCCCGACTCGTTGCCGCCGGCGAGTGACGTCGCCCCCTCGGGAGCCCGCGTGGCGCGCGACGGGCCACCGACCGGCTGCTCGATCACGACCGGTTGTCCTTCGCTCTCGGCGAGGACGGCGAGGGTGGAGCCGTCCAGCCAGGTGAGATCCACGCCTGCTCCCGGGAGCGCCCCCAGCGCCTTCGGCTCGCTGAGCCGGACGGGGACACCGTCGTCGTCGCGGATGATGCCGGAGATCCAGACCGCGGGCTGTGTGCCGTCGCGGACCACGGCGGCGAGGCGAGTGCCGTCGCGGGACACGCGGAGCGCGTACACGTGCGTGACGCCCGGCCACGCCGACGAGAGCTCGTGGACGGTGCCGTCGGGGCTGTAGGCCCGCAGGCCCGCCGGATCCCCCGCCGGCACGGAGTAGGTGAAGAGGTCGTCATCCATCGTGGGCTTTACGAGCCCCGCCCTGGTGTCCAGCACCTGCCAGCGACCATCGGACTGGACGAGGCCGACGCCTCCGCTGTCGCCGCGGACGGCGGCGTGGGACCTGTCGGCATCCACTTCGATCGCGTTCACGGCGCCGATCTCGGTCGCCACGTCCGCCAGCGCTCCGCCCAGACCCGTGAGGGGCTCCAGTTCGGCTCCCGAGAGGAAGCCGAAGCCGTCGCCCCAGGTCACCAGGGGTCGGGTCTCCACCCGTGTCTGCTGGACCTCGGCGGGGACCGCCCCCAGCGATTGTCCGTCCACGAGCATGTCGACCCCCTGCACCCCCGTGCCGGCCAGACTCTCCGCCAGTTGGAGCTGCATCCGCCCGAGCGTCGTCCGGTCGACGCCGCGCGCGGCGGAGCGCAGCGGCACTTCGGCCACTTGAGAGCGCACGGGGACGGACGGCGCGCCGAGCCCGGTGCTCTCGGTGAACTCGTTGCGCACCGATTCGGCGAGCCACGCACTCGGTCCGCCCAGAGTGAGGGCTTCGGCGATGCGCACCCGGGCGGAATCGACCGGGAACCAGCGTTCGTCGGGAACCAGATAGCGCCAGCTCCGGTCGAAGAACATGAGCGGGTAGTTGCGGAAGACCGACGTGAACCGGTTCCGATCCAGCACGATCCCGTCGGGCGCCTCCGTGATCCGCCACTCGCCCTCTTCCTTCGCGAGGCGGAAGTTCAGCGAGACGACCTCCCCGGCGCGCTGCGTATAGGCGCCGTTGGCCTCGACGGAGCCTTCCACACGCACCGCGACGTTCACCTCGTCGTCCGAGACCGCGGTGACCGTGCGTTGGCCCGGCGTGTACACCGTGACTCCCGCGCGCGGATTCCACGGCGTGGCCTCGGCGAGGAACAGCTTGGCGACGGCCCAGGTGTCGCGTGTCCCGCTGCCGGCGGCGATGAACCCCTCGACCACCTGCTGCGGCGTCATGCCGGGGCTCGGCTTGTCGGGGTTGAACGAGACGGCCGGATCCTCGTCGGCCTCCGAGACGCTCCGACCGAGCTTGACCGGCCCGCTGGTGGGCAGACCCGCACACGCGGCCAGCACGAGGATGAGCGCGATGGCCGGGAGGGCGAGGAGGCGACGGGCCCGCTGCGGGATCATGCGAGTCCTCCCGGCGTCCGCGAGATGTCGATCGGCTGCGTGAGTCCCAGGTCGTCCAGCGGCGCTCCGTCGTCGCCGGGATCAAGCGGAATCGGTGAGGCGTTGCCGATGCGGGCGGCGCCCCGGGGAAGGGTCAGCACGAAATGGGTGCCGCGCCCCGGCTCCGACCACACCGCGAGCGTCCCGCCATGGAGTCGCGCGTCGCCCAGGGCGATCGAGAGCCCGAGACCGGTGCCGCCGATCGTGCGCTTGCGCGACGGATCCGCTCGCCAGAAACGGTCGAACACCCGCTCGACGTCCTGCGCGCGCATCCCGAGACCGAAGTCTCGGACGCCGAGGGCGACCGAGCGCTGATCGCTGTCGACGGTGACGACGATCGGGCGTCCCTCGCCGTGCTCGATGGCGTTGCCGAGCAGGTTCCGGACGACCCGACGTACACGCCGCGGGTCCATCTCGACGGGAGAGTACCCACCCGGGGCGACCAGCCGCACATCGCTCCCGTGCTGCTCGGCGAGCTGCTGCATGGACGCGATGACGTCCTCCGCCAGATGAGCCAGGCTCGTGGGCTCCGTCTCCAACTGCACCGACCCCGCGTCGTACCGGCTGATCTCGAGGAGATCGGTGAGCAGGGTCTCGAATCGCTGCACCTGGGCGTGGAGCAGCTCGGCGGCGCGAGCGGTGGTGGGGTCGAACTCCGTCCGCTGATCGTTGAGCATGTCGGAGGCGAGACGGATCGTGGTCAGCGGAGTGCGGAGCTCGTGCGAGACGTCGGACACGAAGCGCTGCTGGACGAGGGACAGGTCGGCGAGTTCCTTGATCTGGCTCTCGATGCTGTCGGCCATGGCGTTGAAGGATCGCCCGAGCGTGGCGAACTCGTCCTCGCCCCGCACCGGCAGCCGGACGCCGAGATCTCCCGCGGCGAGCTTGGCACTCGTGTCGGCGGCCTGAGCGATCGGGACGGTGACCGAGCGGAGGACGATCCAGGAGATCGCGCCGATGAGGACGACCAGAGCGATCCCGACGCCCCAGAGAGTCACCTGGACGAAACGCAGCGTCTCTGCCTCCGACGCCAGGTCGTACGCGAAGTAGAGCTCGTACGGCCCCGCTTCCGGCAGGAGGAGCTGCTGGCCCACCACGACACCGGGGACGATCGCTCCGTCTTCGGTGGGGATGCCGATCGATTGCCAGGCCTGGTGGTCGGGGTCGGCGACGACGGCCTTGCGCAGGGCCGGGGAGAGCATGGTGGACAGCTGCCCGCCCACTTCGAGGTCCTGCGGTGCGACGGCGGAGGGATCCGAGGAGATCCGGAACATCGCGTACATGTCGGTGGCGGCCTGCCGGAACTGCGTAGCCTGCACGTCGCGCATCACATCCTGCAGCGCGACCGCATCGCCGCCGATCGCCGCGGAGTCGAGCGTCGTCTGGGCGGCGAGGGTGGCGCGCTGCGCGGCGGCCTCCACCTGCTCGACGCGCGACTCGAACAGGTCGTTCTGGATCGCCAGCGACATCCACACGAGCGCGACGAGGATCGTCAGCGCGGTGGATCCGAGCGTCACCGCGAGCGTGCGGAACCGGAGCGAACGCCGCCAGGAGTAGCCGACGTTGGCGGGCCAGCCGCGCCAGTCCCGCCACGTCGGCAGCGCGGCCGTGCGGACAGCACCGGTGGAGGACACGGTCCCCTACACCGCGGCGCCGGCGCGGTAACCGACGCCGCGCACCGTCATGACGATCTTCGGATTGTCCGGGTCGATCTCCACCTTGGCGCGCAGTCGCTGCACGTGGACGTTCACGAGCCGGGTGTCGGCCTTGTAGTGATAGCCCCAGACCTGCTCCAACAGCGCTTCACGCGAGAAGACCTGCTGGGGCTTCGAGGCGAGCGCGACGAGCAGTTCGAACTCCAGCGGTGTCAGCGCGATGACGGTGTCGCCACGACGCACCTCGTGTGCCGCGACGTCCACCGACAGGTCGCCGATCCGGAGGGTCTCGGCGGGAGCAGCGCTGGCCGGACGCAATCGCGTGCGGATACGGGCGACGAGCTCCTTCGGGTTGAAGGGCTTCACGATGTAGTCGTCTGCGCCCGACTCCAGCCCTCGCACGACATCGGCGGTGTCGGTGCGCGCCGTGAGCATGATGATGGGCACTCCGGACTCCGCGCGGATGCGCGTGCAGATCTCGATACCGTCCATCCCCGGGAGCATGAGATCCAGAAGGACGAGCTCGGGACGCTCCTGCCGCCACATCTCCACGGCTACCGCGCCGTCGGCGCAGAAGACCGGCTCGAACCCCTCGGTGCGCAGGACGATGCCGATCATCTCTGCCAGAGCGGTGTCGTCGTCGACGACCAGGATGCGAGAAGCCATCTGACCCATTCGTCCTTCGGGTTAGGCGGGAGTCAACGCGTACCGGGCGGTGTGCGTTGACTGACACAGTATCGGACGGCCCCGGGAATGGGGCTGGGAGCAGCCGCGCGAGTGCCCGTTCCGCGCGGAGAGCCGAGGGGGTCGGTGTGCCACGATAGGAGAACCACGAGCCTTCCGGCTGCCCTTCGGGCACCGGCCGGCTGCGCGAGATGGAAGGATCCTCGACGTGACGGACACGACCTGGACCCCGGCGACGAGGCCCGGCATCGTTCCCCTGCACCCGCTGGGATTCGGCACCATCCTCGGTCGCTCCTTCACCGTGCTCCGCCACAACCCCCGGGTGCTGCTCGGCTTCGCCCTCGTGGTGCAAGCGGTGGGCGCGCTCCTGGTCGCGGGGGTCCTGGTCGGGATCGGCGTGCTCAGTTTCTCGCGACTGGCCTCGCTGCAACCGGGCACCGAAGAGTTCGAGACGGTCCTGGCGGGCTCCGTCGCGCTCCTGGGGATCGCGGGACTCATCCTCACCGTCGCGTCCGCCGCGCTCGGGGTGATCGTGCAAGGGGTCGTCGTCGCCGACGTGCTCCACGCGGTGGTCGCCGAGAAGCTCACCCTGCGCCGCCTGTGGGGTCGGGTCCGTCCCGTGGCGGGACGATTGATCGGCTACGGACTGCTCCTGACTCTGGCGATCGTGGTCGCCGTCGCCATCGTGGTGGGGATCTTCTTCGGGCTCAGCGTGATCGCCGGGCCGATCGGCTTCGTCGTCGCGATGGTGGTCGCCCTCGCGATGATCCCGCTCTCGCTGTGGCTGACCACCAAGCTCATGCTCGTCCCGGCCGTGCTGGTGGCCGAGCAGGCGACGATCCGCACGGCCATCGCCCGGTCGTGGACCCTCATTCGGGGACGGTTCTGGGTGGGGCTGGGCGTCAGCGTCATCATCAGCCTCGCCTTCGGCGCCCTCGCCCAGGTCGTGAGCGTCCCGCTGTCGATCGCCGCTCTGGGGATGGGCACGATCGTGACGCCGACCGGGGAGCCCGATGTTGCCGCGCTCACGACCTTTCTCGTCGGCAACGTCGTCACCCAACTGGTGGTCTTCCTCATCCAGTGCGTCTCGCTCATCGTCCTGTCCACCGGCGCCGCGCTGGTGTATGTCGATTGCCGCATGCGACACGAGGGGCTCGATCTCGATCTGCTGAGCTATGTCGATCAGCGGGACGCCGGCGCAGGCGCGCTGGCCGACCCCTACCGTCTGCACATCGGGCGGAGCATCCTGCCGCGGTGGGGCGCCCCGCCCGCCCCCTGGCCGCCACCTGCGGGTGCGGCCTGGCCCGCGACGAGCCCGACGTGGCCCACGCCCGGCGCCGCGGGACCGCCGCCGGGCGCGTGGCCGCCCGCGCAGGGCGCCGCGTGGCCTCCGCCGAGCGCGGGACCGGCATCGCCGACCGCCGTCGATCCGGCCTGGCCGGCTCCGTCCGCCGGCGGGCATGCCGGACCGGTGGCGGACGGGGGCCGATCCACTGACGCCGCCTCGCCGTATGGCTCCTCCACACCGGGCTCGACACAATGGGTGCCCCCCGGGTCGGGATCGTCGTGACGATCCGCGATCTCGCACTCCCCCTGATCCCCGACGGCGACGAAGCTCGTCGATGGGCGGAGCAGGAGTTGTCCGATCCGGTCTACCAGGCCGCCGAGCCCACCCCCTTCGATCGGATGGCACGCGCGATCGGCGAGTTCCTCGGATCGCTCTTCTCGGGGTCGGCCCCGGCGGCCCTCGCGCCGTGGATGGCGGTCGGGGTCGTCCTCATCCTCCTCGCCATCGTGGTGCTCGCGGTGATCGTGTGGGGGCGCCCGCGTCGCACCGCCCGATCCCGCGCGAATGTCGACCTCTTCGGATTCGACGATGCGCGGCGGGCCGATGAGCTCCGCGCCGCCTCCCGCGCTGCCGCCGACCGCGAGGACTGGGAGGAGGCGATCGCGCTGCGCTTCCGTGCGCTGTCCCGCGGGCTCGTCGAACGCACCGTGCTCGATCCCGCTCCCGGTACGACCGTCCACGGTTTCGCGCGGCAAGCCTCCGCCGCGTTCCCCGACGAGGACGGAGCGCTCGCGCACGCCGCCGACCTCTTCGACGATGTCCGGTATCTCCGCCGGCCCGGCGACGCATCGGGTTACCGGTCGGTAGCGGAGCTGGACAAACGCCTCTCCCAGGCCTCACCCCGGTTCGAGACCGGCATCCGTGAGGACCGCGTCGGGGCGGTTCGATGAGCGAGGCGGTGGCGACAGCGCCGTCGCGGCGACGGAGCATGTGGGGATGGACGGCGATCGGCGCCGGAATCATCGTCGTCGGACTCGGATTGACCGCGATCGCCGGCATCGCCCAGTTGCCCGCGCGCGGCCTGCTGGACCCGCACGCCGCCGGCCCCGACGGCACCCGGGCGATCACTCGCCTGCTGCAGAAGGAGGGCATCAGCGTCATCGCCGTCCGCGACCGCGAGGCGGCGCGGGCCGCCCTCTCCAGTGGAGGGACGCTGATCTGGGCGGATACGTCTCCCTTGGCCGACGACACGATCCGAGAGATCTCGTCCCGCGCCGACGACGTCGTGCTGCTCGACCCGGCGTCACGGGATCTGCGCGTGCTCCTTCCCGGCGCGAGCGTCGGCGGCTACGGGATGTCACCGGTGGAACCGGGCTGCGACCTTCCCGAGGCACAGCGGGCCGGGCCGGTCGCTCCGGGGGCGCTGTTCACCGCCGACGCATCGGTTCAGGCCTGCTATGTCTCCGACGGCGGCGCCGGGCTCGTCGTCCGAGACGACGGCGAGCGCCGGATCTCCGCCATCGACGGGACGGTGCTCTTCACGAACGCGCAGCTGGCGCGCGATGGCAACGCCGCACTCGCCCTCAATCTCCTGGGCCGCCATCCCTGGGTCGTCTGGTACCTGCCGTCGCTCGAGGACAGCGACTTCGCCGACAGCGCGCCGAGCCTCGGCGAGCTCACCCCGCCGTGGGTCACCCCGGTCATGCTGCTCCTGCTCGCCGCGGCCGTCGGCGCCGCCGTCTGGCGCGGCCGACGCTTCGGGCCACTGGTGGCCGAGCGTCTGCCGGTCACCGTACGCGTCGGAGAGACCTCGGAGGGCCGCGCCCGCCTCTACGCCCGGGCGGGGGAACCGACCCACGCGCTGGACAACCTCAGGATCGGCGCGCTCACACGGCTGGCACGTCTGGTCGGTCTCGGCCCGACCGCGAGTGCGCAGGAGATCAGCGACGCCGTGGCCCAACGGCTCGGCGAGGACCGGCAGGCGGTGCGCGGACTCCTCATCGACAGGACCGTGGACGACGATGCCCAGCTCGTCGACGCCGCCGATCGCCTGCGGTCGCTCGAGCAGCGCCTCCACGCCGCCGTGCGCCCCGCACCGCGCTCGCGCACCCCCGAATCCGACAGCCCCCTCGACCATCCTCCGTCCCGAAAGGACCGTTCATGAGCGCCCTGGATCCCACGTCGACTCCGGCGACCACGCCCTCATCCGATCAGCTCCGCGAGGCGATGAACCGCGTGCGGATCGAGGTCGGCAAGGCCGTCGTCGGCCAGGACGGCGCCGTCACCGGGTTGCTAATCGCTCTCCTCAGCCGCGGCCACGTGCTCCTGGAGGGCGTTCCCGGCGTCGCCAAGACGCTCCTCGTCCGAGCGTTCAGCCGGGCGATCGGGCTGGACACCGCGCGGATCCAGTTCACGCCCGATCTCATGCCGGGAGACGTCACGGGGTCGCTCGTCTTCGACGCGCGCTCCGGGGAGTTCGATTTCCGAGCCGGCCCCGTGTTCACCCACGTGCTTCTCGCCGATGAGATCAACCGCACACCCCCGAAGACGCAGGCCGCCCTCTTGGAGGCGATGGAGGAGCGTCAGGTCTCCGCGGACGGCGTTTCCCGCGCCCTCCCCGATCCCTTCCTCGTCGCCGCCACGCAGAACCCGGTGGAACACGAGGGCACGTACACGCTGCCCGAGGCCCAGCTCGATCGCTTCCTGCTCAAGCTGATGATCGACGTGCCGGCGCGGGACGCCGAGATCTCCGTGCTCCGCCGTCACGCGAGCGGATTCACCCCGCGCGATCTCTCCGCCGCCGGCCTCGAGGCCGTCACCGGCGCGGAGGAGATCCGAGCGGCGCAGGCCGCCGTCGGCCGCGTCGAGGTGTCCGACGAGGTCCTCGGGTACGTCGTGGATCTGGCGCGCGCCACCCGCCTGTCGCCGTCTGTGCAACTGGGGGCGAGCCCTCGAGCCGCGACCGCGCTGCTGGCGACCTCGAAGGCGTGGGCGTGGCTGGGCGGCTACCCCGCCATCACCCCGGACCACGTCCAGACGATGCTCGTCCCCACGTGGCGGCACCGCCTGCGCCTGCGACCCGATGCGGAGATCGAGGGCGTGTCGGCCGACGCGATCCTCGCCTCCGTGGTCCAGCAGACGCGCGTGCCCGTCTAGGCCTCATGTTCGTCACCGGTCGTCTGCCGCTCGCCCTCGCCCTGGGCGTCGTCCCCGTCATCGCGCTGTCGTCGATGGCGGTGCCCGCCTGGGCGGTCGCGGCGGGCTGGGCGCTGCTGGCGGGGGTCCTCACGGCGACCGACGTCGCACTCGCCGCTTCCCCGCGACGAGTGCGCATCGAACGGCGCGTCCCGGCCCGGGCGCTTCGAGACAGCGATGTCTCCACGACGGTGCTCGTGCACAACACCGGATCCCGGCGACTGCGCGGGCTCCTCCGCGACGGGTGGCAGCCCACCGCCGGCGCCCCGTCCCGCCGCGCCGTCCTCGACCTCCCCGCCGGAGAACGACGCGGAGTCGAGGTGCCGCTGCGTCCGCGGCGACGCGGTGAACTGCGCAGCGACTTCGTGGTCGTGCGCTCGGTCGGCCCGCTCGGACTCGCCGGGCGACAAGCGCGCCTGGACGCACCGGCGAGGATACGCGTCCTTCCGCCGTTCACCGCACGCCGCCACCTGCCCTCGCGACTGGCGCGCCTGCGCGAGCTCGACGGCAACACGAGCCTCCAGGTGCGAGGGCAGGGGACCGAGTTCGACAGCCTTCGCGAGTACGTGCGCGGCGACGACGTGCGCTCGATCGACTGGCGCGCCACCGCGCGGGCGAACACGACGATGCTGCGGACGTGGCGTCCCGAGCGGGACCGTCATGTCGTCATCATCATCGACACCGGCCGCACGGCCGCCGCCCGCGTCGGCGACGGGGTCCGCCTGGATGCCGCCATGGAGTCAGCCCTCCTCTTGAGCGCACTCGCCTCGCGCGCGGGCGACCACGTCCATCTGGTGATGTTCGACCGTGTCGTTCGCGCGCGGGTGACCGGGCGCGACGGGGCGGGACTGCTCTCGAGCCTCGTGGATGCGATGGCGCCGGTGGAGGCACAACTCATCGACACGGACTGGGACGCCGCCTTCGCCCACGTGCGCACCCTGACGACGCGCCCCTCGCTCGTGGTGGCCCTGACGGCCCAGGACGCCGTGGAATCGGCGCGGGGGTTCCTGGCGGCACTTCCCGCCGTGACGCGTCGAGCCCCTCTGCTCGTGGGTGCGGCGTGGGACGAGCCGTCCGCTCCCCCGGTGCGGCGGACGGCCGCCGACATCTACCGTGAGGCGGCAGACGAACGCGCCCGGCGTGACGCCGACCGGGTGGCGGCGGCTGTCCGCCGCGCCGGTGGAGAAGCTCTCGCGGCGACGCCGGAAGACCTCCCGCCCGCCATCGCCGACCGGTATCTGGCCCTCAAAGCGGCCGGACGGCTCTAGACCTCACCGCACCTCCTCTCGAAGGCGATCGACGGTTCCGCGTCACGGATCGAGAGATCGTGCGTCTTGTCACACGACGCCACACGTCGGCCGCCTCCTGGGCAAACGCCCGCAACAGCGGCAGAATCACCCTCATCAGGATCGCCCCGCGTGATCTTCAGCGAAAGGACCTCTCATGAGCACCGACCCGATCCCCGATACCCCGGCCACGCCGACCCCTCTGGACCACACGCCACCGTCTGCCGGACCGGCGACCAGCATCAAGCTCCTGGCAGAGGCAGCGGGCACCTTCCTTCTCGTCTTCGGCGGCATCGGCGCCGCCCTGTTCGCCTCCGACTTCGGTGTGGGGCCCAATGGATCCTCGCTCGGGATCGGATTCGTGGGAGTGGCGCTCGCGTTCGGCCTCACGGTCGTGGCGGGTGCCTATGCCTGGGGTCCGATCTCCGGAGGTCACTTCAATCCCGCCGTCACGCTCGGTCTCGCTGCCGCCGGCCGCTTCCCCTGGAAGGACACGATCGGCTACATCGTCGCCCAGGTCGTCGGCGGCGCGATCGCGACCAGCCTGATCGTCCTGATCGGCCTGTTCGGTCCGAACGGATGGCTGACGGCCGCGCAGTCCGGCGGCTTCGCCAGCAACGGATTCGGTGACCACTCCCCGGGAGGCTTCGGCATCGGCGGGGCGATCACCGCCGAGATCCTCTTCACGGGGATCTTCGTGCTCGTCATCCTCGGCGTGACTCACGCGACCCGGGGGACGACCTTCGCCGGGCTCGTGATCGGTCTCACGCTGACGCTCATCCACCTCGTCTCGATCCCGATCGACAACACCTCGGTCAATCCTGCCCGCTCGATCGCCACCGCTCTCTACGGCGGCGGGGACGCCCTGGCCCAGCTGTGGGTCTTCATCGTCTTCCCGATCGTGGGCGCTCTGCTGGCGGGGTTCGCCCACCGTGCCCTGTTCGACGGCAAGTCGGCCGGCTGAACTGCCCCGCACGACGCTCTGTAGATACACGACGACCGGAGGCTCGGGCCTCCGGTCGTCGTGTGTGGGGCGCGGGTCGAGACGAGGTGTCCGCCCCCGCACTCAGGCGTGCAGGTCGAAGCGATCGAGCTCCATGACACGACCCCACGCGGCGGCGAAGTCACGGACGAACTTCTCGTTCGCATCGTCGGACGCGTAGACCTCGGCGAGCGCGCGCAGCTCCGAGTTGGAGCCGAACAGCAGATCGACGCGGGTGCCGACGCCGACCTTCTCGCCCGAGCCGTCCTTCGTACCGATGAACGCGTGTGAACCCGGATCGAGCGGTCGCCAGGTGGTCCCGAGATCCAGGAGGTTCACGAAGAAGTCGTTCGAGAGCACTCCCGGACGGTCGGTGAAGACGCCGTACTCCGAGCCGTCCCAATTGGCACCGAGCACCCGGAGCCCGCCGACGAGCACGGTCATCTCCGGCGCGCTGAGGGTCAGGAGGTTGGCCTTGTCGATGAGCAGGTGCTCGGCGGGAAGACCCGAGGCGACGGCCACCGGCCCCTGGTAGTTGCGGAACCCGTCGGCCGCCGGCTCGAGGTAGGCGAACGACTCGACGTCGGTCTGCTCGGCGGAGGCATCGGTGCGACCGGGGTGGAACACGACCTCCACCTCGACACCGGCGTCCCGTGCGGCCTTCTCGACCGCGGCGTTGCCCGCGAGGACGATGAGATCGGCCAGGGACACCTTCGCATCGGACTGGGCGTCGAAGTCGGCCTTGATGCCGCCGAGGATGCCGAGCACGCGATGCAGCTGCGCGGGGTTGTTGACCTCCCAGTCCTTCTGCGGCGCGAGACGGACACGCGCCCCGTTGACACCGCCCCGTTTGTCGCTGCCGCGGAAGGTCGAGGCGGCCGCCCACGCCGTGGAGACGAGCTCGGCGACGCTGAGCCCGGAATCGAGGATCCGCGCCTTCAGCGCTGCCGCCGCCGCGTCGTCGATGAGCGGGTGGTCCACCGGGGGAACC